>NZ_MVOC01000069.1 GCF_002043095.1 Mycobacterium sp. AT1 | reverse complement strand
AGATTGGCCGTCATGACGGCGACCACCGAGGACGACATCCTGCGCAGTGCCAGAGCCCTGCTGGTCGGTGGCGGATACAACGGCTTCAGCTACGCCGACGTCGCCACCTCGGTCGGCATCCGAAAGGCGAGCATCCACTACTACTTTCCGACCAAGGTCGACCTGGTCAGCAGGTTGGTCGCGCGGTATCGGGAGGAAGCCGAGGCGGGGTTCGCCGACAT
The DNA here is from genome assembly GCF_002043095.1 of Mycobacterium sp. AT1. Taxonomy (GTDB): domain Bacteria; phylum Actinomycetota; class Actinomycetes; order Mycobacteriales; family Mycobacteriaceae; genus Mycobacterium. The sequence continues at coordinate 38,073 of NZ_MVOC01000069.1, read as the reverse complement.
GGCGAGGCGACATCCCGACCCGCTCGACCAGTTGCGGGCCTACATCGGGTTCTGGTCGGACTGCATCCTCGACGGCACCAACACCTTCTGCCTGTGCGCGCTGCTCGCCACCCAGATCCCCGTCCTGCCGGAGGAGGTCGTGGCCGAAGTGCGTGCGTACTTCGCGATGCTGTCGACCTGGCTTGCTGCCGTCCTCGACAACGGTTGCAAACAAGGAACATTCACGCTCGACGACACCGCAGCAGCCGAAGCGGAGAAGTTCATGGCCGCCGTTCACGGTGCGATGCTCTCCGCCCGTGCGTACGGCGACGGGAAGGTCTTCGCCTTGGTCACCGAGCCCCTGTTGGACGCGCTGACGGCACGCCGCTGAGCTAGCCCTGCACCACCAGAACCGACCGCCCTCGTCGCCGACGCAGGGCGCGACCCCTCATGGAAGGACGACGGCGATGACCGAACGAGTGCTCGAGGACCGCAGAACCGATGGACGACGCTGGCTCACCACGTACTACTTTGCAAGAGCAGCATTTTCGATCGTCTGGGTGGCCGCCGCCTTCGCCGTGGCCGCCGACACGCCGGTTCTCGCCGGTGTTCTCCTGATCCTCTATCCCGCGTGGGATGCCGCCGCGAACGTCGAGGACGCCCGACGCAACGGGGGATTGCGGCACAACCCGACCCAAGCCCTCAACGCGATCGTCAGCGCCACGACCACCGCCGCGGTGGCAATCGCGTTGGGGATGAGCATGTACGCCGTCCTCGGCGTGTTCGGCGTCTGGGCCACGCTCTCGGGCCTCTTCCAGCTCGGCACGGGGCTGCGCCGCTGGAAAACCGTTGGCGCCCAATGGGCGATGGTGCTCAGCGGGGCTCAGTCCGCCGTCGTCGGCGGCACCTTCCTGGTCAAGGCCAACGGGTCCGTGGTTCCCGGCATCGCCGACGTCGCGCCCTATGCAGGCTTCGGTGCGTTCTACTTCCTGGTATCGGCGCTGTGGATCGTGGTGTCCGACCGCCGCCGCGGCTAGCGCAGCGGCCGCAGGATGATCGGCATGCCGTCCATCGGCACGGGCATGCCGCCGTAGTCCCACCTCTGCTCGCGACCGGGGTGCGCCAGCTCCAGCCGGTACTTGCGCAGCAACCGGTGCATGATGACCTTCACCTCGAGCTGACCGAACATCATGCCGATGCACTTGTGCGACCCGCCGCCGAAGGGCGTGAACGCGAAGCGATGCTTCTTGTGTTCGTTGCGGGGCTCGGCGAACCGGTCGGGGTCGAACTTCATCGGGTCGGTCCAGAACTCCGGCAACCGGTGGTTGAGCCCCGGGTAGGCAATGACGTTGGTGCCCTTGGGAATGTGGTAGCCGAGCAGGTCGGTGTCGCGGACCGCCCGTCGCATGGCCCACTGCACCGGCGTCACCAACCGCATCGACTCGTTCATGACGAGGTCGAGTGACTCCAGCTTCTCCAGCGACTCGATGTCGACTGGTCCGTCGCCAAGCCGGTCGGACTCGTCGCGGCAGCGCTCCTGCCACTCGGGGTTGGCGGCCAGGTAGTACGACATGGTGGTGGCCGTCGACGTCGAGGTGTCGTGCGCGGCCATCATCGTGAAGATCATGTGGTTGACGATGTCCTCGTCGGAGAACTTGTTGCCGTCTTCGTCCTCGGTCTGACACAAGACGGTGAGCAGGTCCGAACCCTCCGCACCGCGACGTTCCTTCACGCGGGCCGCGAAGTAGTTCTCCAGCAGCTTGCGCGCCTGCAGGCCGCGCCACCAGGTGAAGGGCGGGACGCCGGTGCGGATGATCGCGTTGCCGGCCCGGACGGTGGTGGTGAAGGCGTTGTTGACCTTGGTGACGAGTTCGTGGTCGCTGCCCGGCTCGTGGCCCATGAACACCATCGAGGCGATGTCGAGGGTCATCTGCTTCATGGCGGGGTAGAGCAGGAACCGGGGGTCGTTGGGGACCCAGTCGTTGGCGACCACCTGGGACACCACCTTGTCGACCTGCTCGGTGTAGCCGACGAGGCGGGTGCGGACGAAGGCCTCCTGCATGATCCGCCGGTGGAACATGTGCTCTTCGAAGTCGAGGAGCATCAGGCCGCGGTGGAAGAACGGCCCGATGACCGGGATCCAGCCCTCCTGGGAGAAGTCCTTGTTCCGGTTGCCGTACATCGCCTGCGCGGCGTCGGGTCCCAGCGCCGTCACCGCGGCCAACACCGGTGAATCGGCGTAGTAGATCGGGCCCTTGGTCTTGTAGATGTGCATCAGGTACTCGGGTCCGCCGCGGAACATCTCGACCATGTGGCCGACGACCGGCAGGCCGGCGTCGCCCATCACCGGCTTGAGGCCGCTGCCTGCGGGCGGCTCTGCCAGGGACTTCTGCGGAAAGTCGGTGCGCAGCAGCTTCCGCTCGAGGGCGGCCATCCCAGGGAAGTTGTTGATCGACGGCGTGAAGCGGCGCTTCGCTTGGTCTCGCAAGTACTCCGGGGTGCTGATGGTCGCCATTGGCATGCTCCTGGGCTGAAGGACGTCTGTGGTCGATGTCACTGACCTGACTCATCCTGTCCGCCCTACTTGACGCATGTCAAGTTTTGATCTGGCGTGGCGTCGGTGCAAAGGTTGTATGCGATGACTGCCGAATCCGCCCCCAGTGAGGCCCGCCGAAGCCGCGGTGACCGGCAACGTGATGCGATCCTCAACGCCGTCCACGAGTTGCTGCGCGAAAAGCCGTTCTCGGAGCTGTCCGTCAGCACCATCAGCGACCGTGCCGGCGTGGCCCGATCCGGCTTCTACTTCTACTTCGACTCCAAGTACTCGGTGCTCGCGCAGATGCTCGCCGAGGCCATGCAGGAACTCGAGGAGTTGACCCACTACTTCGCTCCGCGCGGCGCCGACGAGTCCACCGCCGCGTTCGCCAAGCGCATGGTCGGCAGTGCCGCCCTGGTCTACTCGCACAACGACCCGGTCATGTCGGCTTGTAACGCGGCCCGCAGCACCGATGCCGAGATCCGCGAGATCCTGGATCAACAGCTGGGGTCGGTGATCGACCAGATCGTGAAGATCGTCGAGGACGAGGCAAAGGCTGGGACGGCCCACCCCATCTCCGACGACGTGCCGACGCTGGTGCGAACCCTCGCCGCCACGACGGGCTCCACCCTGTCCGGGGACACGGCCTTCGTGGGCGCCGACCGCGACATCTCGCGCGCTGTCGAGGTCCTGGAACGGCTGTGGCTGTACTCCCTGTGGGGCGGCGGGAGCCTCTCCGGCGGCTGACGGGGTCGGTAGGGTCACGACCATGGTTCACAGCTACGCGGGCAAACGATGTCTCCTCACCGGCGCAGCGAGTGGAATCGGTCGTGCGACGGCGCTGAAGCTGGCCGCCGACGGCGCTGAACTCTTCCTGACCGACCGCAACGCCGAGGGGCTCGCCGAGACGGTCGCCGACGCGCGTGCCCTCGGCGCCACGGTGACCGCTCATCGTGTGCTCGACGTCTCCGACTACGACGAGGTCGCCGCGTTCGCCGCCGAGGTCCACGACGCCATCGGTGGGCCGACGCCCGCGGTGGACGTGGTGATGAACATCGCTGGGATCTCCGCCTGGGGCACCGTCAGCCACCTGACCCATCGGCACTGGGAGTCGATGATCTCGGTCAACCTGATGGGCCCCATCCACGTCATCGAAAACTTCGTCCCCGCAATGGTTCTCGCCCGCCGGGGCGGACATGTCGTCAACGTGTCCTCGGCCGCCGGATTGGTGGCCCTGCCCTGGCACGCGGCCTACAGCGCCAGCAAGTTCGGCCTGCGCGGCCTGTCGGAGGTGCTGCGTTTCGACCTCGCCAGGCACCGCATCGGGGTGTCGGTCGTCGTCCCCGGGGCGGTCAAGACGCCCATGGTGCAAAGCGTCGACATCGTCGGCGTCGACCGCGAACATCCGCAGGTGCAGAAGTGGGTGGAGCGGTTCAGCGGCCACGCCGTGTCGCCGGAGGTGGTCGCGGACAAGATCCTTCGCGGCGTCGCCCGCAACCGGTACCTCATCTACACCTCGCACGACATCCGCGCGTTGTACGCGTTCAAGCGGGTGGCATGGTGGCCGTACAGCGTCGCCATGCGCCGGGTGAACGTGATCTTCACCCGAGCGCTGCGACCGTCCAAGCGGCCGTAAGCATCAGCGCTTGCCCCATTCCCACGGCGGTGTGCTGAGCATCGTCTGGTCGGCGACGCGCGTCTCACCCCACTCCTTGTAGAGCTCGATCTCGCTGGCGTCGTCGAGGTCGAGATGCTCGCGCATCATCTGGGAGTGCGTGACGACGACGACTTGGGTGGACGCCGCCGCGGCGCGGATCATCGAGGCCAGCGGCGCCACCAGGTCGGGGTGCAGCGAGGTCTCCGGCTCGTTCAGCACCATCAACGAGGGCGGTCGCGGGCTGAGAAGCGCTGCCCCCCAGAGCAGGAATCGCAATGTGCCGTCCGACAATTCGGCTGCGCGCAGTGGTCTCAACATTCCGGGTTGTCGTAGCTGCAACTCGAAGAGCCCGTCGTGCACCGCGACGGACACCTCGGCCCCGTCGAAGGCGTCGGCTACGGCCCGCTGCAGGTCCCCGGAGCCCAGCTCGAGGATCGTCTGGACCGCGGCAGCCAAATCGCCGCCGTCGTCGGACAGCACCGGCGTCCTGGTGCCGATCCGTGGTCGGCGGGCCGGTGCGTCGGCGTCGACCCGGAACCCGTCGTAGAACCGCCAGTCGCGCAGTCGATCGCGCACCGCGGCGAGCTCGGGTAGGGCGTATTCGGCGAGGACGCTTCGGTAGGTGGTCAAGGCGCGCGTGAGCCTGGTGAAGCCACGCCCGGCGTCGTCGGCGACCTCGGCGTAGTCGCCGCCCCGACGGACCAGCGCGGCGCTTGGTCGCAGCCGCGGACCGGCGAACACGATCTCCCGCTTGATCTCGGGGTCGCGTGAGAACAACGACTTCGGCCCGGCGTACTGCGGCAGGCCGAGGTCGATCAGATAGCCGAGATCGTCTGAGGCGAAACCGAGTTCGAGCGCGACGGGCCTGGTCCGCGTGGTGCCCTGCACTTCTCCGGTGCGACGCGCGCCGGTGGGGTTCTCGGGGCCTGCCCACAGCACCGACTCCAGCCCCCCTTCGCGGGCCAGCGAGCCGATCACCTCCCCGCGGCCGCAGTCGGCGAGGAGTTTCAACGCCCGATACACCGAGGACTTCCCCGTGCCGTTCGCGCCGGTGACGACCGTCAGGCCGGTCAGGGGGATCACGACCTCGCGCATCGAGCGGTAGCCCCGGATGGCGACGGTGTGCAACATGCTGACGAGGTTAGGTGGGGGCGGTGACGTTTCTGGCGTCCGGCATGGCCAGTTCGAGGCGAACACCGAGAAGACGGACGGGCCGATCCAGCTCGAACTGGTCGAACACCGAGAGCGCGGTGTCGCGGATGACGGACTCGTCGGTGCCGGGGGCCGCCAGCTTGCGGATCTTTGTTCTGGTGAAGAACGTGGAGGTGCGGACGGTGACGGCGACCCGGGTCACCGTGCGACCCTGCTCGACGACCTCGGCGAGCGTCTTGCGGGCCAGCTCGACGATCGCCGCGTCCATCGCGGTGCGTTCGGTGAGATCATCGGCGAAGGTGACCACGTGGCTGCGCGACCTCGGCACCCAGGGCTCGGTGCTGACGGTGGTGTCTCCTCCGCCCTTGGCCAGCAACAGGATCCACAGCCCCGTGCTGGGACCGAACGTCGACACCAGGACTTCGGCGTCGGCGGTGGCAAGGTCGCCGATCGTGGTGATGCCAAGGGCGGCAAGTCGTTTGGTGGTCTTGGGGCCGACTCCCCAGAGTTGGTCGACGCCCCGATCGCCCATTACCGCCATCCAGTTGTCGTCGTCGAGGCGGTAGACCCCCGCCGGCGTGCCGAATCCGGTGGCGACCTTGGCCCGTTGCTTGTTGTCGCTGATCCCGACCGAGCAAGAGAGTCCCGTCTGCGCCTCGACCACCTGGCGGATGCGCAGCGCCAACTCGTGGGGATCGGCGACGTCGGCGCCGAGGTACGCCTCGTCCCAGCCCCACACCTCGAGCGGATGGCCGAGGTCGCGGAGCAGTCCCATCACCTCCTCGGACGCTTCGTCGTAGGCGGTGGAATCCGACGGAAGGAACGTCGCCTCTGGGCACTTGCGGGCGGCCACCCGCAGCGGCATGCCCGCGTGAACGCCGGATGCGCGCGCCTCGTAGGACGCGCAGGTCACCACCTTGCGTGGTTCGGTCGGATCACCGTTGCCGCCGACGATCACCGGCAGGCCGACCAGTTCGGGGCGCCGCCGCAGTTCGACCGACGCGAGGAACTGGTCGAGGTCGACGTGCAGCACCCACGCCATGGGGCACTAGCTCCCGCAGAGCTTGCGCGCCAAGCTCTCCAACGCGTCACCCTGTCGGTCGAGGTCGTGCCCGAGATCCTCGACCTGATGGGTGACGTAGTCGGGGTCCAGCAGCGACAGCAGCGCCTGTGTTTGCGCGTCGAGGTCGCCGGTGGTGCCCGCGGCGGCGAGGAGCATGCGGACGTGGGTGCGGTGCAGGGTGGCGGGAGCGTTGAAGCGCATGTGCGGATCGGTGTTGGCGTCGGCGAGCAGGACGCGGTGATCCCAGACGAAACGCAACCGGTCGCGTCCGTAGGCGATCAGCCTGGTCAGCGGGGGAGCGCCCGGCCCAAGCGGCGGGGGACCGAACATGAACGCCCGTTGCTCGGTCTTCTCGTCCTCGTCGAGGAGCACCACCATCAGGCCGGCGCGGCTGCCAAAGCGGCGGAACAGGGTGCCCTTGCCGACGCCCGCGGCGTTGGCGACGTCGTCCATCGTGACGGTGTCCGCGCCGCGTTCGTCGATCAGGCGGCGGGCGGCGGCCAGCAGCAGCGCACGGTTGCGGGCGGCGTCGCCACGCTCGACCGGTGCCGAATCGGTGACCGGTAGCCCGATCAGTCCGTCACCAATGCTCATCCCTGCACATTACTTCAGGCGGAATGAATCGGACCGCGGTCCAGTTGAGCTATGAGAGGATCGTCGCGAATCAACCGAAGGGAGCTCTACGGACATGACAGACGTGAAGGTTTTGGTACTTGTCGGCAGCCTGCGGGCGGCCTCGCTGAATCGGCAACTAGCCGAGGTGGCGGGTGAGACGGCTCCGGCGGGTGTGTCGCTACAGCTGTTCGACCGGTTGGGCGAACTGCCGTTCTACAACGAGGACATCGACGGCGACAACGTCGACGAGGTCGTGCAGGCACTCCGCCTGGCCGCGGCGGAAGCGGATGCCGCGCTGGTCGTGACGCCGGAGTACAACGGCAGCATCCCGGGTGTGCTGAAGAACGCGATTGACTGGCTGTCGCGGCCGTTCGGCAACGGCGCGCTCAACGGCAAGCCGTTGGCCGTCATCGGCACGGCGCTCGGCCAGTACGGCGGAGTCTGGGCGCACGACGAGACGCGTAAGTCGTTCGGCCTGGCGGGACCCAAGGTCGTCGAGGACGTGAAGCTGTCGTTGCCGGCGGGGATCTTCGACGGCAAGCACCCGCGGGAGAACGCCGACGTGGTCCAGCAGGTCCGTGAAGTGGTGGAGAAGTTGACCGCCGAAGTCGGCTGACGGCGCTTCACCACCACCACCAGCCGCCGGCGAGCCCCGAACGGGGTTCGCCGGCGGTTTCGTCGTCTTCGGGTGTCCCGTGGTGTGCTCGCCTGGGGTTGGCGTCTGTCGCTCACTTTGCATCCACCGACTCCGTCGCGGCTGTTCCTCGCGCTTTGCTCTCCGACTGAGGAACCATCCCTGTTTCCGGACCCCTGAGGGCAAGCGTTCGCTGCGCGTCTGCCGGGTGACGTTCAATTAACAGGGAGGGGCGTTCCACTAACAGGAACGGGCGTGGGTGTGAATAACACGCCGGAAATTCCGCGACACACCGCGACGACCAGGCGAAATTTCATTTGTGTCATTAGGGCCATCTTGTATGTGCTCTACTAGTTGGACACAACATCTAGTGCCAAGCAACGAAGCATCACAGGCTCAATTCAGGACCAGTTCATCCGCACCAGCCGGGAAGTCATCCCTTCGGTGAGGTGTTGAACATATCGATGATTGCGCCAAGATGGGGTCTTGTCGGTGCCGTGCGAGACGCTTGTGTAGGAGACACGCCACATGCTCGATCATCGTTTCGCTGAGGGGAGCCCACCAATGACCGTCACCGTCTACACCAAGCCCGCGTGCGTGCAGTGCAACGCCACTTACAAGGCGCTCGACAAGCAGGGCGTTGCCTACGACGTCGTTGACATCACCGAGGTGCCCGAGGCGCGTGACTACGTCATGGCACTGGGTTACCTGCAGGCCCCCGTCGTGGTCGCGGGCAACGACCACTGGTCGGGCTTCCGCCCGGACCGGATCAAGTTGCTGTCCAGCGCCGTCGCAGCCACGGCGTAAGAGAGAAGAACCCGGCGGGTAGGAGAGGAGGCGTGATGGGAAGTCTCGTCTACTTCTCCAGCGTCTCGGAGAACACGCACCGCTTCGTCGAGAAGCTGGAGCTGCCCGCGATCCGCATCCCGCTCCGCGACCGCATCCAGGTGGACGAACCGTATGTGCTGGTTCTCCCCACCTACGGCGGCGGGCACGCCAACGGGCCCGATCCGGACGCCGGTGGTTACGTCCCCAAGCAAGTCATCGCCTTTCTCAACAACGAACACAACCGGTCGTTGATCCGCGGCGTCATCGCCGCGGGCAACACGAACTTCGGCGCCGAATTCGGCTACGCCGGTGACGTCGTCTCACGCAAGTGCGGCGTCCCCTACCTCTATCGCTTCGAACTCATGGGCACCACGGACGACGTCTTCGCCGTTCGTGCGGGGCTTGCCGACTTCTGGAAGGACCAGACGTGTCACCAACCGTCACTGCAGAACCTGTAACCACCGGAGTCCACGCACTCCCGGGGGAGACCGACTACCACGCGCTCAACGCGATGCTGAACTTGTACGACAAGGACGGCAAGATCCAGTTCGACAAGGATCGCGAAGCCGCCAACCAGTACTTCTTGCAGCACGTCAACCAGAACACCGTCTTCTTCCACAACCAGGACGAGAAGCTCGACTACCTGGTGCAGAAGGAGTACTACGAGCGCGAGGTGCTCGACCAGTACTCGCGCAACTTCGTGAAGTCGCTGCTGGATCGCGCCTATGCCAAGAAGTTCCGGTTCCCGACGTTCCTCGGCGCGTTCAAGTACTACACGTCCTACACGCTGAAGACGTTCGACGGCAAGCGCTACCTCGAGCGTTTCGAGGACCGCGTCGTCATGGTGTCGCTGACGCTGGCCGCCGGTGACACGACGTTGGCCGAGAAGCTCGTCGACGAGATCATCGACGGCCGGTTCCAGCCGGCCACCCCGACGTTCCTCAACTCCGGCAAGAAGCAGCGCGGCGAGCCCGTCAGCTGCTTCCTGCTGCGCATCGAGGACAACATGGAGTCCATCGGGCGTTCCATCAACTCGGCGCTGCAGTTGTCCAAGCGCGGTGGGGGAGTTGCCTTGCTGCTGAGCAACATTCGCGAGCACGGCGCCCCGATCAAGAACATCGAGAACCAGAGCTCGGGCGTCATCCCGATCATGAAGCTGCTCGAGGATTCGTTCTCCTACGCCAACCAACTGGGCGCCCGCCAAGGTGCCGGCGCGGTGTACCTGCAGGCCCATCACCCCGACATCTACCGCTTCCTCGACACCAAGCGTGAGAACGCCGACGAGAAGATCCGCATCAAGACGCTGTCCCTCGGCGTCGTCATCCCGGACATCACGTTCGAGCTGGCGAAGAAGAACGAGGACATGTACCTCTTCTCGCCGTACGACGTCGAGAAGGTCTACGGCGTTCCGTTCGCCGACATCTCGATCACCGAGAAGTACTACGAGATGGTCGACGACGCCCGGATTCGCAAGACCAAGATCAAGGCGCGCGAGTTCTTCCAGACCCTCGCCGAGCTGCAGTTCGAGTCCGGCTACCCGTACATCATGTACGAGGACACGGTGAACCGCGCCAACCCCATCGAGGGCCGGATCACCCACAGCAACCTGTGCTCGGAGATCCTCCAGGTGTCGACGCCCTCGGAATTCAATGACGATCTGTCGTATTCCAAGGTGGGCAAGGACATTTCGTGCAACCTCGGCTCGCTCAACATCGCCAAGACGATGGACTCGCCGGACTTCGCCCAGACCATCGAGGTCGCGATCCGCGGACTCACCGCGGTCAGCGACCAGACCCACATCTGGTCGGTGCCGTCGATCGAGCAGGGCAACAACGACTCTCACGCCATCGGGCTCGGACAGATGAACCTGCACGGGTACCTGGCTCGCGAGCGGATCATGTACGGCTCCGAAGAGGGCATCGACTTCACCAACATCTACTTCTACGCGGTGCTCTTCCACGCACTGCGGGCGAGCAACCGCATTGCGATGGAGCGCGGCACGCGCTTCGGTGGGTTCGAGAAGTCGAAGTACGCGTCGGGGGAGTTCTTCGACAAGTACACCGAGCAGGCGTGGGAGCCGGCGACCGAACGGGTGCGGGAGTTGTTCGCCAAGTCCGACATCCACATCCCGACCCAGGACGACTGGCGGGAGTTGAAGGAGTCGGTGCAGAAGCACGGCATCTACAACCAGAACCTGCAGGCCGTGCCGCCGACGGGGTCGATCTCCTACATCAACTACTCGACGTCGTCGATCCACCCGGTGCCGTCGCGGATCGAGATCCGCAAGGAAGGCAAGATCGGCCGGGCGTACTACCCGGCGCCGTATCTGACCAACGACAATCTCGAGTTCTACGAGGATGCGTACGAGATCGGCTACGAGAAGATCATCGACACCTACGCCGCCGCCACCCAGCACGTGGACCAGGGCCTGTCGCTGACGCTGTTCTTCAAGGACACCGCCACCACGCGCGACGTCAACAAGGCGCAGATCTACGCCTGGCGCAAGGGCATCAAGACGCTGTACTACATCCGCCTACGCCAGATGGCGTTGGAGGGCACCGAGGTCGAGGGTTGCGTCAGCTGCATGTTGTGACGCCCCACCGCCGAAAGTGAATCTGGCGACGCATCTCTCGCGAGTTGCGTCGCCATTTTCACGTTCGGGAGGCGTTCAGTTCGGCTCAGCCCTCGCGCGCTTGGTCCTCGTGCATCGCCTTCACGCGTCGCTCCTCGCGCAGCACGGACTGGAAGCTCTCACGTTCGGCGACCAACCAGTCGGGCTTCTCCTCGAGCAGCGCGGCGATCTGCTCGGTGGTGAGCGCCTCGGTCACGCCGCCGCGCGCGAGCCCGGCGATCGAGACGCCCAGCTTCAGGGCCACCAGGTTCTTCGGGTGCGGCCCGTTCTTGCGGAGATCCTTGAGCCACTGCGGCGGATCCTCCTGTAGGGCGGCGAGCTCGGACCGGGTGATCGTGTTCTCCTGGAACTCCGCGGGCGTCGCCGGCAGGTACACGTCGAGCTTCTTCGCCGCGGTGGCGGGTTTCATGGACTGCGCGTTCGGCCTGCTCATGACGCAGAGCCTATCGGTAGCCTGAGGCGGTGACCCCCCTTCGCCTCACCGTCGGGTACGTCCCCGGTGTGACCCCCGCGAAGTGGGCCCGAACCTGGGCGGACCGCCATCCCGACATTCGGTTGCAGTTGCAGGCCGTCGACGCGGCCGACGCGGCCGACGCAGTGCGGTCCGGCGAGATGGACGTGGCGTTGCTTCGGCCGCAGGCCGAGACGTCGGGTGTGGCCCTCATCGCTCTCTACGACGAGACGACCGTCGTCGTGGTGCCGACCGATCACCTGCTCACCGCCGCGGACTCGGTCACCGCCGCGGACCTCGACGGCGAGCCGGTGCTGCTCCCGCTCGACGACGTCGTCGCCTGGCCGACGGCACCGGGCGCCCGCGTCGAGCATCGGCCCGAAACCGTCAAGGACGCAACGGAATTGGTGGCGGCCGGAGTCGGGGTGCTCGTCGTCCCGCAGTCACTGGCGCGGCTGCACCACCGCAAGGACCTCACCTACCGGCCGATCGCCGACGCGCCCACCTGTCCCGTGGCGCTCGCCATCCCCGAGGGCGAGCAGTCGGCATTGGTGGCGGAGTTCATCGGCATCGTGCGCGGCCGCAAACCCAGTTCGTCACGCGGCCAAGCCGAACCGGCGCCGAAGCGCACCGCGCGGGAGAAGACGCTCGCCAAGCAAGCCGCCCGCGCCGCCGCGGGCAAGATCGCCCGCAAGCCGGGCCCGACCAAGCGCGGTCGAGGCTGACGCGCTGCGCGCCAATCTCGACGTCGCCAAACCCGCAATAAATCAGTGGAATTCGCGAGCCGAGTGCTTCACCCTCGTAGGCATGAACGTTCACCTGTACGCGACGCCGGACGGCTTCGGCCCGGTGGCCCGCTGGGTGTACCGCCGGGACCCGGTCCGGTTCACCACCGAGCTGACCACCCTGCGCACCGCTGCGTGGCCGGCCGGTCACCTGCTGCTGGCCGCTCATGACTGCGACGGTGCCGTGGGCGCCGCTCTGCAGATGAGGGATTCGGTGCTGCTGGTCAACGGGCTTCCGCCCACGCTGGCCAAGGAGTCGGCCGCCGCGCTCGCACCCGTGCGCAGCGATCTGCCAGCGATCCGCGGAACACGAAGCACCGCAGCGGCATTCAGCCAAGCGTGGGCCGAAGCCACCGGCGCGACCGTCACGACCTCGTTCGAGGAAACGCTCTACCGCCTCGGTGAGCTGGTTCCGCCGGTCAATGTCGTCGGTGAGCCGCGGGTTGCCGACGACGACGACACCGACCTGCTGGCCGAGTGGTTCGACGCGTTCTTCACCGAGGCGTTCGACGCGCAGTCCAACCTGGCGGCGAGCCGGGGCGTGCTCGCCGCCGTCGCCGACGCGGGCGGGCACGTGGTGCTATGGACAGTCGACGGCGAGCCGGTCGCCATGGCTCGCGTGCACGGTTGTCTGCTGGGCATGTCGCGGATCGGTCCGGTGTACACGCCGCCGCAGCACCGGGGTCGCGGCTACGCCGCCGCGGTCACCGCGCAGGCGGTGCGGCATGCCTGGAGTTGGGGCGCGCGTGACGTGGTGCTGTTCGCCGACGACGCCAACCCGGTGTCCAACCGGGTCTACCGGCGGCTGGGCTTCGTGCCCGTCGGGGAGAACGTGCAGTACGCGTTCACTGCGTAACCGGTACCGCGGCACGTCGGCCAAGATGGGTTGAATGGACTCGACTTTGGCAGGACGTGTGGCACTGGTGACCGGGGGCGGGCGCGGCCTCGGCCTTGCGATGGCCGAGGCCGTGGCCCGGGCGGGGGCCAAGGTCGCCCTCCTCGACGTGCGCGACGAAGTGCACGACGCGGCCGCCCAGCTGGGCTCCGCCACCGGCACCGACGTCGTCGGGGTGACCGCCGACGTCACCGACGAGGCGTCGGTCGAGGCGGCCTTCGCCGAGGTCGCCGACCGCCTGGGGGTCGTCGACGCCCTGGTCAACGCCGCCGGGGTGGCGGACACCACCAGCGCGCTGGACATCACGCCCGAGCGGTTCCGCTGGATCGTCGACGTCAACCTGACGGGGACGTTCCTGGTGTGCCGGGCCTTTGCGCGGCGCCTTGTCGCCGCCGGGCAGACCGGCTCGGCCGTCACGATCGCCTCGATGTCGGGCCTGCGGGTGAACCGCCCGCAGGATCAGGCCGCCTACAACGCGTCCAAGGCCGGCGTCGCGATGCTGACCAAGAGCCTCGCGGTGGAGTGGCTGCCGCTGGGCATCCGGCTCAACTCGATCTCGCCGGGCTACTTCGCCTCGGAGCAGACGCTCGACGTGCCGCGGAATTCGCCGGAGCAATTCGCCGAGTGGATGGCGCACACGCCGGTGGGCCGGATGGGGGAGCCGCACGAGCTCGGTCCGCTAGCGGTCTACCTGCTGGGCGACGCGTCGGCCTACGTGGTCGGCCAGTCGATCGTCATCGACGGCGGCTACACCGCCCTCTGACGAGCAACGGCGAATCAGTCAAGCCGCACCGTCTCGATCCGGCCTTGCCGGACCTCGGTCTCGGACGGCTGCCAGCTGTTGGACGTGAGCAGGTACAGGGTCGTCCCCGCGCCGTCGGTCACGCAGTCGGTGGCGCACCGGCCGTCGTCGAGCTGGATCACGTCGGTGACGCGACCCCCGGCCTCGACGCGGATGAACTGCGCGGTGGCGATCGACGAGGCCCACACCCCGCCGGACGCGTCGGCGCAGATCCCGTCGGGCGTCGACCCTTCGGGAAGTTCGGCCCACGTGCGTTTGTCGACGAGGTCGCCGGCATCGGTGACGTCGAACGCCGTCAGTCGCGCCGCCCAGGTCTCGGCGACGACGAGCGTGTTGGTGCCGGGCAGGATCACCGAACCGTTCGGGAAGACCATGTCGTCCTCCACGCACGCGACGGTGCCGTCGGCGTCGATGCGGAAGATGGGTCCGGGACGTTGCGGGGCGTCGCCGTAGAGGTCGTACCCAAAGCCGCCAAGGAACGTCCGACCGCGACCGTCGACGACCAGGTCGTTGACTGGTGAGTCGGTCAGGGCGGAGAGGTCGGCGTGGGTGCTGCGGGAGCCGTCCGGCCAGAGTCGGACGACCTTGCGGTCCAACATGCAACTGATCAGCATCGAGCCGTCGGGAAGCCAGCCGAGCCCCGAGGGTTGGTCGGGAACCGTCGTGACCTCGGTCGGCTCGTACGTGCGGGGATCGGTCCGAAAGACCTGCCCGGTGTGCATGTCGGAGAACCACAGCAGCCCGTCGCGCCAGCGGGCGCCTTCGGGGAAGCGGAGTCCCGAGAGGACGACCTCGGTCTGAGTCATGACGCTCCTTCTCGACGGGTGTTCGCGAGGAGGCCACCGACGATCAGATCCACGACCTCGGTGGCCAGTGCACGGATTGCTTCGGGCGATTGGTCCGGTCGTGGGCGGTACCACGCGTCGACCGCGTTGAGGCTGCTCAGCAGCGTGCGGGTGGCCAACGGCGCGTTCACCTCGCGGATGCTGCCGTCGGCGATGCCGTCGTTCACCACTGCCAGAAACATCTGTTCGTAGTCGCGGCGCAAGTCGTTCAAGGCGCTGAGTGCGTCGCGCTGCCGCGGTTTGAGCGCCGTCGAGGTCTGCTCCCGAACCCCAAGGTGCACCACCCAGTGGTACTTCAGGTCGCTCATCAGGTTGACCACGTGCTCGGTCGACATGGCCGTCAGTCTTTCCCGCCCCGTGCCGGCGCCGTGCCGCGCCGGCCCCACCTGCTGCTGGACTTGACTCATCCCGCGTTCGTAGACGGCAAGGAGGATGTCGAACTTCGACCGAAAGTGATAGTAGACAAGGCCTTTCGTGGCGCCGACTCGATCGGCCACGTCGTCGACGGTGGTGACGCCGAACCCCTGGCTCATGAAGGCTTCGGCCGCGGCATCCAGGATTCGGCGCTTGACGATCTCGGCCTCGTTGCCCGTTACCACCGTCATCGGTGCCTCATCTCGCGTCGGAGGAACGTGTCAGCGACCTGCGCAGCACTGCCTTGGCGAACTTACCGGTGGCCGTCTTCGGCAGTGCATCCA
Organism: Mycobacterium sp. AT1; assembly: GCF_002043095.1. Classification (GTDB taxonomy): domain Bacteria; phylum Actinomycetota; class Actinomycetes; order Mycobacteriales; family Mycobacteriaceae; genus Mycobacterium. The sequence continues at coordinate 22,501 of NZ_MVOC01000069.1, read as the reverse complement.
GGAAGACGACGTCCTCCGGGATCCACCACTTGGCCACCCTTCCCCTCAAATGGGTCAGGACGTCGTCGGCGGTGACGTCGACTCCGTGATGGGCGACGACGCAGGCAAGTGGTCGCTCACCCCATTCGACGCTGGGGATCGCCACCACCGCCGCCTCCGCGATGCCGGCCATCGCCATGATCTCGTTCTCGAGTTCAACCGAAGAGATCCATTCACCTCCGGACTTGATCAGGTCCTTGGTGCGGTCGACGATGCGCATGAAACCTCGCGGGTCGACGGTGGCGACGTCTCCGGTGCGCAGCCAGCCGTCCTCGGTGAAGGCGGAATCGGTTGCGGCAGAGCCGAAATACGCGCCGGCGATGGTGGGCCCGGCGACCTGGAGTTCACCGGAGGACCGACCGTCGCGGGGGACTTCGGCGCCGTCGTCGCCGATCAGCCGTAGGGCGCACAACGGAGTCGGGGGGCCGGGGATCGTCAAGCCCACGAGGCGTTCGTGCTCGCTGAGTCCGGCGTCGTCGCTCGGGGTGCGCGCACTGCACACCAGGGGACTGGTCTCCGTCATCCCCCAGGAGCTGGTGAGGGGCAGACCGACCGCCTCCAGATAGGTCTCGGAAAGGCTCACCGGAAGCGCGCCACCGCCGCTGACGAGACGACGAAGGGGGCCGAGATCGGCCCGGTCGAGGTGCGGTACCGCGCTCTGCCAGATCGTGGGGACGGCAGCCGCGAAGGTGACGTGATGGGCCGCCATGGTGGCCACCAGCCGGTCGGGCGCGGTGGCGGGACCGGGCATGACCAGGTTGGCTCCGGACATCAGGGCGGCGTAGGGCAAACCCCACGCGTTGACGTGGAACATCGGCACGATTGGCATGACGGTGTCTGCCTCGCAGATACCGAAGGAGTCCGCCATCAGCAGCGACATGGCATGCAGAATTATCGACCGGTGGTCGTACAGAACGCCTTTCGGCCGACCAGTGGTTCCCGAGGTGTAGCACAGCGCCGCCGCATCACGCTCGTCGGCGACCGTGAACGACTCGACGGCCGTGGCCGCCGCGAGCAGGGACTCGTAGTCGTGTATTCGCGGATCGCTCGGCAGCGCCGCCGCCGGTCCGTCGTCGGCGACCACGACGTGGCGGACGGTCGGGCATCGGTCGAGGAGGGGCCACACCACCTCGAAGATGGACCGGTCGACGAACACGACGTCGTCCGCGGCGTCGTCGATCAGGTACACGACGTCGTCGGCGAACAGCCGATGGTTGACGGTGTGCAGGATGCGGTTGGCGCACGGCACCGCCATGTACAGCTCGAGGTGACGTTGGGAGTTCCACCCGAAACTGGCGACCCGCGCGCCTCGGGGAACCCCGAGGTCGTCGAGAACTCCCGCTAGCTTCCGGACCCGTTGTGCCACTTCTCGATACGTCGACTCCGTCGTGCGGTGGAGCTCGGTCGTGACGACGCTCTTGTGACCGAATCGGCCCTCGATGCCGTCCATCAGCATCGCCACCGAGAGCGCGCGGTCCTGCATCAATCCGTGCATGGTGATTCCTCGGGAGTCAGCGATTGCGGGCGGAGGACGTCTCGGGGGCGGGCGTGGGGGTCGTCGCGCGGTCCTCGTTGCGGACGGCTCGGCCGAGCAGTGGTACGAGCGCAACCCCGATGACCGACGACACGATCACCACCAGGAAGCCGGAACCCGGGTCGCCCGTGACGTTCTCGACCAGCCCGAAGGCGTAGGGCCCGATGAACCCACCGATCAAGCCGACGGTGTTGATGAAGGCGAGCCCGGCGGCGGCCATCAGACCCGACATCCGGGCCATGGCGACCGACCAAAACAACGGCAGGGTACCGAAGACGAACACCATCGACACGGCGATCAGGAGGACCTTGCCGACGGGGTCAGACACCAGGACGAAGGCGATCGACGACGCCAAGGTGGCTGCCGCGAGAATGCCGATGAGCTGCGTCTCGTTGCGGAACCGGCGATGCACGTAGGGCACCAGCAGGACGCCGACCGTGGCACCGATCCCGGCGCTGCCCGACACCAGTCCGATGAGGAACGAACCGCGGACGTCCAGGTCTTCGACGATGGACGGGATGTTGAAGACGATCCCGACGTTGGTGATCTGGTTGAACAGGTAGATCAGTGCCACGATGACGATGAAGGGACGGCCGAAGGCCTTCTTCACGTTGCCGCGGATGCGCGTCTCGTGGTCGGTGCGGCCGGCCGACGCTGCGGCGCTGAGGCTTTCGGCCTCCTCGGTCGTCAGCCACTTCGCGTCCGCGGGCACCTCGGGCAGCCGGAAGAAGACCACGACGCCGACGAGCATGGTGACGACGCCCTCTACGAGGAACATCCACTGCCATCCGTGCAGCCCACCCAGCCCGTCGAGTTCCATCAGCGCGCCACCGATCGGCCCGCCGACGACGAGGGCGATGGTGGGCGCCAAGTAGATGAAACCCACTGCGGTCGCGCGATTCTTCTGGGAGAACCACATGGTGACCATGTACATCAGAGCCGGATAGAGGCCGGCCTCGGCGATGCCGAGCAGGAAGCGGAGCAGGTAGAAGGACAGATCCCCCTGCACGAACATCATCGCCGCCGACAACGCACCCCAGGTAAGTGCGATGCGGGCGATCCACCGGCGCGGGCCGACCCTGTGCATGATCAGGTTGCTCGGCACTTCCAGAAACGCGTAGCTGAGAAAGAAGATGCCTGCGCCGAGCCCGAATGCGGTGACGCTGATGCCGACGTCGGCCTGAAGGGCGGTCTTGGCAAGGGCGACGTTCGTTCGGTCGATGTAGGCCATGAAGTACGCGGCACACATGATCGGAAGAAGGCGGAACATGACCTTGCGGGTCGCGCTGGCGTGCAGCGCGTCGGCCGCGGCGCGGGGATTGACGCTCATCGGGGGGCCTTTCATCGGAGCTGTCGTGATGGCCGTGTCGCCGACCGGCTCCGCGCAAGGCGGACCAATTGAGGTCGTCGCCGACTGACCAGCCATACTACCGAGTATCAGCATGACCTACGTCACATCGGACTGTCAATTGCCGAGACTGGGCCCACGACGAAAGTGACTCCCGCGACGCGTCGCGGGAGTCACATTCGACGGCTGGAGCCGAGGAGGGCTACCTCACCAGGCTTACTTCACCTTGTGCTGCGGGCCCTGTTCCTTCTTGTACAGCGACTTGAGCATCCGGTCGCGGAAGAACGCGTTGTCGATCAGCTTGATGCCGTTGTTCGCCACGGCGGGGATGCCCGCGAGCTTGTGGAAGTAGCGGCCGCGCCGGTACTCCTTGCCCCAGGCGGCTTCCATTCGCTGCGCGTAGTTGGTGAAGTCGTCCGGGCCGCCGTTGGTCAGAGCCGCAATTGCGCACTCACCCGCGGCGAGGCCCGATTCGAGCGCCTTCGAGATACCCGCACCCGAGGCCGGCTTGCCCGCGCCGAGCGAGTCGCCGGTGAACAACACGCCGGGACGCCACGGCGGCCACGCGGTGAAGCCCATCGGCAATCGCCAGGCCCGCACTAGCTTGTCCTTCTTGAGCTCTTCGATCGGCGGCAGGCCCCACTCGCGGGGCAGCGTCTGCATGAACTCGCCCATGAACTGGGTGGCGTTGATCTTCTGCCAGTCCTTGTAGCTGTTGACGTAGCCGAGGCCGATGTTGATGCGGCCACCACCGAACGGGAACACCCACGCGTAGCCCGGCAGTTGATCGCCGTTGAACTTGAGGTTGAGATAGATGTCGAGGGAATCGGAGTCGGGCTTGTTGGCCGGCATCTCGGCGCGGATCGCGATCGCCGAATAGCCGTTGTACTCCGAGTCGATCTTCAGGGCCCGCTTGATGGGGGAGTAGGCGCCGTCGGCGGCGATGACGGCGTCGCCGTAGACCTTCTCGCCGCCCTTGAGGACCACGCCGACCACCCGACCGTTGGCGTCGAGTTCGGGACCCGTCACCTCACAGGACTGCCGGATCTCGGCGCCCGCCTTCTCGGCGTGCTTGAGCAGCAGGGTGTCCAGGACGGGCCGGGGTGCGACGTAGCCGTGGTTCGGCATTCCGGGGCGGGTCGGGAACGACAACTCCCACTGCGATGGACTGAAGACCGTCACACGGTTGACCCGGTGGAACTTGTCGACCTCCTCGGCCAGGCCCATCTTCTGGAGGTAGCTGACCGCCCTGGCGGTCAAACCGTCGCCGCACGGCTTGTCGCGCGGGAACTCGGCCTTGTCCAGGACGACTACCTTGGCACCCGTCTGGGCTGCCTGCCACGCTGCGGCGGCGCCGGACGGCCCTCCGCCGGCAATCACCAGGTCGTACCGCTGCGTCATGAGTCTCGTCTCGTATAGCTGGGGTATATCGGCTCCAGATGCTACCCGCGCGGGGCGGCTGACACGTGCCGCGCGCGGGGCGACGGTGCGGTCTTGGCAGGTCAGCACCGTTCAGCTTGTACAGTGAGTCCGTGCGCAGACCGTCTCGGCCCGTTGCGGGCACCCCGCCGGGGGTGAAGGTCGACGCCAGAAGCGAGCGTTGGCGTGAGCATCGCAAGAAGGTGCGCGCCGAGATCGTCGACGCGGCATTCCGCGCGATCGACAAGCTCGGTCCCGAGCTGTCGCTGCGCGAGATCGCCGAAGAGGCGGGCACCGCCAAGCCGAAGATCTACCGGCACTTCACCGACAAGGCCGACCTGTTCCAGGCGATCGGTGAACGACTCCGAGACATGTTGTGGGCGGCCATCATTCCGGCGATCAACGTCGGGACCGATCCGGCCCGCGAGGTGATCTTCCGCAGCGTCGAGAAGTACGTCCACCTGGTCGACGAACATCCCAACGTGTGCCGATTCCTGATCCAGGGGCGATTCGCCGAACAGACCGAGGCGATGCGGGCCCTCAACGAGGGGCGCGACATCACCTTGGCGATGGCCGCGATGTTCAACGACGAACTCCGGGAGATGGAACTCGACGGGGCGGCGATGGAATTGGCCGCCTTCACGACATTCGGTTCCGCCGCCGCGGCCACCGAGTGGTGGCTCGGTCCCGGGGCCGACAGCCCCCGGCGGATGCCGCCGGAGCAGTTCGTGGCGCACATGACGACGATGATGCTGGCCGCCATCTACGGCACGTGTGAACTGCTTGGCATCAAGATCGATCCCGATTTGCCGCTGCACGAAGGCGTCCGCCGCCGCGAGACCGTGGCCTGATACCCGGTACCCGCGTTCCCAGGTATCGTGGCGGCATGACCATTGCCGAAGAGGCAGGCGCCGTCGCGGCGCAGAGGAGCCCCGTCCGCACCCGCGCCGTCATCATCGGCAGTGGCTTCTCCGGCCTCGGGATGGCGATCGCGCTCCAGAGGCAGGGCTTCGGCTTCGAGGACTTCGTCATCCTCGAGAAGGCCGACGACATCGGCGGCACCTGGCGGGACAACACCTACCCCGGCTGCGCCTGCGACATCCCGTCGCACATGTATTCCTTCTCGTTCGAACCCAAGCCGGACTGGACCCACATGTGGTCCCTGCAGCCCGAGATCTTCGACTACCTCAAGGGTGTCGCCGAGAAGTACGGTCTGCGCCGGTACGTCCGGTTCAACTCCCGCGTCGAGCGGGCCACGTGGGACGACGCCGAGCTGCGGTGGCACGTGTTCACCGCCGACGGGCAGGAATACGTCGCGCAATTCCTCGTCTCGGGAGCCGGGGCGCTGCACATCCCGCTGATCCCCGAGATCGAGGGTGCCGACGAATTCGCCGGGGCCGCATTCCATTCCGCGCAGTGGGACCATTCGGTCGACATCACCGGCAAGCGGGTCGCCGTCATCGGCACCGGCGCCAGCGCCATCCAGCTCGTCCCCGAGATCGTCAAGGACGTCGCAGAACTTCAGGTCTACCAACGCACTCCACCATGGGTGATGCCGCGCCCCAACAACGCACTGCCGGAATGGGTGCGGCGGACGTTCACCGAGGTGCCCGGTACCAGGGCCGCGATGCGGGTGGCGATCTACTGGCTGCACGAGGTGGTCGGCTTCGGCATGACCAAGCAGCCCGAGTTGCTCAGAATCGGTGCGCTGCTTGGCAAGTGGAACATTCGACGTTCGGTCAAGGACAAGGCGTTGCGCCGCAAGCTGACTCCCGACTACCGGGCCGGGTGCAAGCGAATCCTCAACTCCGACACCTACTACCGCGGCATCGCCAATCCCAAGACCCAGGTCATCACCGAGGGCATCACGCGGATGACCCGCGACGGCATCGTCACCGCCGACGGCGTCGAGCATCCGGTCGACGTGGTGGTGTTCGCCACCGGCTTCCACGTCACCGACTCGTACTCCTACGTCGACGTCACGGGCCCCGGCGGCGAGGACCTGGTGGACCGGTGGAACCGCGAGGGCGTCGAGGCGCATCGCGGCGTCGCGGTCGCCGACATGCCGAACCTGTTCTTCCTGCTCGGCCCGAACACCGGCCTTGGCCACAACTCGGTGGTGTTCATGATCGAGGCCCAGATCCGGTACGTCGCGCAGGCGATCGCAGCCGTCGACGAGGCGCGCGCTCAGGCGGTGGCGCCGACACGCGCCGCGCAGGACGCGTTCAACCGCGACCTGCAGGACGGCCTCGCCACGACGGTGTGGAACACCGGTGGGTGCCGCAGCTGGTACCTGGACTCCCACGGCGTCAACCGGGTGTTGTGGAGCGGCATGACCTGGCAGTACTGGCTGGCGACCAGGCGCTTCAAGCGCGACGAGTACCGGTTCATCGGGCGCTGACCACGACACGCCAACCACAAGTGGTTGTGCTGCCACGCGATGACACACCCCAGTTGTAGTGTCATGGGAGCTCATTGCAACGCATCGAATTGGGGTCACAGTGTCTGATGGAATCAAGTTGATCGACCGGGTCTCCGCCATCAACTGGAACCGCGTTCACGACGAGAAGGACGCCGAGGTCTGGGAACGCCTGACCGGCAACTTCTGGCTGCCGGAGAAGGTTCCGGTGTCCAACGACATCCCGTCCTGGGGCACGTTGAACGAGCACGAGAAGCAGCTGACCATGCGGGTGTTCACCGGTCTGACGCTGCTGGACACCATCCAGGGCACCGTCGGCGCCGTGAGCCTGATCCCCGATGCGATCACCCCGCACGAAGAAGCCGTCTACACCAACATCGCGTTCATGGAGTCGGTGCACGCCAAGAGCTACAGCAACATCTTCTCCACCCTGTGCTCGACGGTCGACATTGACGAGGCGTTCCGCTGGTCGGAGGAAAACCCGAACCTGCAGCGCAAGGCCGAGATCGTGATGAACTTCTACAAGGGCGACGATCCGCTCAAGCGCAAGGTCGCCTCCACGCTTCTGGAGAGCTTCCTGTTCTACTCCGGCTTCTACCTGCCGATGTACTGGAGCAGCCGCGCCAAGCTCACCAACACCGCCGACATGATCCGGCTGATCATCCGCGACGAGGCCGTGCACGGGTACTACATCGGCTACAAGTTTCAGAAGGGTCTGGCGCTGGCCGACGAGGCGCGCAAGGCCGAGCTGAAGGACTACACCTACGAGCTGCTCTTCGAGCTCTACGACAACGAGGTCGAGTACACCCAGGACCTGTACGACGGGGTCGGGCTCACCGAGGACGTCAAGAAGTTCCTGCGCTACAACGCCAACAAGGCCTTGATGAACCTGGGCTACGAGGCGCTGTTCCCCAAGGACGAGACCGACGTCAACCCGGCGATTCTGTCCGCGTTGAGCCCCAACGCCGACGAGAATCACGACTTCTTCTCCGGCTCGGGCAGCTCCTACGTCATCGGCAAGGCCGTCAACACCACCGACGAGGACTGGGACTTCTGACCCGAGACGCCGTCAGTGCGTCCGGTAGTCGATGACGACGCGGCCGTCTATCTGTCCGCGTTCCATGCGGCCGAACACGTCGTTGACGTCGTCGAGTCGCGCGCCGGCCACCGTGGGATGGATCAGACCGCGGGCGTAGAAGTCGAGCGCTTCGACCATGTCCTGGCGGGTTCCGACGATGGAGCCTCGGATGGTCAGGCCCTTGAGCACGATGTTGAAGATCGGCGCCGGAAAGTCGCCGGGCGGCAGCCCGTTGAAGACGATGGTGCCGCCGCGGCGGGCCAATCCGATGGCCTGCCCGAAGGCTTGGGGGTGGACGGCGGTCACCAGCACTCCGTGCACGCCGCCGGTGGCCTTCTGCACCTCGGCCACCACGTCGCTGGTGCGGGCGTTGACGACGACTTCGGCGCCGAAACTGGTGGCCAAGGCGAGCTTGGCGTCGTCGACGTCAATGGCGACGACGCGCAGCCCCATCGCCCGCGCGTACTGCACGGCGATGTGGCCGAGCCCGCCGATGCCGGAGATCGCCACCCACTGACCAGGCCGGGTGTCGGTGACCTTGAGACCCTTGTAGACGGTCACGCCCGCGCACAGGATGGGTGCGATCTCCAGCGGGTCGACGCCGTCCGGGATCCGGGGGGCGTAGGCGGCGTTGACGAGCATGTAACTGCCGAAGCTGCCGTTGACGCTGTAGCCGCCGTTCTGCTGGCTCTCACACAGCGTCTCCCAACCGGTGCGGCAGAATTCGCAACTTCCGCACGCCGACCAGAGCCAGGCGTTGCCGACCATGTCGCCGATCTCGAGATCCTTCACGCCGTCGCCCAGCGCGACGACGCGACCGCAGCCCTCGTGGCCGGGAATGAACGGCGGTTGCGGCTTGACCGGCCAATCCCCATGTGCGGCATGCAGATCGGTGTGGCAAATGCCCGAGGTCTCCAGCTTCACCAGCGCCTCGCCGTAGCCTGGCGTGGGTAGTTCGACATCCTGAACCTCAAGCGCGTCACCGAATTTGGTGACCACCGCGGCGCGCATCGTGTCGACGGCCTGCGGTGTGGTCGGTGAATCGAGCGTCTGAGTCATGGTGCGAACCTATGTCGACCGCGGGCGACGCCGATGGAGTCCAAAGACCCTTCTTCCCAACCTGCGGTGACCGGGATTCCTAGCCCCGACCGAACGTCATCCGCGAGAGCATCCGGTCTCGCAACGTCAGCGTGTGCAGCAGCACCGCGCTGACGTGGGCGATGATGACCACCACCAACAGGTACGCCAGTATCGAATGGGTCTGCCGCAGCAGGAAGAAGACGTCCGCGTCGGCGGGTGCGATGCGCGGCAGCCGCAGTGAGCCGAACACCCCGACGGGCAGGCCCTCCGCGGACACCATCGCCCAGCCGACGAGCGGTTGTGCCAGCAGCAGGGCGTACATCGACAGCTCCGAACCGACGACGAGTTTGTGCTCGAACCCGCTGACGGTGTCCGGCAACGGGGGAGTGCGATGGGTGAACCGGTTGAACCCGCGGACCACGACGATCGCCAGGATGGCGATCCCCAACGTCATGTGCACGCCGAGCAGCGCCGCGTAGGACCCCAGCGAGTTCACCATCACGAACCCGACGAGCAGCGCGGTGAAGACCAGAATCGCGGTGAGCCAGTGCAACACTCGCGTTCGGAGTGGGAAGCGGGTGGTCATGACACGTCTCCGACCTGGACGGCTGACGCCGACTTCGGTTCCCCGGTACGAGCCCGGTAGGACGCCGCGTACACCGAAGACCGGGCACTCAGCAGCGGGTCGTCGGTGGGTTCGATACCCGGCGGGAGGACCAGCGGGTCGAAGTTGACGTCGCGGGCGTTGCCCGGCGCTTCGGTCGCCGCGGCGGTCAGGGTGAGCGTTCCGGCGTCGACGACCCGCCTGTCGGGCGGCCACGGCAGCGTCGCGTCCGTCAACGGGTCCGACGGCTCACCGACCACCAGGTGCAGCCGCCAGCTCAACGGGCCGGCCCGCAATTGTCGAACCAGGGCGTCGAACAGTCCGTCGTCACCCGCCTTCGAGGGCAGCGCTGCCTGCATCGGTTCGAACGACCATCGCACCGGGGTGCGGTGGCCAGCGGCGTCGACGAGGAAGAACGCGTTCAGGCTGGAGAAGGTGCTGTCGGCGAATCCCGTTGTCGGCGGGTGCTTCTTGATGACGGCCATCGCGGCCGCGGTCTCCGGATGCTCGGCGAGGAAGGCAGCCATCGCCGCGGGGTCGGGCTTGCCGGTGCCGGCGACGGTCTTCGACGCCAGCAACCGGTCGTAGAAGCCACGTGGCGAATTATCAAGGAAGACAGGCAGATTCAGCGTGGCCGTGCGCCATTGGTCGGGACCCGGCAAGCCGAACGCCAGGCCGAGGCCGCGTGCCGCCGACGGCGTGTCGGCCATGAACGGGTTGCCGCCGGCCAACGAGAACCGGCCCGTCACGACCGTCCGCCCCGAGCCGAAGACCGCAGCCGACGACAACTCGGCCCCGTTGCCGTTGCCGTCGAAGTACCCGGTGACGGCAACGCCCTTGGCGTGATTCTTGCGGAAGCCGGGGTGGTTGCCGTACACGGTGCGGAACGCGTCCATGAAGGTTTGCCGGGTGAACGCACCGCCCCCGCCGACCCACCCGTTCGCAAATGCGACGGATCCAAGGTCGACGGCGACGAAGGCGCCAACGGCACCAAGGCCGGCCAGTATCGAACGCCGGGTGACCGTGGTGCCGCGCCAATTCAACACGGGTTTGGAGCGATCGCCTGCCATTCCCTCATCATTCGAGTGCGCCGCCCCGCTGTCCTCACCGCTAGCCGCCGTACCGCCCCCCTGCTAGCAGGAATACGCCGGCTCAGGCTCCCGTGAACGAGTCACGCGACACCATCTCCACGGCGACGGGCAGGCCCGACTCGAGGGAGGCGACGCCGGCCGCGCACACCGCCGCCGCGGCGTACCCGTCCCAGGCGCCAGGGCCGTCGACGTTCACGCCGGAGCGGACGGCGTCGACCCAGCGTTGGATCTCCACGTCGTAGGCCAGGCCGAAGCGTTCCTTGAAGCTGGGTGTCATCTGACCGCCCCAGCGCCCCGGTGCGCTCTTGTGCACCAGCCCGACGTCGAGTCCGATCATCGCGCTGCCGCGCTCGCCGACGACCTCGGTGCGGACCTCGTAGGCGACGCCGGTGGTGACGAACACCTCGACGTCGACGTGCTTGCCGGAGGCGGTCTGGAAGATCGCGATCTGCGGATCCTGAAGACCTTGAGGCGCATGAGGATTGGCGGAAGGCTTGATCACCTGTATCGAGGTGATCTCCTCGTCGAACAGGAAGCGCGTCACGTCGACCTCGTGGACGAGTGAGTCCTTGACGATCATCGAGCTGTCGAAGTTCGGGGGCACCACGGCATTGCGGTGCACGCAGTGCATGACCAACGGCGTGCCGAGTTCGCCGTCGGCCAGCAGTGCCTTCAACGCCACGTACTCGGCGTCGAAGCGGCGCATGAAGCCGACCTGGATCAGCCGCTTGCCGAGCTCGGCCTCGCGCTTGACCACCTCCAGCGAGGTCGCCACGTCGGTGGTCATGGGCTTCTCGCACATCACCGGCTTGCCGTGTTCCAGACACGCCAGCAGCTGCTTCTCGTGGGTGGTGCCGGGGGTGGCGAGGACGACGGCGTCGACGTCCGCGTCGGCAATCGCGTCGAGGGGATCGGCGATCGCGCGGCACCCGGGGATGGTCGCGGCGAGCGTCTCGGCCTTCTCGGTCAGGTAGTCGTTGACGACGGTGACCCGGGCACCGGCGATCCTCGACCCGATGCGTGCGACGTGGTCGGCACCCATCATTCCGACGCCGAGGACGGCAATTCTCAAGTCAGACATGCTCTTGCACTCCTAGCTGAAGCGAACGGACGGTACGCCACACGACCCAAGATAATTTCGGGTGCGCTGCGCGATGGGCAGAGGTGCGTCGACGGCGCAGGGGTACATGTCCTGCTCGACGATCGCGAAGACGTCGACGCCGAGGCGCTCGACGGCCGCCAGCAATGGCGGCATGTCGGGGATGCCCAGCGGCGGCTCGGTCATGGCGCCGAGTTTGACGGCCTCGCCGAACGGAAGGTCCTCGGCCTCCACCTTGGCGCGCACCACCGGGTCGACCTGCTTGAGGTGCAGGTAGCCGATGCGCTCTGGCGCCCGCTCGATGATGGCGATGTTGTCACCGCCGCAGTAGCTGATGTGGCCGGTGTCAAGGCACAGGTTGACGAACTCGCCGTCGGTGCCGTCGAGGAAGCGGTAGACGTTCTCTTGCGTGTCGACGTGGCTGTCGGCGTGCGGGTGGTATTGCGCACAGACGCCGTACTTTTCGAACATGGCCTTGCCCAGCTCGTTCATGCCGGTGGTCTTCTTGGCCCACTGTTCGGTCGTCAGGTTGCGGTCCTCGAGGACGGCGCCGGTGGCGGGGTCGCGCCACATCTCGGGGATGACGACGACGTGCTTGCCGCCGACGGCCGCGGTGAGCTTGGCGACGTCCTCGATCTGGGTCCACACCGAGTCCCAAGCATCGTCCTGGTGCAGGTGCTCGAACACCGTGCCCGCCGACAACTTGAGGTTGCGCGCGGCCAGTTCGTCGGCCAGCTCGTCGGGGTCGGTGGGGAGGTACCCGAAGGGCCCCAGTTCGATCCACTCGTACCCCGACGCGGCGACCTCGTCGAGGAAGCGGGTGTACGGGGTCTGGTTGGGGTCGTCGGGGAACCAGACGCCCCAGGAGTCGGGGGCCGATCCGACCAGGATGGTGCTCATTGTGGGGCGGGTCCTTTCGTGGATGGGCATTCGCTGGTGGCCATGGCCGGAGCCGCGATCAACGGGAGACTAAATCGCGTTAGTAACGCGCGTGAGGTCTACTATGAACGCGACGACCAAGACGTGTCAAGCGTCACAGCGAGGGGACTGCCCGTGGCTACCCAGCGACCGACCATGGCGGACGTCGCCGTCCGCGCCGGGGTATCACGAACGTTGGTGTCGTTCATCCTCAGCGGTAAGCCCGGTGCCAGTGAGGAGACCCGTCGTCGGGTGCTCGAGGTCGCCGACGAGATCGGCTACCGCCCGGACTCGGCGGCGCAACTGCTGGCCCGCGGCCGGAGTCGGACGGTCGGCGTGCTGATGGACATCCGGCAGCCGTTTCACGCCGAGATGGTCACCGACGTCTATCCGGCCGCCGAAGGCGTGGGCTACGACGTGCTGTTGACGGCCAACCTGCCCGACCGTGACGAAGCGGAGTCCGTGGAGTCCTTGATCAGCCATCGGTGCGGCGGGCTCATCCTTCTTGGTCCGACATCGGACCTCATTGCGCTGCAACGCTTCACCGAGCGACTGCCCGTCGTCGTGGTGGGTGCCGACGTGACCGCCAAACCCCTGGTTCGCGGGATGAGTTCGGTGCGCACCGCCGACGCCAAGGGAATCCGTCAGGCCGTGGACTACCTGGTGGAACTCGGGCATCGCGACGTCGTCCACGTCGACGGCGGTCGCGGCCCAGGGTCGGCCGAGCGCCGCCGTGCCTACCGCGCCGCGATGCGCAGCCACGGACTTGAGGCCGTCGCCCGGGTAGTCGCCGGCGCCCACACCGAGGAAGCCGGTGCCCACGCGGCACGGACGATGCTCGCCGAATCGCCTCTGCCTACGGCGATCCTGGCGAGCAACGACCGATGCGCGCTCGGCTTGCTCGACGTCTTCACCCGGTCGGGGGTGCAGGTGCCGTCGGAGCTGTCCCTGATCGGGTTCGACGACAGCCGCCTGTCGGACTACCCGCTGATCGATCTGACGACGGTGCATCAGGACGCGTCGGGCCTCGCCAAACACGCGGTGCGGCTGGCGGTTCAGATGATGGAGGACGAGAGCGGTGACCTCCACGACGACGTCGTCCTCGAACCGAAGCTGATGGTGCGCGGCACCACCGGGAGTCCCCGAGCCTCGTGACCGTGGCTGGTGAACGCAAAGATCCCCGCACGCCGGGCGTGCGGGAATCTCGGGTGGAGCGATGTTCAGGTCAGGCGTCGCTGCGCTCGTGCGCATCCTCCATGACCGTGCGGCCGATCTCGGCGTAGACGGCTCGCTTGGTGGTGCGCAACCACACCGCGTAGCCGAGGCCGATCGCGAAGACCGCCAGAATCATGTACGGGGCGGCCTTGAACACGTCGGACTTCGCCGCGAGTCCCGCCGCGAATTCGCGGTTGTCCCACAGCAGCCACACCACGTACAGCATCGCCAGACCGCCGACCAACGGGCACAGCAGCGTGGTGATCACGTTGCCGCGGTGGGTCTTCTTGACCCAGAAGAACCAGATGACCGCCGCCGAGCAAATGGCCTGCACCAGCAGGATCGCCGCGGTGCCGATCAGCGCCAGCAGTCCGTAGACGTTGACGTAGGGCACCAGGGCGGGGGTGTCGACCGGCGTGCCGTCGGCGTCGGGAACCTGGACCGCGGTGAAGAACGCGAACGACAGCACGATCAGCAGCGTGATGACGCTCTGAATCGTCGAGGCGATGTATGGCGAGCCGTGCGTGGGGTGCGTGCCGCCGACGGTGGCCTTGACCTTCTCCGACGGCACCTCGCGACCGAGTGCGTACAGGTAGCGCGACGCGGCGTTGTGGAAGGCCAGTGCGCAGGCGAAGGAGCCGATCACCAGCAGACCCTTGTATACGTCGAGCAGGACGCCGCCGAGGTTGGTCTGGACCAGGTTGAAGAACAGGTCGAGAGGTGAAGCGCTGATGGAGGTTTCGACGGAGGTCTTAGCGCCGTTGCCTGCGATCACCATGGCCGAGATGAACGTGTAGAACAGACCGAGACCGACCACCGCGATGATGGTGGCCCTCGGGATGATCTTCTTCGGGTTGCGCGACTCCTCGCCGTACACCGCGGTCGTCTCGAAGCCGACCCACGACCAGAACGCGAAGAACAGTCCGATGGCCATCGATCCCGCCGCGGCGGCCGTGCCGAACGCGCCGGCGGGCAGGCTCTCGAAGGCGTTGTTGAGAAGCACCGTCTGGTTCAGCATCATGCCGTCGGGGCCGCCGCCGGAGAAGATGACCGAGAACGCCAGCGCGAGCAGGATCAGCACCTCGGCGGTGAGCGTGATGCCGAGAATGGCTGCGGTGAGGCTGATGTCGAAGTAGCACAACGCGGCGATGGCGACGATCGCAACGACGGCGATCGCGACCCACGGGACGTCGACGTTGAAGATGGTCTTCAGGGCGTCGTTGGCGAAGTACGCGCAGCCGCCGATCAGTGACCCCTCGAACACCACGTAGGCGAACGTGGCGAGCATTCCGCTTGCCATGCCCCAGGTTTGACCGAGGCCGTGGGAGATGAAGCCGTAGAACGCGCCCGTGGTGGTGATGTGGCGAGCCATCGCGACGTATCCGAGGGCGAACAGGGTCAGGATGATCGTCGCGAACAGGAATCCGGCCGGGGCGCCGAGCCCGTTGCCAAACCCGACGGCGATGGGCACGTTGCCCGTCATCGCGGTGATCGGCGCGGCATTGGCGACGGCCATGAAGATGACCGCGACGATGCCGATGGACCCCTTCTTCAGGCCGGTTGCCCGGACCTCGGCCGGATCGTCGGTAGTTGCGGAATCGGCACCCACTAGGGCCTCCAAGCTTCGGAATCAACGCATAATGAGGTCCGCGACGCTGCGGTCTGTTCCAGAGCGTCGCACTCACCACCGGATCCGACAACTCGAACGGCGAAGTTCACCGTCGACGCGTGCTGGTGATTGCGCGGTTCAGCCTCGAGACTGGGGGCCGTGACCATCACCAATCTGCTGACGTCGATTCTGAATTGGCTCCGGGCCGGTTACCCGGAAGGGGTGCCGGGGCCCGACCGGGTCCCTTTGCTGGCGTTGCTGCGCGCGACGCCGCTCACCGAGGAACAGATCGGGGAGATCGTCGGCAACCTCACCGCCGCGGATTCGCCCGCCGTCAAGGACGGTGGCATCGCAGTCGACGAGATCGAGCACTTCATCACCGACGTCACCCATCACGATGCGGGCCCTGAGAACGTGCGTAGGGTCGCCGCCAAGCTCGCCGCGGCGGGGTGGCCGCTGTCCGGGTTTGGCAATGCCGGACCGGACGACGAAGCGGCCCAAGCCCCGGGATGACATCCGGTTGGCTTGGGCCGCAACGTGTGGAGCTAGATGACGCCTGGGATCACAGGGTCGAGGTGTCGATGACGAAGCGGTACCGCACGTCGCTGGCGAGGACCCGCTCGTAGGCCTCGTTGACGTAGTCGGCCGCGATGACCTCGATCTCGGGGGTGATGTCGTGCTCGGCGCAGAAGTCGAGCATCTCCTGGGTCTCGGGGATGCCGCCGATCATGGAACCGGACAGGCTGCGACGCTGCGCACCGAGCGGGAAGAACGGCACCACCATCGGCTTCTCCGGCGCACCCACCTCGACCAGCGTGCCGTCGGTGGCCAGCAGGCCCATGTAGGCGGCGAGGTCGAGTGTTGCCGACACGGTGTTGACGATCAGGTCGAACTTTCCGGCCAGCTTGGTGAAGGTGTCGGGGTCGCTGGTGGCGTAGTACTCGTCTGCGCCGAGGCGCAGGCCGTCCTCCATCTTCTTGAGCGACTGGCTCAAGACCGTGACCTCGGCGCCCATCGCGTGCGCGATCTTGACGCCCATGTGGCCGAGACCGCCGAGTCCGACGATGGCGACCTTCTTGCCGGGTCCCGCGCCCCAGTGGTGCAGCGGGGAGAACAGGGTGATGCCGGCGCACAGCAGGGGAGCGGCCTTGTCCAACGGGATGCTGTCCGGGATGCGCAGGACGTAGTTCTCGTCGACGACGATGGCCTGGCTGTAGCCGCCGTAGGTCGGGGTGCCGTCGCGCTCGGTGGCGTTGTAGGTGCCGACCATGCCGCCCTCGCCGGTGCAGTACTGCTGCAGACCGGCCTTGCAGTTGTCGCACTCACGGCAGGAGTCGACGAAGCAGCCGACGCCGACGTGGTCGCCGACCTTGTACTTGGTGACCTCGGCGCCGACCTCTGTCACGACGCCGGCGATCTCGTGGCCCGCGACGACCGGGTAGTTGGGCTGGCCCCACTCGGCCTTGACGGTGTGGATGTCGGAGTGACAGATACCGGCGAACTTGATGTCGAAAGCCACGTCGTGCGGGCCGACGTCGCGGCGCTCGATGGTGGTCTTGGTCAGCGGCTCGGTCGCCGAGGTGGCGGCGATGGCGGAAACAGTCGTGGTCATCTTCTCTTCGTACCCTCTTGTCGTCTTGTCAAGCGTTCGTCGCCGCCAGTCGTGGCGGCGGCACCAAAATTGGGCGCACCGTTGCGCCCCCGTTGAGTGCCAACCGGGGCCGTCGGTGGATTAATCCCCAGCTCGAGCAATTCACAGCTGGGGAGTCTCCGCGGCAGGTTTCCGAGGGTCGGCACCCACCTCGATCCAACCATGTCGTGGGGGTGACCCGGTACTCGTCACACGCCGGTCACGTGCGAAGCCTGTTGTTAACCAGCCGCCTGGAATCGGTTACACCGCGGCAACCACCAACGGCGGCAGGCCGAGAAAACTGTCATCTGACAGATATGTCGGTGGACGACCGACGTCACGAGCCCATGGAGTAGCAGTGACCAGCCACGTGCGCGACTCGCACCACAGCGACCATCCGGACACCGCCACGACCGCTGGCGCCAAGGCCCACGCCAGGGCCCAGCACGGCCGGACCGCGGACGCCATGCGCCACGTCCCGGCGACGAGCAGCCCGACGACACCCGACGGAGTGCCGGCCGCCAACCTGTTGTGGTCGGAAACGGTTGCGCCAGGCGGATATTCGACCGCCGTACTGGCCCGTGGCACGCGCATCCGGTTGACCGACCTCGACGGCGACGCGTGCGCACACCTTCTGATCCACCGCGCCGACGGTCCGCACGAGCGCCTCAACGTCGCCGACACCGTGAAGGTGCCCTGGCAGGCCTACCTCGGAACGGGACATCCCTTGCTCAGTGGGTTCGGACGGGTGCTGGCGACCGTCGTCGCCGACACCTCGGGACGCCACGACGCCCTCGCAGGCACCACCACTCGCGACGGAAATCACGCACGCTACGGCGCGGGGGCTCCCGAATCCGCGTCACCGGCAGGGCGGGAGCTGTTGCTGCTGGCGGCCCTCAAGAACGGCCTCGGACCGCGTGACCTGCCGCCGTCCCCGTCGTTCTTCAAGGGGGTGCGGGTCAATTCCGACGGTGCGTTCGAGTGGCAGGGCTCCGCGGGAGCCGGCGCCTACGTCGACCTGCTCCTTCACGTCGACGCGATCGTGTCGCTGGCCAATACGGCGCACCCGCTCGACCCGCGTCCTGAGTTCACGTGTTCGGCTCTGCGGATGCACGCATGGCCCGCCGAGGGCGACCTCGACCTGCTGATGACCGGCGACCTGGTGGGGCCCCTGCGCCCCGAGCACCGGCAAGCCGCCGCCAACACCGACGCCGACCTGATCGCCCGAGGAGTCCTGTGAACGTCCCGACCGCACAGACGGACACCGCCCTGGTTGCTGGCGACCTGGTACTCGACGAGCGAGTCGACGCACGCGCCGCGTGGTCGGCCGTCGTCGCCGCCGGTAACGTGCTGACGATCGTCGACCTCGCAGGCAACCAGGCCGTCGACTGCCTGCTCTACTCCGCCGCCGACACCAGCGTCCGCTACAGCGCCTCGGAGACCATCGCGCGCCAGGGCGGCATCGTGCTGACCACGGGATCGGTGCTGCGGGCCGACACGGGAGCCGCGTTGATGACCGTCGTCGGCGACGAGGTCGGCGTGCACGACACCCTCGGCGGCGCGTGCTCCAAGGAGTCCAACACGCTGCGCTACGGCCAGCACACCCGTGCTCAGCACGGCTGCATGGAGAACTTCCTGCTGGAGGGTTCCCGCCATGGACTCGGCGCCAAAGACCTTGCCAGCAACATCAACTGGTTCATGAACGTTCCGGTTGACCCCGACGGCGCCCTCGGCATCGTCGACGGACTGTCGGCACCTGGCAAGCGGATCGCCCTGCGCGCGGACGTCGACGTGCTGGTGCTCGTATCCAACTGCCCGCAGGTCAACAACCCGTGCAACGCCTTCGATCCGACGCCGGTCCGCATGATCGTCACCCGGCCGGGTGAGGCGGCGTGACTCACAGCGTCCTGATCGCCAACCGCGGTGAGATCGCCGTCCGGCTGGTGCGCTCCGCAAGACTGCTTGGCCTTCGCACGGTCGCGGTGTTCTCCGACGCCGATCGCGGTGCGCCCCACGTGCGCCTCGCCGACGACGCCGTCCGGTTGGGTCCCGCGGCGCCCAGTGAAAGCTACCTCCGCGTCGACGCGCTGGTGGCCGCCGCGTCCGCGACGGGCGTCGACATGGTTCACCCCGGTTACGGATTCCTCTCCGAGGACGCCGATTTCGCGACGGCGGTCGAGGCGGCAGGCATGGCCTTCGTCGGGCCGACCCCGCACCAACTGCGCATCTTCGGCACCAAGCACACCGCCAGGGCCGCGGCCCGCGCCGCCGGGGTTCCCGTGTTTCCGGGGTCCGAATTGCTCGACGACGCCGCGGCGGCCCGTGCCGCAGCCGCCGAAATCGGCTACCCAGTGATGCTCAAGGCGACCGGCGGTGGTGGCGGCATCGGCATGCAGGTGTGCCGGGACGACGCCGAACTCAGGGCGGCCTTCGACCGGGTGTCCCGGCTGGCCGCCCGCAGCTTCGGCTCCGCGGGGGTGTTCGTCGAACGCTTCGTCGACGACGCCCGCCACGTCGAAGTCCAGATCTTCGGCGACGGTGCCGGCCGCGTGGTCTCCCTCGGTGACCGGGACTGCTCGCTGCAGCGTCGCAACCAGAAGGTGATCGAAGAGGCGCCAGCCCCCGCGCTACCGGAAGCGGTTCGCGCCCAGCTGCATTCGTCATCGCGGGCGCTGGCCGCCTCGGTGGGCTACCGCTCCGCGGGCACGGTCGAGTTCGTCTACGACCCGCGCCGCGAAGAGGCGTCCTTCCTCGAAGTCAACGCGCGGCTGCAGGTCGAGCACCCCGTGACCGAGGCGGTCACGGGCGTCGACCTGGCGGCGTGGATGTTTAGGCTCGCCCGCGGGGAAGCCGATGTGCTGGCACCGCACCTCGAGCCGGGGGCGAACGTCGGGTCGGTCCCGGTGCGCGGTCACGCGGTCGAGGCGCGGGTGTACGCCGAGGACCCCTCCCGTGACTACCGCCCGAGCACGGGAACCCTGGTGGCCGTGCACTTTCCCGACGCCGTGGCGGGTGACCCCGCGCCACGCGTCGACGCGTGGGTCGAGTCGGGCACCGAGGTCACGGCGTCCTACGATCCGTTGCTCGCCAAGGTCGTCACCGCAGGCGCCGACCGCGACGAGGCGTTCGACCGTCTCGGCAGGGCACTGGACGCCACCGTCCTTCAGGGCATCGAGGTCAACGTCGGTCTGCTTCGCGCGGCGCTGACCCTCGACGACGTGCGGGCCGCCCGGCACCACACCGGAACGCTGGCAGGCGTCGCCGACCCGCGCCCGCGCATCACCGTCGAGAGCCCCGGACTGTCGACCACCGTGCAAGACCTGCCGGGACGGGTCGGTCTGTGGAGCGTCGGCGTCCCTCCGAGCGGACCGATGGACGACCTGTCCTTCCGGTTGGGCAACCGGGCCCTCGGAAACGCCGAGGGCGCAGCGGGTTTGGAATGCACCGCGTCAGGACCGACGCTGCGCGTGACGCATCCGACGACGTTCTGCGTCGCCGGTGCCGACTGCCCGGTCACGGTCGACGACGTGCCCGTGCCGATGTGGGAGCCGGTCGACGTCCCCGCCGGCGGAGTGCTCGCAGTTGGCGCGGCCGAGACCGCCGGACTGCGCACCTACGTCCTGGTCGACGGCGGGTTCGACGTGCCTGCCTACCTCGGCAGTGCGTCGACGTTCACCCTCGGACGCTTCGGCGGTCACGGCGGCCGCCACCTCGTCGTCGGCGACGTCCTGCGTGCTGCTCCGGCCACCTCCGATGATCCGAAAGCTGCGGTTCCGCAAGACCTTCGGCCCGCCATGCCGTCGGAATGGGAGCTTGCGGTCACCGAAGGCCCGCATGGCGCCCCGGAGTTCTTCACCCGCGAGGACATGGACACCCTGTTCGCGGCCGACTACGTCGTGCACTTCAACTCGGCCCGCACGGGGGTGCGGCTGGAGGGACCTCGCCCGAAGTGGGCCCGCCCCGACGGCGGTGAGGCGGGACTGCACCCATCCAACATCCACGACACCGCCTACTCGGTCGGCGCGCTGGACTTCACCGGCGACACCCCGATCCTGCTGGGCCCGGACGGTCCCAGCCTGGGCGGCTTCGTGTGTCCGGTGACGGTGGTGGCCGGCGAGCGATGGAAGCTCGGGCAGCTGCGGCCGGGGGACACGGTTCGGTTCGTTCCGATTAGGGCGGCCGACGCGCCGTCCCGAGCGGCGGTGGGCGCCGAACGCCTGGCCGCGAACCCCCGCGTGCGGCGCTCCGAACGCGACGGTGACGACGGCGTCCTGCGCCGCCGCGACGGTGGAAACGCGCCCGCCGTCACCTATCGCCGCAGCGGTGACGACAACGTGCTGATCGAATACGGGGACATGGTGCTCGACCTCGCGCTGCGGGCCAGGGTGCATGCGCTCGAGGAGCGCCTCGAATCCAGTTCCGTCGCAGGCATTCTCGACCTCACCCCGGGGATCAGATCCCTTCAGGTGCACCTGGATCCGGACGTGCTGTCGGTGGACCGGCTGCTCGGCCTGCTCACCGAACTCGAAGACGACCTGCCCGCCACGTCGGAACTGGTGGTGCCGAGCCGGTCGGTGCGGCTACCGCTGAGCTGGGACGACCCCGCGACCCGCGAGGCCATCGCGCGCTACACCTCCGGGGTGCGCGACGACGCCCCGTGGTGCCCGTCCAACATCGAATTCATCCGCAGGATCAACGGTTTGGCGAGCCAGGACGACGTCATGGCGACGGTGTTCTCGGCGGAGTACCTCACCCTCGGCCTCGGCGACGTCTATCTCGGGGCGCCCGTCGCCACCCCGCTCGATCCGCGACACCGACTGGTGACCACCAAGTACAACCCGGCCCGCACCTGGACCGCGGAGAACTCGGTCGGCATCGGCGGCGCCTACCTGTGTATCTACGGCATGGAGGGGCCCGGCGGATACCAGTTCGTCGGCAGGACCACCCAGGTGTGGAGCCGCTACCGGCACACCCCGCCCTTCGAGCCGGGCAGCCCGTGGCTGCTGCGCTTCTTCGACCGCATCTCCTGGTATCCGGTGACCGCGGAGGAGCTGTTGGACCTGCGCGCGGACATGGCCGCCGGTCGAGGATCGGTCGACATCACCGACGGCACGTTCTCCCTTGCCGAGCACGAGCGATTCCTGGCCGACAACGCGGACTCGATCGCCGAGTTCCGCGCCGGCCAGGCCACGGCGTTCGCCGCCGAACGCGCCGCGTGGACGGCGGCGGGGGAGTTCGACCGCGCGGAGCGCGCCGAGTCCCGGGTTGCGGTGACGGCGACCGACCTCGTCCTCGACGACGACGAACGGCGGGTGGACGCGCCGTTCTCGTCCAGCGTGTGGAAGGTCGACGTCGCCGTCGGCGATCGCGTGGTGGCCGGGCAGGCGCTGCTCGCATTGGAGGCGATGAAGATGGAGA
>NZ_MVOC01000068.1 GCF_002043095.1 Mycobacterium sp. AT1 | reverse complement strand
TCGACGATCGTCGACGCTGTGGCGGATGGCATCGGAGAAGTATCTCACCGTCCGTTTGTTCTTCGCGCAAGCGCTCATCACCTGCCGTTTGTTCTTCGCGCAAGCGCTCAGGACCACCGACTCTGCGCTCACGGTGACGGCTACTCGCACTTCTTCGCAGTGAGTGCAGTCTCGGCGCCGGCGGTACGCTTTCCCGCCGTGACCACTGCACCGAGCGACCCGCAGTCCATGGCCGACGAGGCCGCCGCCGCGCTGCTGGCCCGCATCGGCGTCGACGCAGTCGACGTCGCCGTCGTCCTCGGCTCGGGATGGGCCCCTGCCGCCGCCGAGCTGGGCGAACCGTCGGCAGTCGTGCCGATGGCGGAGCTGCCCGGCTTCACGCCACCGTCGGCCGCGGGCCACGGCGGCCAGGTTCTGGCGCTGACGGTCGAGGGCAAGCGCGTCCTGGTGTTGCTCGGGCGGATCCATGCATATGAGGGTCACGATCTGCGGCACGTGGTCCATCCGGTGCGGACCGCCTGCGCGGCGGGCGCACGCAGCGTGGTGCTCACCAACGCCGCCGGCGGGCTCCGCGAGGACCACGCGGTCGGCCAGCCGGTGCTGATCAGTGACCACCTCAACCTGACGGCGCGCTCGCCGTTGGTCGGCGCGCAGTTCGTCGACCTGGTCGACGCCTACTCACCCCGCCTGCGGGCACTCGCCCGCGACGTCGACCCGTCCCTGGCCGAGGGCGTCTACGCGGGGTTGCCCGGACCGCACTACGAGACGCCGGCCGAGATTCGGATGCTGCGGACGCTCGGCGCCGACCTCGTGGGCATGTCGACGGTGCACGAGACGATCGCGGCGCGCGCGGCCGGGGCCGAGGTGCTTGGCGTCTCCCTGGTGACGAACCTGGCAGCCGGGATGACGGGTGAATCGTTGAACCACGCCGAGGTGCTCGAGGCGGGGCGTCAGTCCGCGACGCGGATGGGTTCCCTGCTCTCGGAGGTTTTGGCGCGGCTGTGAGGACGATCGGTGAGCTTGGCAAGTCCGCGAGCGATCAGCGGCGCGGCGAACAGCATCAGTAGTACCCGCATGACCTGAGCGGCGACGATGAACGTGACGTTGGAACCCGTCTCGACGGCCGTGGCGAGCACGGCGTAGATGCCGCCTGGGCTGGTGGACAAATAGCCTTCGAGCAGGCTGATCCCCGTGACGTGGGCCATGAGGATGCCAAGACCCGCGCACGCGACGTTGAGCACCACGATCAGGGCAAGCGCGGCCGGAAGGGCGCGACCGATCGCGCGCATCGATTCGCGGGTGAACGCGACGCCGGCCTGCCACCCGATCACGGCGTAGCCAAGCTGAACCAGCGCCATCGGCACCGAGAGCCCGAACGACGTGCCGGTCAGCTCGAGGGCAATGGTGACGGCCATGGGGCCGAGCAGGCCCGACCCCGGCATCCGCGCCAGCCGGCCGGCGGTGACGCCGACGAGCACGATGACCACCAGCATCCCGATGCTCACGTACCAAGGTGCCGAGCCACTTTGGGCCGGCGCGGCGGCGTGCCCGGACTTGTCGGCGTGATAGACGACGGTGACGACGACGGGCATCGACGCGGTGATCAAGGCGACCCGAAGGTATTGGACGACGGCGACCACGCGGTCGTCGCCACCCAGCTCACGGGCGATCGCGACGAGCCCCGAGGCACCCCCGGCAACGAGGGCAAGCGATCCGGTGAGCGGGCTGATGTCGCGATGCAGCCCCAGCAGCGCCCCGGCACCGATGCTGAGCACCAGCGTGGACACCGCGACCCCGAGCACGATCGGCCAGTCCGAGCCGAGGGCGGCGAGCGCGTCCCGGTGCACCATCGTGCCGATGTAGACACCCAGCACACCCTGCGCCGCGATACCGGCCTTCCGCGGGACGCCCGCAGGCGCGAGGGAGACGAGCGCCAGCACGATGCCGACGATCAGCGCGGCGAACAGCGCCGCGGACGGAACGCCGATCAGGTCCAGCGGCACGGTGACCGCCACCGTGACCGCGACTAACAGCGCCCACTTCCACATAAAGGCAAGTATGCGCTTGTTATTTCATGATCTCAAACTGGGTCACGACCACGTAATACCAAGGTATAACTTGGTAATGAGTTCAACTGCCCCCAACCCCGCGACGGAGCTGCGGGAGTCGATCATGGCCCTGACCCGCCAACTTCGCCGCCACCGCAGCGACAACGACCTCACGCTGAGCCAGCAGCAGGTCCTCGGCGAGGTCAGCCGCGCTGGCGTCACGACCCCGGCCGAACTGGCCACCCGCTTGCACGTGCGCGTGCAATCGCTGACCGACGGCATCAACCATCTGGAATCACGTGGCCTGGTGGCGCGCAGAACAGACGACGACGATCGACGTCGCCAACTGATCGAGGTGACACCGGAGGGGATGCGACTGCTCGAGTGGGACCGGGCCGAGCGCGACGAGTGGCTCAACTCGGCCATGCGCGAGACGCTGACCGAGTTGGAGTTCAACCTCCTGATGTTGGTGGCACCAGTGCTGCGCAAGCTCGCCGACGGCGATGAGCGACTGCGCGAAGAGCAATAGAATCCGATGAGCGACAATCGGCGCCATGAATGAGCAGCCCCTCACCTTCGGCACGGCGGGACTTCGCGGACCGATGCGCCCGGGGCCGGGAGGCATGAACGTCGAGACGGTGACGTCGGCGACCTGGGCGTTGGCGACGGTCCTCAACGACCGAGGACTCGGCGGTTCGACGGTCATAGTCGGTCGCGACGCCCGACACAACTCCGACGACTTCGCCTTGGCGACCGCAGAAGTGCTTGCCGCCGAGGGGTTTTCCGTCGTACTGCTGCCCGATCCCGTACCGACGCCGGTCGTCGCATTCGGCGTGCGGCGCTTCACCGCCGCCGCGGGAGTCCAGATCACGGCGTCCCACAATCCTCCGGCGGACAACGGCTACAAGGTGTACCTCGACGGGGGTATGCAGATCGTCCCGCCGAGCGACCGCGACATCGAGGCGGCCATGGCGAAGGCGCCCACCGACGTCGCACGCGCTGAGGTCACACCGGCCACCACCGACCTCATCGGCGACTACATTCGCCGGGCTGCCGGCGTGCGGCGCGGCACCGGCACCGTGCGGATTGCGTTGACGCCCATGCACGGCGTCGGCGGCGAGCCCGCGCTCCTCACGCTGCGGGAAGCGGGCTTCGACGACGTCCACGTCGTCGACGCGCAGTACTCGCCCAACCCCGACTTCCCCACCGTCGAGTTCCCCAACCCCGAGGAGCCGGGGGCCACCGATCTGCTGCTGGACCTCGCCGCCGAGGTCGACGCCGACGTCGCGATCGCCCTGGATCCCGACGCCGACCGGTGCGCTGTCGGCATCCCGACGCCCACCGGCTGGCGAATGCTCTCGGGTGACGAAACAGGTTGGCTGCTCGGCGATTACATCCTGTCGCAGACCGACCCTGGCGAGGTGATGGCCGCCAGCTTGGTCGCCAGCACCGTCGTGTCGTCACGCATGCTGGCCGCCATCGCCGCGCACCACGGCGCTCAACACGCCGAGACCCTCACCGGCTTCAAGTGGCTGGCCCGGGCGGACGCCGGCCTGGCGGGCAGCACGCTGGTCTACGCCTACGAGGAGGCGATCGGCCATTGCGTCGACCCCGGCGCGGTGCGTGACAAGGACGGCATCAGCGCAGCGGTGCTCGCCTGCGATCTGGTGTCGGTGCTTCGCGACGAGGGTCGCACCGTGACCGACGCCCTCGACGCACTGGCCCGTCGACACGGCGTGCACACCACGGCCGCGATGTCCGTGCCTGCGGACGCGGCTCTGGTCGAGCACCTCCGTGCGCATCCGCCCACCCGTCTCGCCGACGAACCGGTTCGGGTCGCCGACCTGCTGAAGCGGGACGGCAATCAGCGCACCGACGCGTTGATCTACACCGGCGAATCGGTGCGCGTGGCGGTCCGACCGTCGGGCACCGAGCCAAAGGTCAAGGCGTACCTGGAGATCCGGCTGCCGCCACGCGAAGACGTTGCGTCCGCACGGGCGGACGCCGCCCGGATGCTCGACGCCCTCCGCGCAGACGTGGTCGGCCTGCTTCAGCGCGGGCCGAACTGACGATCTCCCGCATCTCCCAGCCCGGGCATGATGTAGGAGACCTCGTTGAGACCGTCGTCGACCGCCGCGGTGTAGAGCTTGAGGTTGGGTGAGACCTTCTCAAGTGCCGCAATGCCTTCCGGCGCGCACACCACGCACACCGCGGTGACGTCGACGGCGTTGCGATCGTTCAGCAGACGCAAGGTGTGCGCCATCGAGCCCCCGGTCGCGAGCATCGGGTCGAGCACCAACACCGGGGTGGCGCTGAGGTCGTCGGGCAGCGACTCCAGATAGGGGGTCGGTAGCGCCGTCTCCTCGTCGCGTGCCATGCCGACGAAGCCCACCTTGGCCTCCGGTATCAGCTGGTGTGCCTTCTCGACCATCCCGAGGCCCGCGCGAAGAACGGGGACCAACAGCGGTGGCGACGCAAGGCGCGACCCGACGGTGTCGGCCATCGGGGTGCGGATCGGCACGGGAGTCGAGGAGGCGTCCCGCATGGCTTCGTAGACGAGCATCAGCGCGAGATCGCACAACGCGGAGCGGAAGCCGGCGTTGTCGGTGCGCTCGTCGCGCAGCGTGGTCAACCGGGCAGCGGCGAGTGGGTGATCGACAACGCGGACGTCCATGCGGCGAACCCTAATGGAACCGGCCGGGGTTGGCCGACGTCATAACTCTCATGATCGCCGATACGTCCGACATTCACGGGTTCAGCGTCGCGCAGCGCGGCCATGCCGACGACCTCACCTCCGTGGCGGCCGACCTGCGAGCCTCGACGGTGGCGGCCGATGCGTTCGGCACGGTCGGGGCAGGGTTCCTTGCCGCGCTCAACCAGGCGCTGCTTCGGGAAGCGCGGCTCGCCACCGAACTCGCCGAGCGCTTCGTCGCGGCGAAGCACGTCGCGGGTACCGCGGCAGAAGCGTACGACTCCGCCGAACGAGCAGCGGGACAGTTCATTTCGCGAACCGGGCTCTAACTGGTGGCGAGCGCCCTGGTTGCCGGCTTGGCCGCGCCCCTGCGAGAGCTGCAGGCGACGCTTGGCACGGGCACGCCCGACGCGGCCTCGGCTCTTGCCGACGTTCGGGCCGCCCTGTCCGACGTGGCCGCCGCAACCGGCCGGTCGTGGCAGGCGACGCGCTGGGAGGGCGACGCGGGTGAAGCGGCCGCCGCCTTCACTGATTCGACCGTGGCCGCGGTCGGCGCCATGGCGGCCAGGGCCGATCAGCTCGGTGCCGCCACCGCTGACGCCGCCGACGCCGTGGCTCGCGCACGGGCGCGGCTGCAGACGATCGTCTCCGACTTCGAGGCGCGCGCCGAACAGCTCGAGTCCCAGCTCGACGAACCCGGTGCGGCCGACGAACTCGTCGCGGAGGCGCGGCGGGCCCTCGACGAGGCCGAGGGGGTGCTCGCCGAGCTGCGCGCAGAACTCGACGGGCACGCCTCCTCGGTCGAAGCGTCCGCCTCCCCGCCGCCCCTTCCGACGACGCCGGCCCTGCCGACGATACCGATGGGTGCACTGCCCAGCCTCGGCGGCGGACCCGGCGCTGGTTCGGGAGCCGGCTCGGGGCTCGGCGGCTTCCCGTCAGGGGCCAGGGAGTCGGGCCGCGCAGACGTCGAGTCTGCGGGGCTCAGTCGCGACGACTCACGGCCGCTCGCCGACCCCGGCATGTTCGGCAGCGGCGTCGGCGTCCAGCTTCCCGACGGCAGCACGGCCACCGCCCCCAACGAGACCGCGGCCAGCGCGGTCCGGCACGCCCTGACACAGCTCGGCGTGCCGTACGACTGGGGCGGCACCACGCCCGGCGTGGGCCTCGACTGCAGTGGTCTGACTCAGTGGGCGTATCACGAAGCGGGACTTGACCTTCCGCGCCTCGCTCAGGAGCAGGACGTCGGGTCCGCCGTCAGCCAGGCCACGCTGCGCCCCGGCGATCTAGCGGTCTGGGACGGACACGTTGCGATGGTGGTCGGAAACGGTGTAATGATCGAAGCGGGCGACCCGGTAAAGCTCTCACCCATCCGAACGACCAACGCGGGTCAGGGGTTTCAGGGCTTCTGGCGGCCCACCGCGTGAGTCAGCGGTGCACGACGACCTTGCCGACCATCCGACCGGATTCGACAAGCCGGTGAGCCTTGCGCAATCCGTCGGCGTCGAAGCCCTCGATCGCGGTCGTCAGCGTGGTCCTGAGGTCACCGGCGTCGACCATCTTGGCGGCCTCGGCGAGCAAAGCTCCCTGAAACTCCATGTCGTAGCCGAACATCGGCCGGGTGAACATCAGCTCCCAGTGCCACGCGATGCTCTTCGTCTTCAGCGCCGCCAGGTCGAGGCCCACAGGGTCGTCGATCGCGGTGATGTGGCCGAACGGCCGGGTGATGTCGGCGTAGGTCTTGACGTTGCCCGCCGAGTGAGGCGAGAAGACGAAGTCGACGCCGTCCGGGGCGACGGCCAGAGTCTGCTCCCGCAGGTGGTGGTGGTCGACCACGACGTCGGCACCCATCTGCTCGACCCACCGGCGTGAGTCGTCCCGGCTGGCGGTGCCGATGACCCGCACGCCCGTGAGCTTCTTCGCCAGCTGGATCATCACCGATCCCACGCCGCCTGCCGCACCGACGACCAGCAGGTCACCGGTGGTGTCTGCGGTCATCCCGAATCGCTCGAACAGCGCTTCCCAGGCCGTGATGGTGGTCAACGGAAGTGCCGCCGCGTCGGCGAATCCCAGCGAGGCGGGCTTACGCGAGACGATCCGTTCGTCGACTGCCTGAAACTCCGCGTTGCTGCCCTGCCGAGTGATGTCGCCGGCGTACCAGACCTCGTCGCCGACGGCGAACGACGTGACCCCGGACCCGACGGCATGGACCACACCCGCGGCGTCGAAGCCGAGGATCGTCGGCTCGTCCGACGGGCTCAGGCTCGAACGCCTCTTGACGTCCACGGGGTTCACCGAGACGGCCTCCGCCCGGACCAGGAGGTCACGCGGCCCGACGTCGGGCACCGGCACCTCGACGTTCTGCAGCGCATCAGGAGAGTCGATCGTCGAGCTGGCGTAGGAGCCGACCGCGGTCATGGTGGCCATGCGTGTGCCGTCCTCTGTCATCGTGCGGAAATCGTTGGTGGGCCACTGGATTCAGCCGCCACTGAAGGCTAGCGCCGACACCCCAGTGTCCCGCAAGGGCGCTTACTTCCGTCGAGGGAAGCCATGCAGGTAGCGAGAGCCGTTACCATCGAAACGAAAGCAATGCAGGTCACGGGCTTAGGAGGAGCGATGGCACAGCCATGCCCGAGCGGTCGCCACGATGAACACGACGTCTACTCGGCGAGTTGCCCGTGTCGCGCGCTGCTCGATCTGCTCGCCAACAAGTGGTCCGCGCTGATCATCGGGTTGCTCGACGACCGCGGCGCGTTGCGCTTCACTGCGGTGCAGGCCGCCCTGCCGGGGGTCGGCGCGAAGATGCTCACCCAGACTCTGCGGCGACTCGAGGCCGCGTCGTTGGTGACCAGGACGATCTACGCCGAGGTGCCGCCCCGGGTCGAGTACGAGCTGACCGAGCTGGGCCGAAGTGTCTCCGAACCACTTGGGGCACTTCGGGCCTGGGCGGAGGACAACGTCGACCGCATCGAGGCGCTCAACGGCAACTGGGCGGTGTGACCCGCTCCGAACCTCAGATCAGGCGCGGATCGATCAGAGTCACGCCGACCGGGGCGGCCGTGTCCAGAGTCGGCAGCAGCTGGGCGCCTTCGGTCAGACCGACCACCCGCTCGACGAGGTCCTGCGGGCGCAACGTCCCCGCCTCGACCAAGGCCAACATGTCGGGATAGTCCACGCTCGCCATCCCGTGGCTGCCGAGAACGTCCAGCTCCCAACCGATTACGCGATCCATCGGCACCGCGGGGTGTCCGCCGACGGCGGGCAACAGGCCGACCTGAACGTGTCGGCCGCGCCGCCGCAGGCTGTGGATGGCGTCGGCGCACGTGCTCTCGGATCCGACCGCGTCGACCGCGACGTGACTGCCACCTCCCGTGAAGTCGTGGACCTCGGCGGCGACGTCCGCTCCCCCGACCACTCCCCCGTCGCTCCGCTCGCCCCCACCCGCCAGCACGGTGTGGGCCGCCCCAAGGCCGCGCGCCAGCTCCAAAGCCGCTGGGGTCCGGTCGACGGCGACCACCTTGGCGCCTGCCGCGACGGCGATCTGCACCGCACTGAGGCCGACGCCGCCCACCCCGACGACGGTGACCCACTCCCCCGGGCGGACGCCGGCCCGGGCATGCAGCGCCCGGTACGCGGTCGCGAATCGGCAGCCAAGCGCCGCGGCCGCCGAATCCTCCACCAGATCGGTGACGGCGACCAGATTGGTGTCGGCCGCGTGCAGGGCCACCCGTTCGGCGAAGGACCCCCAGTGCGTGAACCCGGGCTGGGTCTGCGCCGGACACACCTGTGCCTGCCCGGCGTGACACCATTCGCAAACGCCACACCCACACACGAAGGGCGTCGTGACGCGATCCCCGACGGACCACCGCCGCACGTCGGCCCCCACCTCGACGACGACGCCGACGAGTTCGTGACCGGGCACGTGCGGCAGTGCCACCCCGTCGTCGTGGCCGGCCCAGGCGTGCCAGTCACTGCGGCACAGGCCCGTGGCGTGCACCTCCACCACGACACCGCCCGGTGACGGCACCGGGTCGGGGACCGACCGGACGTCGACGGGGCCACCAAACCGTTCGAAGACGACTGCGCGCATGACGCCATCGTCCCCCGGGCGGGTGGCTCCCGAGTCCCCTGGTACCCGGCCGGAGTCGCGCGCACCGGGTGTCGGCAACTCCGCCAGACACCGTCGTTAGGCTGTGCCGCATGGCTGCTGACATCGTGCCGGTGAGGCTCGGTCTGACCAAGGGCGATCTGTACACACTGTGGGCTCCGTCGTGGCGTGACGCCGACGACGAGTGGCAGGCGTTCCTCGGCAAGGACGACGACCTGTACGGCTTCGAATCGGTGGCTGATCTGGCGGCATTCGTCAGGACCAGTACCGACAACGACCTCACCGATCACCCCGCGTACCCGGAGCTGAAAGAATCCTCGGCGCACCGGTTCGATCCGGCCGAAGACCGCCGGCACGATCTGATCGGCGTTCCCGAGGTGGCCGCCGAGAAGCCGTCCGAGGAATCGGTGGAGACGCTGCTCGGCGCATTAGCCGTGGTGCAGGCGATCGGCTCGGTCTGCGATCTGCCGGTGGTGTCGAAGTTCTTCAACGGCAACCCCGTCCTTGGTTCCCTTGGTGGCGGACTCGAAGCGTTCGAAGGACGCGGCGGCCGTAAGCGCTGGGCCGAGATCGAGGCCGTGATCGCCCGCGGTTGGGACGGGGTGGTCGACGCGATCGACGAGATCGTCACCATCCCCGAGGTCGACTCCGCGGCATCAGAGAAGGCCGCCGCCGAGCTGGCCGAGCCGGCGCCGGAGGTCGACGAAGTAGAAGACGCCGACGACGCCGTGATCGAAGACGACGTCGACACCGACGACGAGGAGGCCGTCCTGGCCGCGCAGGCCACCCAGCAGGTGCTCGGCAGCGACGAGGACTTCTGGGCGCACGTCGGGATCGACCCCATCCGTCTGCTCACCCGCGGCGGCACGTTCTACACCCTGCGCTGTTACCTGGACGACCAGCCGATCTTCCTCGGCCGCAACGGCCGCATCAGCGTGTTCGGGTCCGAACGCGCGCTGGCGCGCTATCTCGCCGACGAGCACGAGAGCGACCTCTCGGATCTCGCCACCTTCGACGACATCAAGACCGCCGCCACCGACGGCTCGCTGCAGATCCGGGTCACCGACGACAACGTGTACGTGTTGCGGACCCTCGCCGACGACATCGCCGATGGCCCCGAGGCCGTGGACGCCGATCAGCTCGAACTCGCGGTCGAGTTGATTCGCGATGTCGGTGACTACGCCGAGGACAGCACGGTCGAGGACGCTCTCGACACCGATCAGCCGTTCGGCAAGTTCGTCGGGCACGTCCTGACTCCCGACAAGGTCGCCAAGCCCCCCGCGCCGTACGCCACGGCCGTCGCGCAGTGGGAGAAGGTCGAGAACTTCGTGGAGTCCCGCCTGCGCGAGGAGTGAGCGGACGCTAGAAGTCGGCGGGGTCCGGCCGCTGCACCGAACGAGGTGCCAGGCCGAGCCCGCGGACGTGTTCGGCGATCGCCCCGAGGTGCGCCACCCAGACGTCGTCGAGGGAGCACACGTAGGAAACGAGGCTCTCCAACGCCGCCGCCCGCGACGGACGTCCGGTGAGGAACGGGTGGTTGGTCAACACGTAGCACCCGCCCTCGGCGCGCATCGCGTCGAACTCCAGGCGCCACATCTCGCCGACCTTGGCGGGGCTCTCGATGAGGCCCGTACCGGAGAAGTCCGGGATGAAGCAGTACTGCTCCCAGTCGTCGAGAGCCCACTGAATCGGAATCTCGACCAACGACGTCGCTCCGACGGCCAGCTCGTAGGGATGGTCGGCGTCCATCAACGAGCTGTCGTAGAGAAAGCCCCTGTCCGACAACAACTGCGGAGAGTGCCAGTTGAGCTCCCACATGGGCGCCCGGTAACCGACCGGCTTGATCCCGGTGACCTTCTCCAACGCATCGGTACCGCGGTCGAGGATCGCAGCCTCTTCCGTGGCGGA
Source organism: Mycobacterium sp. AT1 (assembly GCF_002043095.1). Classification (GTDB taxonomy): domain Bacteria; phylum Actinomycetota; class Actinomycetes; order Mycobacteriales; family Mycobacteriaceae; genus Mycobacterium. The sequence continues at coordinate 38,455 of NZ_MVOC01000068.1, read as the reverse complement.
CAATCCCGCCATCGCCTCGTGCAGGTACCCGTGATGGGCGATCTCGTGACCCTCGTCGACGATGCTGCGGACGACGTCGGGGTATCGCACCGCGGTGTATCCGGGCACGAAGAAGGTCGACGTGATCTCGTGGCGGGCGAGTATCTTCAGGATCCGCGGAACGCCGACCAGCGGGCCGTAGGCCTGATGGCTCATGGCCGACATCCGGTTGGCGTGGCCATGGTCGACGGCCAGCATCGCCGACTCCGCGTCCACGTCGAAGCTGAACGACGCCGCACACCGGGCGGCACCCGGCCATGGCACCGGGGCGGCGGGCACCGTCACGATGCCCTGGCCTTCTTGGCGAGCAACGAGATGAGTTCGTAGGCGACGTTGGCGGCGGCGACACCGGTGATCTCGGCGTGGTCATAGGCCGGCGACACCTCAACGATGTCGGCGCCGACCAGGTCGGCGCCGTCCAGTCCCCGGATGATCGCCAAGAGTTCGCGACTGGTCATGCCTCCAGCCTCCGGCGTCCCCGTCGCAGGGGCGTGGGCGGGGTCGAGTACGTCGATGTCGATCGACACGTAGAGCGGCCGGTCGCCGATGGCGTCGCGCAGTTGCCCGACGACGTCGTCGGTAGACCGCCGCTCGAACTCCGCGCAGTGCACCACGGTGAACCCGAACCCGGCGTCCTCGACGAGGTCGCTTGGGGCGTAGAGAGATCCACGGATGCCGACGTGAGCACTGTGCCCTGGAACGAAGAGGCCTTCCTCGGCGGCTCGGCGGAACGGCGTCCCGTGCGTCACCGGTGCGTCGAAGTAGGTGTCCCACGTGTCGAGATGGGCGTCGAAGTGCAGCAGCGCGACGGGGCCGTACCGGCGATGGTGGGCGCGCAACAGCGGGTAGGCGATGGTGTGGTCACCGCCGAGGGTGATCAGCCGGGCTCCCGACTGGATGAGTTCGTCTGCGGCAGATTCGATCTCGCGCACCGCGGCGGCGATGTCGAACGGGTTGGCCGCCACGTCTCCGGCGTCGACCACCTGCTGACCCGCGAACGGGGACACGTCGAGCTGCGGGTTGTACGGCCGCAGCAGCCGTGACGCCTGCCGGATGTGCGATGGCCCGAACCGGGCGCCGGGCCGGTACGTCACGCCGGAGTCGAACGGTATGCCGAGTATCGCCACGTCACAACGGGATACGTCCTCTCGGCGCGGCAGCCGGGCGAATGTCGTCAGCCCGGCGTACCGCGGAGTGGCCTGGCCGTCCGCCTGACCCTTGACGTCGTCGTTCATGCCCGGCACCGTGTCGATCCTCCGTTGATCTGTAGTGTTTGGCCTACCATCGCGCCAATGTCGTTGCGCGCCAGCAAAGCTACCGCGCTGGCGATTTCCTCCGGCCTGCCGATTCGACCCATCGGGATGTCGGTGCCGTAGCGCCTGCGCATCTCGTCGAGGGAGACCCCGGCCGACGCCGCGTCGACGAGGAGTTGTGGGGTGTCGACGACGCCGGGTGCCACCGCGTTGACGGTGATGTTCTCCCGCGCCAGTTCGCGGCCCAAGGTCTTCACCAGCGCGATGAGTCCCGCCTTCGAGGCCGAGTAGGCACTGGCGTCCGGCCAGCCGATGACCCCCCACTCGGAGGCGATGACGACGATGTTTCCGCCTCCGGCACGGCGCATTCCGGGTAGGACCGCTTGAATCAGTCGGAACGTGCCCGCGAGGTTGACCTCGACGACACGCCACCAATCGTCCTCGTCGTCTTCGCCAAACGGGGCCATCGACATGTACGCCGCGTTGCACACCAGGACGTCGACTGGCCCGCGGTCCCTCTCGATCCCGTCGACCAACGTCGCGACGTCGGGTGCACTGACGTCGCCGACCGCGGGGAAGCCACCGGTCGCCGCGACCACCTCGGCCAGCGACTCGCCGTCCGTCAAATCGTTGACCGCGACGTCGGCACCGTCGGCGGCCAGCCTGCGGGCGATCGCCGCGCCGATGCCTTGCGCGGCACCGGTCACCAGCGCCAGCCGTCCTCTCAGGGGTGTCTCCATCAGATCACCGCTCCACCATTGGGTGAGATGACCTCGCCTGTGCAAAAGGCGGCGTCGGCGCTCACCAGGAATTCGACGACCCGCGCGATCTCGTCCGGTCGGGTCAATCGGCGGTTCGGCAGCGTCGACAGGTAATCCGTTGCGCGCCAGGGAGAGTCCGCGGCCAGCAGCGGCGTGTCGGTCGGTCCGGGCGCCACCGCGTTGATCCGCACGCCGCGATCGGCGTATTCGGCGGCAAGGCTGCGCACCAACCCGATGACGGCTCCCTTCGCCGCCGCGTAGTGCGCGTCACCGTCGCCGCCACCGATCGCGAGCTCGGAGGTCACCGCGACGATTGCGCCGCCACCGCGGGCCACCATCGAGGGCAGGACGGCGCGCGCAGTGTTGCGCAGTCCCCCGAGGTGGACGCGGAGCATTCGGTGCAACGCCTCGGCGGAGATCTCCGAGACCGGGGTGATGTCGTAGTGCCCCGCGGCCGAGACGAGTGCGTCGACCCCGCCGGCGTCGTCGAGGATCCTCCCGACCGCGGTTCGGACGGCTTCGGGGTCGGACACGTCGGCGACGTGGTCGGCGGTCGGCGACAGGTCGACGCCCATGACGGACCACCCCGAGGCACGCAGCAGGTCGGCGATGGCGGCACCGATCCCAGACTCCGATCCGGTGACGATTGCGTTGCGGGACATCATGTTCCGGACGTCTCGGCGTCGTGACCTAGTCGCTCGCCGATCGGCGCCTCGATGTTGCGCCGCACGGTGAGGTAGATCGCACCGCCGACGACGGCGAGCACGACGGTGGTGAGCACGCTGGCCCAGTTGATGAACCATGGTTGGCCGGGCTGGGTACGCGGCCACGCGACGTTGACGGTCTCGAAGATGATCCACAGTGACGCCGCGTAGGTGACGGGAGCACCCCACCTGCCGAGGGTGAACGGTCCGGGGCGCCACTTGCCGGTCAGCCGGGCGACGGCTGCGCCGATCACCGGCACACCAAACGCGATGTAGAAGCCGATGATGTTGAAGTTCACCAGGATGTTGTAGAACTGCGAACCGGCCAAGAGGATGAAGACGATGGCGACGATGGCGGTCAGGGCAATCGCGTTGACGGGCAAGCGTTCCGGGCCGGCCAGCCTGCCGAGCACCTTGGATCCGGGCAGGCTACGGTCCCGGGCGGCGCCCCAGATGCATCGCGACACCGCGGCCTGCACCGCGAGGAAACTCGAGATGAAGCCGATGACGAACATGGCGAGCAGCGGTTTGGTCACGCCCGCCCCGAGGTGGGTGGTCAGCGTCTCGGACACCACGTCCCCGGCCTGGGAGGCCACGACCTCGTCGAGGTTCGGAATGGCGAGAATCAGCGCGGCACTGGAGAACATGACCACCAGTCCGACCAGGAGCAGGCCGAAGATGATCGCCTTTGGCACGTTGCGCTCGGGATCCTCGACCTCCTCGGCGACGGATCCCGCCGCTTCGAAGCCGAGGAAGGACCATCCGACGAAGGCCACGGCGAGCAGCATGGGCCCCGACGTCCACGTCTCTGCATCGGGAATGCCCGCGCTGGAGAACAACGCCGAGAACGGATTCTCGCGGTAGAACACGAGGAGCACGATTCCCAGTCCGACCGAGCCGATGACCTCACACGTGATGCTGGCGATCACCATCACCTTCAGTACCTGCCGGCCCACGATGTTGACCATGGTGCCGAGCGCGATGATGACGATCGCCACCGTCGCCGTCCCCCACCGCGACGGCTCGGTGACGCCGAAGATCTGCAGCAGGAAGCCGCTCGCGGCGTAGGACAGCGTGCCGAGCGCGATGGTCAGGCCCCACATGTACGCCCATGCGGCGACCCATCCCCACGTCGTGCCGCGCACGTGTCGCGACCACTGGTAGACGCTGCCGGCATACGGCCACCGCGAAGCCAACTCACCGAAGACACCGGCGACGAGGAGTTGACCGATCAGCACGACGGGAAACGCCCAGAAGAACTTTGGGCCGACGGCGAACAGTCCGAGGGTGAAGATCGCGTACACCGCGGCGATGGGTGACACGTCGGCGAACGCCAGCGCCAACGCCGAACGGAAGCTGAAGCCGCGGCTCAACGTCGAGGGCGCCTCGGCGCGGGGCGCCCGGGTGTCTGGCGTCAGTTCTGACATCGCTTCTCCTCCAGAGTGGTTGTAGCGACCTTCTACCTGTTCGGGTCGAAACAGAACCCGCTAATCGTCTGAAGTCAATACTCAGCCTTGGATGATCGTCTAAGTTGGCATCAGCGGCGCCCGAGATGCAGGAGAGCGATTCATGACGTACCGCCTAGGCGACCTCGTCGATGCTCCCCACCTGCGTCTGACCGTCCGTGCGGGGGCCCGCGGCCTCGACCGCCCGGTGTCGTGGGCGCAGACGTCCGACCTCGAGGAACCGTGGTCGTGGTTGGCTGGCGGCGAACTGTTGATGAAGAACGGGCGCACCCTCCCCGGGTCCGCGACGGGCCAGCTCGCCCTGATCCGCGGTCTGAACGAGAACGGGATTTGCGGCATCGTCATCGGCCTCGACTCGGCCACTCCCGATCTGACTCCTTCGGCGGTCACGCTCGCCGACGACCTCGGCTTCGCCGTCCTGCTGGTGCCCTATTCGGTCGGGTTCGCCGCCATCGGCCGGGCCGTGGCCGGCGGCGCGGAGAACGACGACAGCAGACGGATTGCCGTCACCGAGCGGGTGTATCAGGTGATCCGCCAGTCCGTCGGACGGTCGGGGGCCGAGAATGCGTTGCGCCAACTCGGTCGCGAGGTCGCCTGCCGGCTCGCCGTGCTCGACTCCGCCACCGGCGAGGTGGCCCTCGACTCGTCCGACCCGGTGCCCGAAGGCCTTCGCCGAGCCCTTACCGACGAAATCTCGGCCCGCCGGGGTGCGGTGCCCGGGGTGCTGCACCTGCTGGCTGGCGACGACCGCGCGCTGGTGGTAGAGGTACCGGACGAGGACCCGACGGTGTTGGTGGCGCACGGTTTTCGTGCGTCGCCGCCCGACGTCGTCCAGCTCCAGCATCTGGCGTCGGCGATGGCGGTACTCCTGGCCCAGCAGAGCGTGCGACGAGAGCACGACCGTCGCGTCGGCGCCGAGCTGTTGGCGTCGTTGTGCGACGGTCGGCTCACCGGCGCAGAGTCCGTTCGCATGCTCGCCGACCGCAGTCTGCGGCCCGCGGGCTGCGTCCTGATCGCCGTCTCGGGCGGGTCGCAGTCTGCCGAACGGCATCTGCACGTCAGCCTTGGCCGCCGCCAAGTACCGCATCTCCTCCTCAGGCGCGGGGCCGTGCTCTACGCGCTGGTGTCGGCGGGCGAGTCTCCGCTCGCCGCGTTGCGGCACCGCGTCGGCGCGGCGGCGGCGATCGGCGTCAGCGACCTCCTCGGCCATCCGCGTCGCGGCCCTGCCGCCATGCGCGAGGCAACATGGGCCATGCGCGCCGCCGACAGCACCGCCGACCGCACCGCCCGCTACGGCGACGTCACGATGCTGTCGGTGCTGCGCGACACCGAGGAAGCGCAAGTGGTGGTCGACCGCGTGCTCGGGAGACTCGTCGCCTACGACGCGGCGCACTCGAGTGACATGGTCGAGACGCTCGACGCGTATCTGCGATGTGAACGGTCCTGGGTCAGGACGGCGAAGGCGATGGGGTTGCACCGCCAGACGGTGGTGTACCGGATCCAACGCGTCGAGGACATCACGGGCCGCCGAATCGCGGACACCGGGACCATCGCCGAATTCTGGCTGGCTCTGCGCGCCAGGGATCTACTCAGCCCGCCGATCGGCTCCGATGAGTTTCCCCGTGCCGCCCGGTCAACACCGGCATGACCATCACTGACGGCCTCGTCTCCCGCTCCCTCGACGTCCCCGGCGCCCGATTGCACTACGAGGTGCGCGGCCGCGGCCCGCTCCTGCTCGTCATCGGCTCCCCCATGGCGGCTGCGGAATTCTCCCCGCTGGCACAGGCCCTTGCCACCGATCACACCGTCGTCACCTACGACCCCCGTGGCTTCGCGGACAGTCCAGTCGACGATCCCGAGGGACCGTCGAATCCAGATCTGCGCGCCGACGACGTGGCGGCGATCCTCGACGCCCTTGGCGCACCGTCGGCCGACGTGTTCGGTTCCAGTGGCGGTGCGGTGACCGGGTTGGCCTTGGTCGCCCGTCACCCCGGCCGGGTCGGCACGCTCGTCGCGCACGAACCACCGCTGCTGGAACTGCTTCCCGACGCCGAGGCGCAGCGGGCGGCGACCGCCGACATCGTGGAGACGTTCCGTTCCGACGGGCTGCAGGCGGCGTGGATGAAGTTCATGGTCAACGCCGGCTTCGACGTGGCCGTCTTCGGCTCGGACGCCGACGGCCCACCCGAGCCGGCAAATCCCGAACAGGCACTCGCCGAGGGCGCCCGCTTCTTCCTGCACGACCTGGTGCCGACCACTCAGTACGTCCCTGACTTCGAGGCGCTGCGGGCTTCGGGGTCGCGCATCGTCGTCGGCCTCGGCGCGGAGTCGGGCCACCTGCTGACCCAGCGGACGTCCGTGGCGGTGGCCGAGCGGCTCGGCGTCGACACCACCGAGTTTCCCGGCGACCACGGCGGATTCATGGGCGCCCCAGCCCAATTCGCCGCCCGCCTCCGCGAGGTCCTGTCGTGATTTCGGCGTGATCACCGGCGCTCACCGCCGGTGATCACGCCGAAATCGCTAGCCGACGAGGACGGCGTACCGCGGCTTGATGACCTCGTCGATCAGCGTCAGGCGTTCCCGGAACGGGATGAACGACGACTTCATCGCGTTGATGGTGAACCGCTCCAGGTCGCTCCAGCCGTAACCGAAGGCCTCGACCAGACGCAGCATCTCCTGACTCATCGTGGTGTCGCTCATCAACCGGTTGTCGGTGTTGACCGTCACCCGGAAGCGCAGCCTGGCCAGCAGGGCGAACGGGTGCTCGGCGATGCTGGCCACCGCACCGGTCTGCACGTTGGACGACGGGCACAGCTCGAGCGGAATTCGCTTGTCGCGCAACAGCGAGGCCAGGCGACCGAGGGTGGCGTCGTTGTCGTCGTGGACGGTGATGTCGTCGACGATCCGCACGCCGTGGCCGAGACGGTCGGCGCCGCAGAACGCGATCGCCTCCTGAATGGACGGCAGGCCGAACGCCTCGCCCGCGTGAATGGTGAAGCGGGCGTTGTTGTTCCGCATGTACTCGAAGGCGTCAAGGTGTCGCGTTGGCGGATAGCCGGCCTCGGCGCCTGCGATGTCGAACCCGACGACGCCCTTGTCCCGGAACCGGATGGCGAGCTCCGCGATCTCCCGCGATCGGGCGGCGTGCCGCATTGCGGTGACAAGACACCGCACCACGATCGTCTTGCCCGTCCGTTCGGCTGCCCTCTCACCGTCGGCGAACCCGGCCAACACCGCGTCGACGACCGCGTCGAGGCTCAACCCGCCGTCGATGTGCAGTTCGGGGGCGAACCGGATCTCGGCGTAGACCACCGAGTCGGCGGCGAGGTCTTCGACGCATTCGAACGCGACTCGGTGCAACGCCTCCGGCGTCTGCATGACGCCGACCGTGTGGGCGAAGGGCTCCAGGTAACGGACCAACGAACCACTGTGCGCGGCAGTGCGGAAGAACGTGGCCAACTCGCCGACGTCGGTGGTGGGCAGCCCCTCGTAGCCGTACTCCGCGGCGAGGTCAACCACCGTCGCCGGGCGCAAGCCCCCGTCGAGGTGGTCGTGCAACAGGGCCTTGGGCGCCCGCTGGATGTTCTCGAGCGTCAACGGCGTCGTCATGGAGCTCTCCTCAGGTGATCCGGTCGATGATCAGGGGACGGACTTCCGGAGCCTCGTCGCCGACGGTCCAACCGCCGTCGAGCTCGGCAAGCGCCCCGGCGAAGCGCTGCGGGGTGTCGGTGTAGAGGGTGAACAACGTATCGCCGGGAGCGACGGGGTCACCGGGCTTGCGGTGGATGCGCACCCCCGCGCCGAACTGCACCCGACCGCCGGGGGTCGAGCGGCCCGCACCGAGCCGCCACACCGCCAGCCCCACCGCCATCGCGTCGATGTCGCCCATCGTGCCACCCCGGGATGCGGTGACCGTCTCCGCGTGCGCTCCGACGGGAAGGGGCTGCGAGAGGTCGCCACCCTGCGCCTCGACGAGGTCGCGGAAGCAGTCCATGGCCGTGCCGTCGCGCAGCGTCTGAGCGGGATCCACGCCGTCGACGCCCGCGGCGGCGAGCATCTCCCTGGCCAGCGCCACCGTCAGCTCGACGACGTCGTCGGGACCACCGCCGGCCAGCACGTCGAGGGATTCGGCGACCTCGACGGCGTTGCCGACCGTCAAGCCAAGCGGTCGGTCCATGTCGGTCAGCAACGCCCGGGTGTCGACGCCGTGGGCCGTGCCGAGCGCGACCATCGTGGCCGCCAACTCCCGCGCCTCGCCCTCGGAGGTGAGGAAGGCGCCCCGTCCGACCTTGGTGTCCAGCACCAACGCGCGGGCGCCCTCGGCGAGCTTCTTGCTCATCACCGAACTCGCGATCAGCGGCAGCGACTCCGTCGTGGCGGTGACGTCACGCAAGGCATAGATCTTGCGGTCGGCGGGCGCCAGGTCACCGGCGGCGAAGATGGCCGCACCGACGTCCTGAAGCTGTTGGCGGATTTGAGCTTTGGACAGTTCGGCGGTGAAGCCCGAGATGGCCTCCAGCTTGTCCAACGTGCCGCCGGTGTGCCCGAGACCGCGGCCCGCCGCTTGCGGCACCGCCGCCCCGCATGCCATGACGACCGGCACCAGCGGAATGGTGATCTTGTCGCCGACCCCGCCGGTGGAGTGCTTGTCCACCAACCGCAATGGCTTGCCGTCACGCCGGAGGTCGCCGAAGTCGAAGCGCTCGCCGGAGTCGATCATCGCGGCCGTCCAGCGGGAGATCTCGCCGGGGGTCATGCCGCGAAGGAAGATGGCCATCAGGAGTGCCGACATCTGCTCGTCGTGCACCACGCCGCTGGTGTAGTTCTCGATCACCCAGTCGATCGCCGCGTCGGTCAGCACGCCGCCGTCGCGCTTGGTCCTGATCACCGTCGGAGCGTCGAAGCCGAACCCCGTCACGGCGATTCCACCCGCGCGAGGTCGTCGGGCCCGAAGGCATCGGGCAGCAGATCGCCGAGTGGGCGGGGTCCGGACGGGTGGTCGATCAGCATCTCGGGCCCGCCGTGCTCGAGGAGTACCTGCCTGCAGCGCCCGCACGGCATGAGCAGATTGCCGTCGGCGTCGACGCAGACGAGGGCGACGAGGCGGCCACCACCCGTGGAGTGCAGGGCGCAGGCGACCGAACACTCGGCGCAGAGTCCTAATCCATATGAGACATTTTCCACATTGCAGCCGACCAAGATTCGGTCATCGGCCGTTACGGCCGCTGCACCGACCGGGAAGCCCGAGTACGGCGCATACGCCCGGGACGTCACCTCGATCGCCTTCTCCCGCAACAACTTCCAGTCGACGTCAGCCATCGCGCCAGGTCCGTCGAGCGCACTCTGAATGCATTTAGAAGCTCCCGTTCCATCGCCGCGAATTCGATTAGGTCACCCTAATTTCCATGGTATTAGGGCAATCAACGGTCTCACGCCGGTTCTTTCCATGCACCTACTGGCATTAGAGTCACAAACAGGTTTGGGCAACGATTTGGCACCAGGTTCCGCCGTCTCCCAGACCCGTCCACCGAAGGTGTTGGAGGCGCGGAAGTGAGTACTCGGACATGACGCAGACAACAGCGGATTCGGCGATCCCCGCACCGCGGTCGTCGCCGCCGCGACGTCGCACCCTCTATCGCGGAGACCCCGGCATGTGGTCGTGGGTTCTGCACCGCGTCACGGGCGCCACGATCTTCTTCTTCTTGTTCGTGCACGTGCTCGACACCGCGCTCGTCCGGGTCAGCCCCGAGGCCTACAACGCGATCATCGACACCTACAAGACCCCGATCATCGGACTGATGGAGATGGGGCTCGTCGTCGCCGTGCTCTATCACGCGCTCAACGGCGTCCGCATCATCCTGATCGACTTCTGGCAGAACGGTCCCAAGTACCAACGCCTGATGCTCTGGATCGTCCTCGGAGTGTGGATCAGCGTGTTCATCGTCGCCCTCGGAGTGATGGGCATGCACATGGCGGAGCGTTTCCTATGAGTCCTTCGCACGAGAACCCGTACGACCACGTCAGCGAGCGCGGCGGCCCAGCCCCCGTCATGCAGCGCAGCTACGACCGGCCCGCCGGTCTGGACAACCCGCGCTCCCCGCGCGGCCGCAGCGCCATGCCGAACTTCGAGAAGTACGCGTGGCTCTTCATGCGCTTCTCCGGCATCGTCCTCATCGTCCTCGCGCTCGGACACCTCTTCATCGGTCTGATCTGGGACGGTGGCGTCTACCGGATCGACTTCAACTACGTCGCACAACGCTGGGCCTCGCCGTTCTGGCAGACCTGGGACCTGCTGCTGCTGTGGCTGGCCCAGCTGCACGGCGGCAACGGCATGCGCACGATCATCAACGACTATGCCCGCAAGGACACGACGAAGTTCTGGCTGAACACCGTCCTCGGGTTGTCGGTGTTGTTCACGATCGTGCTGGGCACCTACGTGCTGTTGACGTTCGACGCAAACATTTCCTGAGCCAGATGGAGTCCAGATGCTGATCGAACACCGGTATGACGTCGTCATCGTTGGCGCGGGCGGCGCAGGTATGCGCGCGGCAGTCGAGGCGGGACCGCGGGTTCGGACCGCCGTCCTGACCAAGCTGTACCCAACCCGCAGCCACACCGGCGCCGCGCAGGGCGGCATGTGCGCCGCCCTAGCCAACGTCGAAGACGACAACTGGGAATGGCACACGTTCGACACCGTCAAGGGCGGCGACTACCTCGCCGACCAGGACGCCGTCGAGATCATGTGCAAGGAAGCCATCGACGCGGTCTACGACCTCGAGAAGATGGGCATGCCCTTCAACCGCACCCCCGAGGGCCGCATCGACCAGCGCCGCTTCGGCGGGCACACCCGCGACCACGGCAAGGCCCCGGTTCGACGCGCGTGTTACGCCGCCGACCGCACGGGTCACATGATCCTGCAGACGCTGTACCAAAACTGCGTCAAGCACGACGTGGAGTTCTTCAACGAGTTCTACGCACTCGACCTGGTCATGTCGGACACCCCCGGCGGTCCGGTGGCGACGGGCATCGTCGCCTACGAGCTGGCCAGCGGTGACATCCACGTGTTCCACGCCAAGGCGATCGTGTTCGCCACGGGCGGTTCCGGCCGGATGTACAAGACGACGTCCAACGCGCACACCCTGACCGGCGACGGCCTCGGCATCATCTTCCGCAAGGGACTTCCCTTGGAGGACATGGAATTCCACCAGTTCCACCCCACCGGGCTGGCCGGGCTCGGAATCCTCATCTCCGAGGCCGTGCGCGGTGAGGGCGGGCGTCTGCTCAACGCCGACGGTGAGCGCTTCATGGAGCGCTACGCGCCGACGATCGTCGACCTCGCGCCCCGCGACATCGTGGCCCGCTCGATGGTTCTCGAGGTGCTCGAAGGCCGCGGTGCAGGCCCCAACAAGGACTACGTCTACATCGACGTGCGTCACCTCGGCGCCGACGTGCTCGAGGCGAAGCTGCCCGACATCACCGAGTTCGCCCGCACGTACCTTGGCGTCGACCCGGTCACCGAACTGGTCCCCGTCTACCCGACGTGCCACTACGTCATGGGCGGCATCCCGACCACGGTGAACGGACAGGTGCTGCGCGACAACGACTCGATCATTCCCGGCCTGTACGCCGCCGGCGAGTGCGCCTGCGTGTCCGTGCACGGTTCCAACCGGTTGGGCACCAACTCGCTGCTCGACATCAACGTCTTCGGTCGTCGCGCCGGTCTCGCGGCCGCCAGCTACGCGCAGGGCCACGACTTCGTCGACATGCCGTCCACGCCGGCCAGCATGGTGACCGCGTGGGTCGGAGACATCCTCTCCGAGCACGGCAACGAGCGCGTCGCCGACATCCGTGGCGCGCTGCAGCAGTCGATGGACAACAACGCTGCCGTCTTCCGCACCGAGGAAACCCTCAAGCAGGCGCTCACCGACATCCACGGCTTCAAGGAGCGGTACTCCCGAATCACCGTGCAGGACAAGGGCAAGCGCTACAACAGCGACCTGCTCGAGGCCATCGAGCTCGGCTTCCTGCTTGAGCTCGCCGAGGTCACCGTGGTTGGCGCACTCAACCGCAAGGAATCCCGCGGCGGCCACGCCCGCGAGGACTACCCGAATCGCGACGACACCAACTACATGCGCCACACCATGGCGTACAAGCAGGGCACCGACCTGCTCAGCGACATCCGGTTGGACTACAAGCCGGTCGTCCAGACGCGATACGAGCCAATGGAACGGAAGTACTAGCGATGAGCCGCTTGCGCGAAGAGAAGAGGGCACAGTGAGCGCACCTACCCTCGACAAGCCCAGCACGGGCGACTCGGCCACCCCGCCCGTCCCAGAGGGCGCGGTGATGGTGACGTTGAAGATCGCGCGATTCAACCCCGACGATCCCGACGGTGCCGGCTTCCAGAGCTTCCGCGTCCCGTGCCTGCCGACCGACCGGCTGCTCAACCTGCTGCACTACGCCAAGTGGTACCTCGACGGCACGCTGACCTTCCGCCGGTCCTGCGCGCACGGCGTGTGCGGCTCGGATGCCATGCGCATCAACGGCGTCAACCGGTTGGCCTGCAAGGTGCTGATGCGCGACATGCTGCCGAAGAAGCCCGGCAAGCAGCTGACGATCACGATCGAGCCGATCCGCGGGCTGCCCGTCGAGAAGGACCTCGTCGTCGACATGGAGCCGTTCTTCGACGCGTTCCGTGCCGTCAAGCCGTTCCTCATCACCAGTGGCAACGAGCCGACCCGCGAACGGATTCAGAGCCAGACCGACCGCGCCCGCTACGACGACACCACCAAGTGCATCCTGTGCGCCTGTTGCACGACGAGCTGCCCGGTGTTCTGGAACGAGGGCTCCTACTTCGGACCCGCCGCCATCGTCAACGCGCACCGGTTCATCTTCGACAGCCGTGACGAGGCCGCCGCCGAACGCCTCGACATCCTCAACGAGGTCGACGGGGTGTGGCGCTGCCGCACCACCTTCAACTGCACCGAGGCCTGCCCGCGCGGCATCCAGGTCACCAAGGCGATCCAAGAGGTCAAGCGCGCGTTGATGTTCGCCCGCTAACCCCCTTCCCTTCCCGCGAGCAGACAGAAAGGGCCCTGAAATCCGTCATTTCAGGGCCCTTTCTGTCTGCTCGCGAGGGCGTGTCACGTAATTGAGCGTCATCTCGTCTAGATGGCATGACCGTTCAACGACCCCGCATCGCTCCCCTGCCGCCGACCAAGGCCTCGCTGACCGCGCGGCTGATGTACCGCTACGCCAAGCGACGCTTCAGCGAGGTGCCCGTACCGTTCGCGGTGGGCGCACACCACATGCCACTACTCGTGGCCAGCGCCGTGCACGAGACGCTGCTGGAACGCGGCTCCACGAAGCTGCCCGCCGACGTGCGCGAGCTCGCGGTGTACTGGACGGCGCGCACGGTCGGATGCTCGTGGTGCGTCGACTTCGGCGCCATGCTGATTCGAATGGACGGCTTGGACGTCGACCGGCTCAAGCACGTCGACGACTATGCGACCAGTCCACTCTTCAGCGACGACGAACGTGCGGCGATCGCCTACGCCGACGCGATGACCACCGACCCGCATCTCGTCACCGACGAGCAGGTGGCCGATCTCAGGCGGCGCTTCGGCGACGACGGCGTGATGGAGCTGACCCATCAGATCGGCGTCGAGAACATGCGCGCCAGGATGAACACCGCCTTGGGCATCACCGAACAGGGCTTCAGTTCGGGCGACGCGTGCCGCGTCCCGTGGGCCGACCCGTCGAGCGATGAGGTCATCGAGCGAGCGGTGAACCCGTGAACTTGTCGGGATTGGCGACGTCCCAGATCGCGCACACCCTGCCGTCGCGAACGGTGAGCGCTTGGATGTGGGGCTGCATCGCGGGGCCGTCGCCGGCGGCCTCGAATCCCGTTGTGATAACCCCAAGTTCGCCGTTGACCAACACCAGCTGAGCGGACTCGAGGAACCGCGGCCCGTACCGCCGGGCCAGGCCGAACACGAAGCGGGCGACCTTGTCCGGACCGTGGATGACGCGGGCGGCGGTTGGCGCCTTGCGATTCGAGTCGCCGGTGAACGTCACCTCGGGGTGAAGCAGGGCGACCACGGCCGCCGTGTCACCGCTCGCAATGGCCGCCATCAGCTTCCCGACGACCTCGTCGTGAGACGGATCGGGGGCAGGCACGTCGGCGTCGGCGATCATCCGCCTTGCCCTGGACGCCAACTGACGGGCCGACGCGACGCTGACTCCCAGTACGTCGGCGACCTCACCGAAGGGCACCGCGAAACCGTCGTGCAGGACGAAGGCGACCCGTTGGTCCGGGGTGAGCCGTTCCAACACGACCATCGCGACGAAGCGGGCGTCCTCGTCGGCGACCACGGCGGCCAGCGGATCCGACCGGTCCAACGGCGTCACGACCGGCTCCGGCAGCCACTCCCCGTAGTACGCCTCGCGCCGGTGCGCGGCCGACCGCAGTCGGTCGAGCCCGATCCGGCTGACGACCGTCGTCAGCCACGCCCGCAGATCGGTGATCCCGTCCCGCGCCTGGCCGAGCGCCTCCCATCGCAGCCAGGCATCCTGGACCGCGTCCTCGGCGTCGGCGACGGTTCCGGTGAGCCGGTAGGCGACCCCAATCAGGTGCGAGCGCAGACGCTCGAACTCGTCGGTCCGCGGGGCGGTGGTCACCCGCTCAGCCTAGTGAGCCACGGCACAGGAAGGACCGCAGCAAACCGTTGCGCAAATGCCATCTGAGGACGAAATCCAGACTGTGAACTATCTGTGAAGACTAATTTCGTTGTCACTGAGCAATTTGACAACTAAAACCGTATTCTCCAACAGTTCGTCTTGGGTTAACGAGGGAGATGCGATGACAGCGGTCGACACGGGCAGTTCGGGCACCGCGGGGACGGTTGACAGCAAGGGCCTCAAGGGCGGCTCCCTCGGACTCTTGTCCAGCGTCGTGGTCGGTATGGCGTCGACCGCCCCCGCCTACAGCCTCGCGGCGGTACTCGGCTTGATCGTGGCCAGCGGCGCGGGCGTCAAGGCGGCCTCGATCGTCCTGCTGGCCTTCATCCCGATCTACCTGATCGCCGTGGCATACCAGGAGCTCAACAAGGCCGAACCCGACTGCGGCACCACCTTCACCTGGGCGTCGCGCGCATTCGGGCCGCTGATCGGCTGGATGGGCGGCTGGGGAATCATCGCCGCCGACGTCATCGTGATGGCCAACCTGGCTCAGATCGCGGGGGCGTACTCCTTCACGTTCGTCGGCGACCTCGGCTGGACGGCCGCCGCCGACCTCGCCAACAGCACCCTGTGGTCGACGGTGGCCGGCGTCATCTGGATCGCCGTCATGACCTACATCTGCTACCGCGGCATCGAAGTCTCGGCCCGCCTGCAGTACTTCCTGCTCGGCTTCGAGGTCATCATCCTCGTCGTGATCTCCATCTACGCCCTGGTGAAGGTCTACTCCAGCAATGCGCTACCCGAGTCGATCCATCCGTCGCTGTCCTGGTTCTGGCCCGGCGGCCTGGACTTCGGCACCGTCATAGCCCCGGCCATCCTGATCGCGATCTTCATCTACTGGGGCTGGGACACCGCGGTGGCGTGCAACGAGGAGTCCGACGATCCAGGCACCACCCCCGGCAAGGCCGCGGTGCTCTCGACGTTCCTGTTGCTGGCCACCTACGCCATCGTGACCGTCGCCGCGGTGGCGTTCGCCGGTGTCGGGGAAACCGATGCGGGACTTGGCAATCCGGACAATGCCGCCGACGTCTTCGCCGCCATCGGGCCTGCCCTGTTCGGTGACAGCGTCATCGGCCACATCGGCCTGCTCGCCCTTTCGGCGACCATTCTGACCTCGGCGTCCGCATCCACGCAGACCACGATCCTGCCGACGGCCAGGACCACGCTGTCGATGGGCGTCTACAAGGCGCTGCCCGCGTCGTTCGCGAAGATCCACCGCAAGTACCTCACCCCGACGGTCTCGACGCTGGTGATGGGCGGCGTGTCGATCTTCTTCTACGTGCTGTTCACCCTCGTCAGCAGCAGCCTGCTGCTGGCCCTGATCGGCTCGGTCGGCCTGATGATCGCCTTCTACTACGGGATGACGGGCTACGCCTGCGCTTGGTACTACCGCAAGACGCTGACCACCTCGGTGCGCGACTTCATGATGCGCGGCGTCGTGCCACTGCTGGGCGCCGTCATGCTCACGGTGGTGTTCGCCTACGGCCTGATCTCCTACTCGAAGCCCGACTACCTCGTCGACGACGACGGCAACAACGTGACGATCCTCGGCTTCGGCGCGGTCGCCGTCGTCGGCATCGGGGCGCTGGTGCTCGGCGTGGTCATGATGTTCGTCTGGTGGGCGATGTCGCCGAGCTTCTTCAAGGGTGAGACCCTGCCGCGCCGGTCCGATCTCCTGCTCGAGCCCGCCGTCGGATCGGTCGCCCACTTCGGCCTGCCCGACTCAGGTCAGATGCCGACCGTCATCGCGCCCAATCTGTCGAACCTGCCCGCGGGCGAGCGGGCCGTCGACCCGAGCACCGGCGAAGAGTTCACCAAGAGGGGCTGACCGCCCACAGGATTTGCGCAGTACCCAGCCAGGACGTTCCCAGAACCGTATATTCCTTTCCGTGGCTATCGCGGAACCGACGGCTGGGCCCGTCACATGAGGCAAGGGCCTTCAGTCCGGGGCGCTCGGCCTCGTCGGCAACGTCGTCATCGGGCTCGCCGCGGTGGCGCCGGCCTACAGCCTCGCGGCGACGCTCGGGTACGTCGTGCTGGCCGTCGGGGAGAAGGCTCCCGCGATGTTCGTGCTCGCGTTCATCCCGATGCTCCTGGTCGCCTTCGGCTACAAGGAATTGTCCCAGGACACCCCCGACTGCGGCACGACGTTCACCTGGGGCACCAAGGCATTCGGCCCGTGGATCGGCTGGATCGGCGGATGGGGCCTTGCGGTCTCGGCGATCATCGTGCTGGCCAACGTCGCCGAGGTCGCCGCCATCTACCTGTACCGGTTCCTCGGACTCGACGAACTCGCCGAGAACCTCTTGGCCAAGGTACTTCTCGGCTCGTTCTTCATCATCTCCATGACGCTGGTCAGCGCCCGCGGCGTCGCCGTGTCGGAGAAGATGCAGAACGTCCTGATCGCCGTCCAATTCGGCGTACTGATCCTCGTCAGCATCTTCGCGCTCATCCGAGTCTTCACCGGAAATGCTGGCGCACAGGCGATCACGCCGCAATGGTCCTGGCTGTGGCCGGGCGGTCTCGAGCTCTCGTCCATCGCCGCCGCGATCATCCTGTGCATCTTCATCTACTGGGGTTGGGACGCCTGCCTCGCCGTCGGCGAGGAGACCAAGGACCCCGGCAAGACGCCGGGCATCGCGGCCGTCATCACCACCCTGATATTGGTGTGCACCTACGTCCTGGTGGCCTACGCCATTCAGTCCTTCGCGGGTTTCGGCGACGTCGGCATCGGCCTCAACAACGCCAACAACACCGACGACGTCCTCACGGTTCTCGGAGAGCCGGTGGCCGGCAGCATCGTCGCCTCCCTGCTACTCCTCACGGTCGCCGTGTCGGCGCTGTCCTCCACTCAAACCACCATCCTGCCGACCGCGCGCGGCACGCTGTCGATGGCGGTCTACGAGGCCATCCCCAAGCGCTTCGCGAGCGTGCACCCCAAGTACATGACGCCTGCCTTCGGCACCATCGTGATGGGTTGCGCGGCACTGTTCTTCTACCTGGTGCTGACGTTCCTCTCGGAGAACGCACTGGCCGACTCCGTGGCGTCGCTGGGGCTGGCCGTCGCGTTCTACTACGGCGTCACCGCATACAGCTGCGTCTGGTACTTCCGCCGAACGTTGTTCACGTCGGTGCGAAACCTGTTCTTCCGCGGCATCTTCCCGCTCCTTGGCGCTGTCTCGATGACGTGGGCGTTCGTCTACAGCGCGATCGAGATGATGTCACCCGACTACGGCTACACCGCATTCGGACCGCTGGGCGGGGTCTTCGTCCTCGGCGTCGGAATGCTGGTGCTCGGCATCCCACTGATGTTGGCCTGCTTCGCATTCGGCACCAAGCGCTTCTTCCGCGGTGAGACTCTCAACGCCTCGACCGAAGTCAAGGTCCCCGACACCTTCTGACTGACGCACTTCGAAAGGTTGTGAACGTCAATGCACTTGACCGTGGGGTACCTGGCAACGCCGACCGGTGAGGACGGCGTCGCGCTGGCCGGCGCACTTGCCAACACGTTCGACGCGACGGTCGACGTCGTGCTCGTCGTCCGCGAGGAGTACCCCGACGGCCACCCAGGCCGGGCGGAGTACCAGAAGCTGCTGGTGCGCAAGGGCGAGGAGTGGGCCGACCAGGCCGTCGCGGCGCTCGCGGAGGTCGGCGTGACCGCCGCCTCCAACGTCCTGGTTGGCGAGTCCTACTCCGAGACGCTGATCGCGTTCGCCGAGGACAAGCACTCCGACCTCATCGTGATCGGCGGCGCGAGGGACGGCATCTTCGGCGGGCACGTGATCGGCTCGGTCGCCGGCGCCCTCCTGCACTGCTCCCCCATTCCGGTCGCCCTCGCGCCGCGCGGTTACCACGAAGACCCGCCGTCCTCCATCACGTCGGTGACGGCGGCGGTCCCGACGAAGCCCGGCGACGACAATCCCCTGCCGTTCGCCATCACGCTCGCCAGCGCGGCCGGGGTGTCGATTCGCATGCTGTCGTTGGTGTCCGGTGAGAACATGGCCCACCTGGAGAGCCCGAAAGACGTTCGACAAGCCCAAATTACGGCTGCCGAGTCGAATCTCGTCCTCGCCGCCCGCGCATTGCCCGACGCTCCCGAAATCGAATCCCTGGTGGCCGACGGCGCGACGCTGGAGTCGGCGCTGAAGAAGCTCAACTGGGACGACTCCGACGTGTTGGTGATCGGGTCGAGCCGGTTCGCGGCCCCCAAGCGCCTGTTCCTCGGGTCGACGGCGGCGCGCATCCTCGCCGGAGTCGACGCGCCGGTCATCGTGGTGCCGAAGGCGGAGTAGCGCCCCCGCTGTGCCGACGACGGGAATCGCTGCGCGCGCCCGCCGGGGATGCGCTACATTCTCGAGGCTAGAACGCGGGAGCTCGGAGGTACCGGGCTGAGAGGGTGGCTGTCGAGCCACCGACCGCTTGAACCTGACCGGGTAATGCCGGCGTAGGGAGAGTGAGTTCGATGTCCGTCGTCGTACGCCGTTTGCGTCCATCCGGTCAGCGTGGTTCGGCCGGCGAGGTCCCGCCCACCCTGGTCGAGCCCGCCCCCCGCGTGCTCGGGGTGTTCGACCAGTTGGGCCTGTGGGGAAACCTCGGGGTCAGCCTGCTCGGATTCACCGGCGCCGCAGTCGTTCTGCAGCCGGGCGGACCCGGCACACCGCAGCTGTCGCTGATGGCGGCACTGCTGGCCACCGTCGTCGGCACGGTGCTCGGCGCGGCCGCGATCGCGGCGTCGGCGATACCGGGCGCGCAGACCGGTTCGCCTGCGATGGTGCTGCTGCGCGGCTTGCTCGGCGCGCGGGTGTCCTACCTGCCGACGGTGCTCAACATCGTGCAGATGGTCGGGTGGGGCACCTTCGAGTTGGTCACCATCGCGACGGCGGCCGCCACCGTGTTGCCCACGGTGCCGCAGTGGATATTCGTCGTCGTGGGTGGCGTCATCACGACCGGGCTCTCGCTGTATCCGCTCGGCGCGGTCCGCGTTCTCCGCAGGTACGTCACCGTCGCGGTGGTGGTCGCGTTGGCCTACTTGTTCTTTCAGCTGCTGGCCAAACCGCTGCCGCCGCTGACGGAGGGCACGTGGTCGGGGTTCAGCATCGGCGTCGACACCACCGTGGCGGTGGCCGTTTCCTGGGTGCCGATGGCCGCCGACTACGCCCGGCACTCCCGTAGTTCCGCGGCGGCGTTCACCGGCGCCTTCTTCGGCTACGGCCTTACTCAGATCGCCTGCTACGCGCTCGGCCTGTTGGCGCTCGTCACCGTGGCCTCCGACGGAGACCAGATCTTCGCCGCGTTCATCGCCGTCCCCCTCGGTGGGCTGGCCTTCGCGGTCCTCGCCATTCGGGAGATGGACCAGTCTTTCGCCAACGTCTACTCGGCAACCGTGTCGACGCAGAACGTGCGGCCCCAGTGGGACCGGCGGTACATCGCGGTCACGGTGGGCGTGCTCATCACCGTGCTCGCGCTCGGAGTCAACATCTACGGCTACGCCAGCTTCCTGTCGTTGATCGGTTCGGTGTTCGTGCCCTTGTTCGCGGTGCTCACGATCGACTACTACTGCTTCTCCGGTAGGCGTGGGTGGGACCTCACGTCCGATTCGGCCTCGCGCTGGGTGATGCTCGCGCCCTGGGCGCTGGGCTTCGTCACCTACCAGCTGATCTATCCGGGTCAGGTCGACTGGTGGGCGCGGGCCTGGGGCGAGCTGGCGGAGGCCATCGGCTTCGTCGCCCAGCCGTGGATGAGTGCCTCGATCTTCTCGTTCGTCGTCGCGGCGGCGCTGACCCTGGTGGTCGGCGGCGTGTCCCGGTGGGCTGGTCGGCGTTCGCCGGCCAGGCAGGCCGACCGCCACGAATGTGACGTAACACCCATGTGAGAGATGTCGCGCTCTCGCCCCTAGCGTCGACCGTGCAGTTGCGGGACCATGGGATTATGTATACGAACGCTGCCGACTACGGCACCAGGCCGTCGCCGGTGACCATGACCCCCATCCGGTGGTGGGCGAAGTGTGCGTTCGGTCGTGATCCGCTGCTTCGCGGAGCGGATCGCATGCAAGCGTGGGGCGTGGTCGTGGGATTCGTGGCCATCGTCGCCGTGATCGTCCCGGCGATGTCCCTCGGGCAGCTGGGGTACGCCGAGCGGGTCCAGACCATTGCCGCCGAGGCGGCCACCCGTCATCAGGTACCAGCGATTGCGCTGAGCGACAGCATCGCCGACCCAACTCAGGTCGAGTCGGCGACGTCCGCGTCGTTCGTGGCGCACGTGCGCTGGACCGCTCAGAACGTCGCACACGAGGACTACTCGAAGGTCGAGCATCCGGTCAGGGCCGGACAGCAGGTCCGCATCTGGCTCGACGACGCGGGCAAGGTGACCACTCCTCCGCAGACCGACGCCGACGCACGCGCCGACGCGATGGGCACGGCCGCGATCCTCTGGCTGGGATTCGCCGCGATGATCGGCATCGCCATGGCGGTGTTCCGCACGGCCATTGGCCGCGCCCGCGACCGCAGGTGGGACCGCGGCCTGCAGGCCCTCGTCGACGGTGGCGGATCAGCGGCCCAGCGCCCCTGACCTTCACCCCGGAGCGACCCGTCCCGAACCCCGCACGTCCTTCGTCGAGCATCCCCGTCTGGCGGTAAAGCCATATTGCATACTGTATTTTGGTGACGGTCGCCTGGAGATCTTCCCCGGCAGACGCTCACCGGCAGCCCCGAGGAAGGACCGCGACGAGATGACCGCAGGCGAGGACGACCTCACCGTCAAGGCACCTCAGGAGTGGGCCACCGGTGTGCCCGCCGTGATGCACGCCCTGGAGTTCTCGCTCGGGCACACGTCGCTGCGGCGCACCGCGCTCAACCTGCTGACCATCAACCAGGCCAACGGCGTCGACTGCCCGGGCTGCGCGTGGCCGGAACCTACCAAGCGACACTTCAGCGAGTACTGCGAGAACGGCGCCAAACACGTCAACGACGAGGCGACGACGCGTCGGATCACTCGCGACTTCTTCCGCGAGCACCCCGTCTCCGTCCTGGCGACCAAGTCCGACATGTGGCTCAACGACCAAGGCCGCCTGACCGAGCCGATGGTGAAGCGCCCCGGCTCGGACCACTACGAACCCATCGACTGGGACGACGCGTTCGACCTCCTGGCCGACGAACTGCGTGGTCTCGACTCGCCGGACGAGTCGCTGTTCTACACCTCCGGCCGGCTGAGCAACGAGGCCGCGTTCCTGCTGCAGCTGTTCGCGCGCAGCCTCGGCACCAACAACCTGCCCGACTGCAGCAACATGTGCCACGAGTCCAGCGGTTCGGGGCTCGGCGAGACACTCGGCATCGGCAAGGGCAGCGTCAGCCTCGACGACATCGAAGAATCCGATCTGATCTTCGCCGTCGGCATCAACCCCGGCACCAACATGCCGCGGATGCTGTCCTCACTCGAGGAGACCAAGCGCAACGGCGGCCACGTCATCGCCGTCAACCCGCTCCCCGAGGCCGGGCTGATCCGCTTCAAGAACCCGCAAAAGGCCAGGGGCATCGTCGGCCGCGGGACCACCATCGCCGACCAGTTCCTACACATCAAGCCCGGCGGCGACCTTGCCCTCTTCCAGGCGATCAACGCGCTGCTTCTCGCCGCGGAGGACGCCAACCCCGGCACCGTGCTCGACCACGAGTTCATCGCCCGCGACACCACGGGCTTCGCCGAGTTCGCCGAACACACTCGCCGGATCGACTGGGCGGACATCCTTTCCGCGACCGGGCTGTCACGCGAGGACATCGAAGAGGTCGTCGACCGCGTGCTCGCGAGCAAGAAGATCATCGTGTGCTGGGCGATGGGCGTCACGCAGCAGAAGCACGGCGTCGCCACGGTCCGCGAGATCGTCAACTTCCTGATGCTGCGCGGCAACCTGGGCCGCCCGGGCGCCGGCGTCTGCCCGGTCCGTGGGCACAGCAACGTCCAGGGCGATCGGACGATGGGCATCTGGGAACGGATGCCGCAGTCGTTCCTCGACGCCCTCGGCCGCGAGTTCGACTTCACCCCGCCACGCAAGCACGGGCTGGATGCGGTGGACGCGATCCGCGCGATGCGCGACGGCAAGGCGAAGTTCTTCATGGGCTTCGCGGGGAACTTCGCGCGGGCGACCCCAGACAGCGACCAGACCGAGGCCGCGATGCGCAAGTGCCGCCTGACCGCGCACGTGTCGACGAAGCTCAACCTTTCGCACGCCGTGTGCGGAGACACCGCGCTCATCCTGCCGACGCTCGGCCGCAGTGACCGCGACGAACAGCTCACCGGCGAGCAGTTCGTCACGGTGGAGGACTCGATGAGCATCGTCCACCAGTCGCACGGCCGTCTGCACCCCGCATCGGAGCACCTGCTGAGCGAGGTGGCCATCGTGTCGCGGCTGGCCCGCCGCACCCTCGGCGCGGATTCGACGATCCCGTGGGAGAGCTTCGAAGGCGATTACGACCTGATCCGCGAACGGATTTCGCGTGTCGTGCCGGACTTCCAGGACTTCAACGCACGGGTCCGCGAGCCGGGCGGCTTCCGGCTGCCCAACCCGGTCAACGAGCACCGCTACCCCACCCCGTCGGGAAAGGCCGTCTTCACCAGCAACACGTTCGACCGGCTTCAGGTACCCGAGGGCCACCTGGTCCTGCAGACCATGCGGTCCCACGACCAGTGGAACACCGTGCCGTACGCCCTCAACGACCGCTACCGCGGCATCCACAACGGGCGACGCGTCGTGCTGGTCAACCCGGCCGACATCGAGGCGCTTGGCCTTGCCGACCGTCAGATGGTGGACCTGGTCAGTACGTGGGACGACGGAATCATCAGGTGCGCGAAGGACTTTCGCGTGGTGTCGTACCCGTCGGCACGCGGGTCGGCGGCGTCCTACTATCCCGAAACCAACGTGCTCGTCCCCCTGGACAGCGTCGCCGACGTCAGCAACACCCCCACCTCGAAGGGCGTCTTCGTCCGGCTGGTTCCCGCGGAGAACGCGGACGCGACCGCGCAGGCGGAATCGGCCGAGCTGCCCGCGATGGGGCGCTGACGCTCAGCCGCGCATCAGCTCGGCGACGTGCGCGCCGACCGACTCCCTGAGCCCCTGGAGGTCGTAGCCGCCTTCGAGCACCGACACCAGCCGACCGTCGCAGTGCCGCTCGGCGGCCACCATCAGCTCGCGGGTCACCCAGGCGAAGTCGTCGGCGGTCATGCACAGCGAGCCGAGTGGATCCCGCTCGTGGGCGTCGAAACCCGCTGAGACGATGACGAGTTCGGGTGAGAACGCGTCGAGGGCGGGCAGGATCCGGTCGGTGAACGCCGCGCGCAGTTCGGCACCGCCGTCGCCGGCCGACAGTGGGGTGTTGAAGACGTTTCCGACGCCCGTCTCGCGGACTTCGCCGGTGCCGGGGAACCATGGCATCTGGTGCGTGGAGGCGTACAGCACGTCGGGATCGGAGTAGAAGATCTCCTGCGTGCCGTTGCCGTGGTGGACGTCGAAGTCCACGATCGCGACTCGGGTCAGCCCGTGCTTGAGCTGGGCGTGGCGGGCGCCGATGCCGATGTTGTTGAACAGACAGAAGCCCATGGCTCGGTCGGTCTCGGCGTGGTGTCCCGGCGGGCGGCAGGCGACGAAGGCGTTCTGCACGCCACCCGACATGACCTGGTCGACGGCTTGGATCGTGCCGCCGACACCGCGCAGGACGACCTCCCAGGTCGACGGTTCCATCATGGTGTCGCCACCGTCGAGGTATACGAAGCCGTCCGCCGGACGGGCGCCTTCCAGGGCGTCGACGTAGGCGTCGGTGTGCACGTAGCGCGTCGTGTCGAGGGCGCCGAGCTGGGCCTCCTCGCGGACCAAGTCGTCGAACCGCGACTGCCCGAGGGCCGACTGCACCGCGCGGTAGCGATCGGGCCGCTCGGGGTGACCCGCGGACGTCTGGTGGTTGGCGAAGGCATCGTGGTGGACCAGCAGAGTGGGCACGCCCTGGGCTCCCGTCGGGTTGGTCGGCATGAACCGGATATTGTATGCAAGACTAGCCGTTGGGTGCACGGGGGTCTACGGCACGCCGTGGGCCGTCGCGGTGAACGGCGACCACCGCTACCAACCGGCCCGCGCTCTTTGCCGACTAACGAACCGCAAAAACCTTGGGGCAAACCGTGATTCACGGCGTTTATCGACCAATTCACACTCGGTATCGGGGCCCGAGAATTCTTGACAAGCGATTCCAGCGGGCGTTCACTCGAGTTCTCTAGTGAGAGTTCCATTCCGCATTGCGGAATGAATCCACGCCGCTCCGCATCAACGAAGGGCACGCCGTCGTGAAGGCCACCTACACCGTCAACTGCTCGATCCTGCTGACCGACCTGCCCCTGCTGGAGCGGCCGGCCGCGGCCAAGGACGCTGGCTTCTCAGCCGTCGAGTTCTGGTGGCCGTTCGCCACCCCGACGCCGACCGACGCCGAGGTTACGGCGTTCATCCGGGCCATCCAGGACGCCGGCGTCACATTGACCGGACTCAACTTCGCGGCCGGGGACATGCCTGCCGGCGACCGCGGCATCGTGTCGAATCCCGCACTGCAGAAAGCCTTTCAGGACAACGTCGCCATCGCGGTCGACATCGCCGACACGCTCGGCACCCGCGCCTTCAACGCGCTGTACGGCAACCGCGACGACGCGTTCACCCCCGCCACCCAGGACGACGTGGCCGCCGACAACCTCGCCTTCGCCGCGGCGGCCGCCGACCGCATCGGCGCCATCGTGCTGGTCGAGCCGGTCAGCGGCGCCCCGCGCTACCCGATCAAGACCGCCGCGGACGCCATCGGGGTCATCGACCGGGTGCACGCCGAGAGCGGCACCACCAACCTGCGCTTGCTCGCCGACCTCTACCACCTCGACGTCAACGGTGACGACACGTCGGCCGTCATCCGCGACCACGGCAGCCGGATCGGACACGTACAGATCGCCGACGCCCCCGGGCGCGGGGAACCGGGCACCGGCAGCGTGGCCCTGGCCCGCCAGGTGCACGAGCTCGCCGACGGCGGATACGCCGGTTACCTCGGACTCGAGTACAAGGCCACGCGTCCCGACACCTTCGACTGGCTTCCCCGCGACGAGCGCGGAGCCAACGCAGTGAACATCGAAACCCTTTCGAAGCAACAAGAAACGAGGATCTCATGAGCACCATCGGATTCATCGGACTGGGCATCATGGGCGGGCCGATGGCCCGCCATCTGGTGACAGCCGGGTACACCGTCATCGGATACGACCGTTCCGAGGAGCGGATGCAGGCCTTGGTCGAGTCGGGCGGGTCGGCCGCCGACTCCATCGAGCAAACCGTGAAGAACGCCGACGTGGTGGCAATCATGGTCCCCGACTCCCCCGACGTCCAAGCCGTGCTGCTTCCCGAGGACGGGGTGTTCGCCAACGCCCAACCCGGCACCCTGGTGATCGACTTCTCCTCGATCCGGCCCGACGTCACCGCCGAACTGGCCAAGACCGCAGCCGAACGCGGTCTGCGCATCGTCGACGCACCCGTCTCCGGCGGTGAACCCGGCGCCGTCAACGCCACCCTGTCCATCATGGTCGGCGGCACCGACGCCGACTTCGCCTCGGCCAAGCCCATTTTCGACGTCGTCGGCAAGACCATCGCCCACGTCGGCCCCAGCGGTGCCGGACAGACCGTCAAGGCCGCGAACCAGCTGATCGTGGCGGGCAACATCGAGCTGCTTGCCGAGGCCATCACCTTCCTGCGCGCCTACGGCGTGGACATCGACGCCGCCGTCGAAGTGCTCGGCGGCGGCCTGGCGGGATCGGCGGTGCTCAACCAGAAGGCACCGAAGATGTTGTCCGGCAACTTCGACCCCGGCTTCCGAATCGCGCTGCACCACAAGGACATGGGCATCGTCACCTCGGCGGCACGCGAAGCCGGGGTCGTCATCCCGCTCGGCGCCGTCGTCGCACAGTTGATGGCGTCGGCGATCGCCAACGGCGACGGTGGACTGGATCACTCCGCGTTGCTGTTGGGTGTGGAGCGGCTGTCCGGCACGAAGGTCGAGGCGTCGAAGTGACCCGCATGCGTACGGTCGACGCGGCCGTGAGGATTCTCGAGATCGAAGGCGCCACCCAGGCCTTCGGGCTGCCGGGAGCGGCGATCAACCCGTTCTACTCGGCCATGCGCGCCCACGGCGGGATCAAGCACGTCCTCGCCAGGCACGTCGAAGGCGCCAGCCACATGGCCGAAGGCTACACGCGGGCGGCAGCCGGCAACATCGGCATCTGCATCGGCACGTCCGGGCCCGCCGGGACCGACATGATCACCGGGTTGTACTCCGCCTCAGCCGATTCCATCCCCATCCTCGCGATCACCGGCCAGGCGCCCGTCGCCAGGCTGCACAAGGAGGACTTCCAGGCCGTCGACATCAGCGCCATCGCCGCGCCGGTGACGAAGATGGCGATGACCGTCCTGGAACCCGGTCAGGTGCCCGGCGCCTTCGCGAAGGCGTTTCACCTCATGCGCTCCGGTCGGCCGGGCCCGGTCCTCATCGACCTGCCCATCGACGTCCAGCTCGCCGAGATCGACTTCGACCCCGAGGCCTATCAGCCGCTGCCCCTGTACAAGCCGGCGGCGACCCGCGGCCAGGCCGAGAAGGTGCTCGACATGCTGGTGACGGCCGAGCGGCCGCTCATCGTCGCCGGCGGCGGCATCATCAACGCCGACGCCAGCGACCTGCTCGTCGAGTTGGCCGAGACGCTCGACATCCCCGTGATTCCGACCCTGATGGGCTGGGGCACGATTCCCGACGACCATCGCCTGGCAGCCGGAATGGCGGGCCTGCAGACCGCCCACCGCTACGGCAACGCCACCATGCTCGCCTCGGACTTCGTGCTCGGCATCGGCAACCGCTGGGCCAATCGACACACCGGCGGACTCGAGACCTACCGCAGGGGAAAGCGATTCGTCCACGTCGACATCGAGGCCACCCAGATCGGCCGGGTCTTCTCACCCGACCTCGGCATCGTGTCCGACGCCAAGCCCGCACTCGAGCAGCTGGTGGCAGCAGCCAAGGCGAGGACGAGCGCTGGCACCCTGCCGACGTGGACCGGCTGGGTGCAGGACTGCCAGGAGCGCAAGCGGACGATGCACCGCAAGACGCACTTCGACGACGTCCCGATCAAGCCGCAGCGGGTCTACGAGGAGATGAACCGCGTCTTCGGCCGCGACGCCCGCTACGTCACGGCAATCGGGCTGTCGCAGATCGCAGGCGGTCAATTCCTTCAGGTGTTCAAACCACGGAACTGGATCAACTGCGGTCAGGCCGGTCCACTGGGCTGGACCATTCCCGCAGCGCTCGGCGTGGTCGCCTCCGATCCGTCGGCCACCGTGGTCGGACTCTCCGGCGACTACGACTTCCAGTTCCTCATCGAGGAACTGGCCGTGGGGGCCCAGTTCAACCTGCCGTATGTCCACGTCCTGGTGAACAACTCCTACCTCGGGTTGATCCGCCAGGCGCAGCGCGGGTTCGACATGGACTACTGCGTGTCGTTGGCCTTCGACAACATCAACTCCCAGGAAACCGACAGTGACGTGCCCAAGGGATACGGGGTCGACCACCTGCGGGTCGCGGAAGGACTGGGCTGCAAGGCCATTCAGGTCGTCGAACCGGGCGAGATCGGCCCGGCACTCGAGCGGGCGCAACGTCTGGCCCACGAGCACAAGGTGCCGGTGGTCGTCGAAATCTTCCTGGAGAAGGTCACCAACATCGCGATGGGGACCGAACTCGACAACGTCGTCGAGTTCAACGACCTGGCCGAAACCCTCTCCGACGCACCGACAGCCGCCGCACTGATGCTCGACTGATCCGACGTCGGTTGGAACGGGGAGGCGGCTAACCAGCCGCCTCCCCTTCGTATTCCGCGGCGAGGTCGCGGGCCACCCGCTTGAGTAGTGGCGTCACCGTCGTCCCCGACGTCAGGGTCAGGCGCGATCCCGGCCCCGACACCGAGATTGCCGTCAACGTCGGCGCGTCGGGTACCGGTACCGCAAAGCAGCGGACGCCGATCTCCTGCTCACCCTCGTCAACGGCATAACCACGGACGCGACTCAGTTCGATGTCGCGCATCAGGGACCGTGCGGTCGTGTGGGTGTTCGCACTCGCAGCGGGCATCCCGGTGCGTTCGAGCAGCGCGAGGATCGCGTCGTCGGGCAGTTGCATCAGCAGCGCCTTGCCGACCCCGGTGGAGTGCAGGTGCACGCGCCGCCCGACCTCGGTGAACATCCGCATGGAGTGCGGTGAGGGCACCTGCGCGACGTACACGGCCATGTCGCCGTCGACGACCGCCATGTTCGCGCTCTCGCCCGTGCGTTCCACCAGCCCGGCCAGATGGGGACGTGACCACGTTCCGATCAGCCGGGCTGCGCTCTCACCGAGCCGAATCAGCTTGGGGCCCAGCGCATAGTGTCGATTGGGCAGTTGCCGCACGTAGCCCAGGTTGAGCAGGGTCCGCACCAGCCGGTGGATCGTCGGTTGGGGCAGCCCGGCCCGGGCCGCCAGGTCTCCGAACGCGATGGACGGGCCTGCGGCCGAGAGGATTTCCAGAAGCTCGAAGGCGCGCTCGACCGATTGGACGCCACCCCGCGCCTGCGAAGTCTCCTCGGCCATCGACAGGCCCTCCCATCCCCGGCTCGGCACGTCGGCCATTCCGCTCGGCGACACGCTGGTTTCGCATCGCGAAGTTCATTCAACCCCCACGGCAGACGACGCGACCGAGGGGATCACCCATGCGGTGATCCCCTCGGCCGCTCAACGACACCGGTCAGTCAGCCGCCGAGGCAGGCACCTTCGCCGACGCCGTCGTCGCTCTCGGCGCGACGGTGGGTTGACCGGTACCACCTGGCTGCCGCAGGAACAGCGCGATGCCTGCGGACACCAGCGCGCTCGCTGCGGCCAACCAGTAGGCGCCGCTGTAGCCCCAGGCGTCGATCACGCTGGCGCCGACACCGATGCCCACCACCGACCCCAGCAGCTTGGAGCTGTAGATGAGTCCGTAGTTGCTCGCGTTGTTGTTCTCCCCGAAGTAGTCCGGGGTGAGCGAGGCGAACATCGGGTAGAAGGCACCACCACCGAATCCCACCAGGAACGCAAAGCCCAGGAACGCAATCTCGTTCTGCGCCTTGCCCGCATAGAGCAGACCGACCAGCGCCACCGCCGACACCAACAGCACGATGAGCAGGGTCTGCTTGCGGCCGAGCCGGTCGGACACCCAGCCGGTCAGGGTGCGACCGGTGCCGTTGACGATCGACAGGACACCGGCCGACGACGCGGCGATCAGGGGCCCGAAGCCGAGTTCCTTGGCGAAGGGCACCATGTAGCTGATTCCGAACAGCGAGACGCCCGCACTGATTCCGAGGGAGAGCCACATCAGCGGCAGCATGCCGGTCTTGATGGCCTCCATCGGCGTGTATTGCCGCGCCGCGGGCGGATTGCGCTTCAGGCTGGCCGCACCCTTCTTGCTGTCGGCCCATTCCACCGGGTCGACGTCGGCGGGCCACCAGTTCTTCGGCGGATCTCTGAAGAACATTCCGCACGCCGCTACGACGATCAGCATGTACACGCCGACGAGGTCGAGGACCCACACGTAGGTACTCGGGTGCAGCGCGTAGCTGAAGATGAAGATGAACGGAACGGCGCCGTAGGCGAACCCTCCGTTGACGAAACCGGTCTTGCCGCCGCGTCGTTCGGGATACCACTTGCCGACGATGTTGATGCACGTCGCGTAGACGAGACCCGCGCCGACGCCGCCGCAGAGCGCAAACCCAAGGAATGCGAACACGATGCTGTCCTGGGTGAGACTCGCAAAGCCGACCGCCGAGAGCACCGCACCCACGAGCATGGCAGCCCGCGCCGAGACGACGCCCTTCTCACGCAGCTTCCCGGCGGGGTAGGCGATCAACGCTTGGAAGAACGCCCAGATGGACAGCAGCCAGAACGTCTCACCCATCGTCCAGCCGTGGGCTTCACGGACGGCGGCCTGGGCGGCGCCGTAGCCGTACTCGTAGACACTGACCGCCATCATGGCGGCCCAGGGCAACCACACCATCCAAGCTCTGGACCGGCCCAGCAGTTGGTGGTCGGTCTCCCCGATCCGGTAGACGCGGTTGTTGGCGTCGGTGACCTCGCGATAACTTGCGAGTGTTGAGGACATCGTTCATTCTCTTTCTCACGGGTGGGTACAGGCTCGCCCCTCGATGCCGCCTCGCGTTGGGTTTTCGCAGCGGACATCCGGGCGGGCCGTTCGTGCACCACGCGGGGGTGGGTCCCCGCGCAGGCGTTCGGGCGCGCGCGTTTCGCCTAGTGGGTTCACCTCATGGCACCCTCACCTTCGCTTTCGAGTCGGTGGACTCGTCGGTGGTGACGCGGGCCGCCGTCGGCCCGCTCGGCAATCTCAGATCGCCCCGACGCTTCTGAACTGCTCGAGCTGATCCGGTGAATAGCCGAGTTCCGCGCAGATGGAGTCCGTGTGCTCGCCGAGCATCGGTGATCTGACGATGTCGACCGGGGAGTCCGACAGCCGAAGCGGCGAGCCGACGGTCTTGAAGGATCCCCGCTCCGGGTGCTCGACGGTGACGATGGAGCCGAGCTCGGCCAGGGTCTCGTCCTCGATGAGCTCCTTGGTCCCGAGCACGGGACCGCACGGGATGCCGAGGGCGTTGAGTGCGGTCAGCGCTTGCCATTTGGTGTGTTCGGCGGACCAGTCCTCGATGAGCGCGAAGACCTTGTCCAACTTGTCGAGCCGGTCCTCGGGCTTGGCCCAGTCGGGATGGTCGGCCAGCTCCGGCCGTCCGATGAGAACCGCCAACGGAGCCCACACCTGTGGCTGGATGATGACGTAGATGTAGTCGTTGGGACCGCCGCCGCTGGTGCGGACCGCCCATCCGGGCTGCCCGCCACCGGAGGCGTTGCCCGAGCGTGGGACCTCGTCGGAGAAATGCTCGTTCGGGTATTCCGGAAGGGGACCGTGGGCGAGCCGCTGCTGATCCCGCAACTTCACCCGGCACAGGTTGAGCACGGCATCCTGCATCGCCACCTCGACCCGCTGACCTCGGCCGGTGTTGGTCCGCTGGTAGAGCGCGGCGAGAATTCCCGTGACCAGGTGGATGCCGGTGCCCGAGTCGCCGATCTGAGCACCGGTCGCCGTGGGTGGCCCGTGCTCGAAACCCGTGGTGGCCATCGACCCGCCCATGGCTTGGGCGATGACCTCGTAGGCCTTGAAGTTGAAGTACTTGCCCGGGCCGAATCCCTTGATGGAGGCATAGATCAACGCGGGATTGATCTCTTGGAGTCGCTCCCAGGGGAAGCCGAAGCGGTCGACGACCCCCGGCCCGAAGTTCTCAACCAGGATGTCCACGCGCGACACCAGGTCGACGAAGATTTGCTTGCCCTCGTCGCTCTTCATGTTCACGGTGATGCTGCGCTTGTTGCAGTTGAGCATCGTGAAGTAGAGGCTGTCAGCGCCGGGGAGGTCGCGCAGCTGGCCGCGGGTGACGTCGCCGCCCTTGGGCGCCTCCAGCTTGATGACGTCGGCCCCCAGCCACGCCAGCAGCTGAGTGGCCGACGGCCCGGACTGGACGTGGGTCATGTCCAGGACGCGAACCCCCGACAACGCCTTGCCCTCAGGCGATTTCGGCTCCAGAGCCGGATCGTCCACGACGTTGGTGGTCTCATTCATGGTCGTCATCCCTTTCCACGCGCCGGTGCGTGAGCCCTCCGGAGCCCGGCGCGTCCTGCGAACAAGATGGGCCGTGGAGGCGACTACTCAGATTGCATACCGTATGCGTTAGACCAAGAGTGTGTCCCAACTAACAACATCTGTCTATGTTTCGGCCCGTTTTGCCCCAACTCGGCCGCTGCGATGCAGCCCTGCCGAGACCTCCGCCACCACCTCGCGCCGGCCTGGGTCCGCGCCGGGCATCCGCGGACGTCCCGGCGCGATGACGAATCTTCGTCGTTGTCAACGGCTTTCAGATCGGCATTCGCGGTGCTCACGGCGGCTAACCGAGGTCGGCCGACGGGGCGCCTCGGGATCGCCAGCAGATTCCCAGGAAAATTCATGGTTGCATTCAGAATTGTATGTAGTATACCGTCCGGTGTGACCGTAGTCACTATCCCATTCCCGAGTGATTGGTGTTACACATGTACCTGTATGCAGTATTCAGCGAGCATCGAGCGTGGTCAGTGGTGATCCCGCCGAGTCGGCGACCGGCCGAACCCACCACTGACTCATCACGGAGCCAGGGGGTTCGAGCAGCATGACCACAGCTCAGCCGGCGTACCGCGAGGTCGTCGACGAAAACGGCCGGGTGTACCGAATCGGCGAAACCGACCGCGACATCCTGGGACGGTCCAGGGTATGGATGGTCTGGCTCCCCTGGCTTTCGATGATGGCCATCAGCTCCTCGGAGTACGCGTTCACCTCAGCTGAGGAAACGTTGTCCGAGGCACACGGCTGGCATGGATCGCACATCTTCTGGCTGCTTGGCGTCTGGGTGTTCTTCCAGGCAGCGGTGGCCTTCCCTGCGGGCCGACTGCGGGAGAGCGGGAAGCTCTCGGCGCGCGCGGCGATGATGCTGGGCGGCGCGGGTTCGCTGATGGGCTACTTGGCACTCGCCTTCGCGCCCAATGTGTTCTGGGCCTACGTGGGATTCGGCTTCTTCGGCGGTGCCGCGGCCGGCTTCGTCTACGCGACCTGCGTGAACATGGTCGGCAAGTGGTATCCCGAGCGCAAGGGCGGCAAGACCGGATTCGTCAACGGCGGGTTTGCCTACGGGTCGGTGCCCTTCATCTTCATCTTCACCTCGTACATGGACGTCAGCAACTACACCGGGATCCTGTTCGCCACCGGCGTCTTGCTCGCCGGGTTGGTTGCCGTCAGCGGCTTCTTCTTCAAGGACCCCCCGAAGAACTGGTGGCCGGCGCACGTCGACCCACTCGGCGCCAGCACCGATCCGCGGATCGCCAGGGCGCTGCGCAAGAATCCGCCGGCGAAGAAGCAGTACACGCCGATGGAGGCAGTCAAGACCGGCATCCTGCCGCTGATGTGGTTCGTCCTGCTGTGCACCGCAGGCATCAACATCTTCGGCATCGCCATGCAGGTGCCGTTCGGCAAGGAGATGGGCTTCGCGGGTGGCATCGTGGCGCTGGCGATGAGCCTCAAGGCCATCATCAACGGCACCGGCCGCGGCGTGATCGGCTGGATCTCCGACCGGTACGGACGTCGCGAGACGCTCGTCATCGTCTGCCTCGTGCTCGGCGCGGCCCAGTTCGCGGTGTACTTCTCGGGATCCATCGGCAGCATGCCGCTGTTCCTGATGGCCTCGATGGTCTCCGGCTTCGGTGGCGGCGCCATCTTCCCGCTGTTCGCGGCGATGACCGCCGACTACTTCGGAGAGAACAACAACGCGACCAACTACGGCCTGGTGTACAGCTCCAAGGTCATCTCCGGCCTGGTGGGCGCCGGTCTCGGGTCGGTCGTGGTCAGCAACTGGGGCTACGGCGCGGCGTTCATCATCGCCGGCTCCGTCGGCATCGCCTGTGCGTTCATCACGCTGTTCCTGCGTCAGCCCAAGCTGCCGGTGTCGGAACGAACCACCACGCCGACCGACCAACCGGGAACCAAGGACCGGGAAGCGACGGCGTCACTCGCGCTGGACTAGCACCCGGGTGGGTTCCGGGTAGGAAACAGCGCCCCGGGCGCGGCAGAGGCTCCAAGGACTCCGCCGCGCCCGGTTTGGCGTCTCAGGGCCGGGGGGATTCGGTGCCTGAAAGATATGTGGCGACGGTCTCGCCACCGGTTCTTTGCATACGAAAACCTGTAGGATGAGCACCGCCACGACGGTCAAGGAGTCACCCGCCATGTCACACCCGTTCCCAGCCAGCAAGCGCAAGACCTCCTCACGGGCCGCCATGTTGGCCGACGACTCCTCGCCGCGGGTGTTGCGCCCCGCTCCCCTGCGCCAGGCCGTGTACGACGCCATCATCGAGCTGATCGTGCAGGGCACCCTCGAGCGTGGCCGCCACCTCGTCGAGGCCGAACTCGCCGAGTACCTCGGGGTGAGCCGCCAACCGGTCCGGGAGGCCCTCCAGCGACTGCAGGCCGACGGCTGGATCGAGCTCCGTCCCGCCCAGGGTGCGTTCGTCCACATTCCCTCCGAGGAGGAGGTAGACCAACTTCTCGCGGTACGGACGGTACTGGAGACCCACTCGGCGGGCCTGGCCGCGTCACGCGCCACTCCGGAGGACGTCAACCGGCTCTGGGAGCTACAGCAGGACGGTCTGAATGCGTTGGCCGCCAACGACTCCGAGGGACTCGTCGCGGCGAACGCGGCACTGCACGCCGCGATCACGACGCTCGCAGGCAACAAGGTGTTGGCCGAGCACATCGGTCTCGTCGAACGCAAGTGGCGCTGGTACTACCTGCCCATTGCGCAACCTCGCGGGCAGGACGCGTGGAGTGAGCACGCGGAGTTGATCACCGCGATCGCCGCGGGCGACGTCACCAGGGCGACCGACATCATGCACCGGCACACCGAGCGGACCCGCGAGGTCTATCACACCGAGCGACTGGCCAAGGCCGACCAGGACTGAGCAGTGGCTTAGCCCGCGGACCGCACCGCCGGCCGATCCGAGCCCGACACGACGGCACCGAAGC
The DNA here is from genome assembly GCF_002043095.1 of Mycobacterium sp. AT1. Lineage (GTDB taxonomy): Bacteria > Actinomycetota > Actinomycetes > Mycobacteriales > Mycobacteriaceae > Mycobacterium. The sequence continues at coordinate 2,786 of NZ_MVOC01000068.1, read as the reverse complement.
GCTGCTCCCCCGAGTAGACGTTCATCGTCGAGCCGCGGAGGAACCCCACCAGCGTCAGCCCCATCTCCCTGGCCAAGTCGACCGCCAGGGACGACGGCGCCGACACCGCAGCCAGCGCCGGGACGCCCGCCATCACCGCCTTCTGCACCAACTCGAAGGACGCCCGGCCGCTCACCATCAGCGTCATCCCAGTCAGCGGAAGGCGATCCTGGCCCACAGCCCAGCCGATCACCTTGTCGACCGCGTTGTGGCGACCGACGTCTTCGCGCACGCACGACAACGTGCCGTCGGCGTCGAACAGACCCGCAGCGTGCAGGCCTCCCGTCCGGTCGAACACGCGCTGGGCGGCGCGCAGCGTGTCCGGCAAGGTCGCAATCGTCGTCGCGCTCAGCCGCACGGGGTCGGCGTCGACCGACCATCGGCTGACCGTCCGCACGGCGTCCAGGCTGGCCTTCCCGCACACCCCGCACGACGACGTCGTGTAGAAGTTGCGTTCGAGCGACGCGTCGGGAGCGGGGACGGCGTCGTCGAGGAGTACGTCGACGACGTTGTACGTGTTGGCGCCCCCGACGGTCGCGCCTGCGCAGTACCGAATCGAGGTGACGTCCGCGGCGGACGTCACGACGCCTTCGCTGACGAGGAAACCGCGGGCCAGGTCGAAGTCGTCGCCGGGAGTTCGCATCGTCACCGTCAAGGGTCGGCCCCCGACGCGGATCTCCAGCGGTTCCTCGGCGGCCAGGCTGTCCGGTCGATGGGCACCGACCCCGTCGTCGAGACGGAGCACCCGATATCTACTGGTGACGCGGCCCATGTGACGTCCTCTCTCGATTTTCACGACGTGTGCATCACGTCGGGTCGGCGCATCCCTGGACACGTGACCTACATCACGTTAATCTAATGGCATACTGTATGCAATTAGGAGCGTGCCATGCCGGTAACCGATGCCCCACCCCCCGTGGCTGAAGTACGCGACCACCGCGGTCGCTCATACCGCGTCGGCGAGCGCCCTGAGGATCTCATCGGCTGCTCCCGCACCTGGATGCTCGCATTCGCGTGGATTGCCATGGCGTGCATCGGCGTTCTGCAATACGGCTTCGGCGTCGCGTTGACCGCGCTGCACGTCACCGGAGGAGGAAGCCTCACCGGCGCGCTCTGGGTGCTGGCGCTATGGGTGGTCTTCCAGGCCGGCGCCGCCGCTCCCACCGCGGTCCTGAGTCACCGCTTCGCCCTCTCCCCCGGGCGCGCCGTTCCGGTGGGGGCAGTGCTGTGCGCCGCGGGTCCACTCACCGTCGCCCTGACCGACGACTTCGCACTCGCAATCGTCGGCTACTCGGTGCTGTCGGGCATCGGCGCGGGCATCGTCTACGCCACGTGCACCGCCACCGTCGCCAAGTGGTACCCGGAGAAGCGCGCCGCCAGGGTCGGCCTCGTGACCGGGGCAATCGGTTGCGGCGCAGTGCCGTTCATCGCCGCGTTTGCCGCCATCCTGACACCCGACAACCGCACCCCGGTCTTCCTCGCGGTGGGCGTCGTCATGGTCGTCGTGGTCGCCCAGGCCGGTGCCCTGCTGCAAGACCCACCCGCGGGATGGTGGCCGCAGGACATCGACCCCAGGCAGTGGGCGATCGACAAGACGCTCAACCGCAGCCTTGGCAACAACGTCACCGCAATCCGCCAGTACTCGCCGGCCGAGGCCATCCGCACGCCAGCCTTCCTGGTGATGTACCTCATCATGGTGATCGCCGCGGCGGCCTCGCTGCTGACCGCCGTCTACGTACCCATTCTCGCTATCTACCAAGGGTTTTCGCTGGCCGTCGCCGCAATCGCCGTCGGGCTGCTGGCGATCGTCAACGGCACCGGCCGCAGCATCGCCGGCCGGCTGTCGGACCGGCTCGGGCGGCGGCAGACCCTCACCGCGGCGCTGCTCATCCAAGGCAGCGCCCAACTGGGCCTGGTCTACTCGGCGTCGACCGCCGTGCCGGTCGCCTTCATCGGATTCGCCGCGCTGAGCGGTCTCGCGGGCGGCGCCTTCTACCCGCTGGTCGCCAGCCTCGTCGCCGACTACTTCGGTGAGCCGAGTGCGGTCCGCAACTTCGGCGCCGTCTACAGCGCGAAGCTGTTCGGCGGCGTCATCGGCATCGGGCTTCCCGCGCTACTCATCGGGTCCCAGCACCTGCCAGTCGCGTTCCTCGTCGCGGGCGTGGTCAGCCTGGGCGCAGCCGTGATGACGCGCCTTCTGCATCGCCCCGGCCTACCCGCCCTCGGCCTGCCCAGGTGACGTGTCCAAAACCGTTGAAGGAGAATCCATGAACGCCACGACCACCGTCGAGGAACTGCACCGGCTGATCCAGGAGACCCTGCGCTGCGTGGCCGCGTTGGAGGCCATCCACGGCGACAAGACGGCCATGCGCCGCGTGGCCAACGACGCCAAGCAGATCCGCAACGGCATCGACAGGCTGGAGATCGACCTCGCCGACTTGCGCGAGCACACCGCGTCGACGACGCGCCCCGCCACCGTGGAGATGGTGCAGATCTCCGATGCCGGCTACGACGCCGACTTCTGGCGCGGTGTCGACCACGAGGGCGTCGGAGCCCAGAGCCTGGCCTGCGTGCCCGCGGCCCCGCGGCGTCGCTGACGCGAGCCGGGGGGCGTCAGCTCAGCTGCGCCACCGCAGCCACGACGACCGTACTGACCGACGCCGCGTCGGCGGTGACCCGCTCGCGCAGCCGGCCCGTCATCCGCGGATCCCAGAAACGTTCGATGTGACCGGCGAGCGCGCTCGCCG
>NZ_MVOC01000067.1 GCF_002043095.1 Mycobacterium sp. AT1 | reverse complement strand
TGCTGCTGGGGCGGTCCGAAGCGCTGCGGATCGCGATGGGGCGGCGGAGGGGGAGGTGGCGGGGGAGGGGGTTCCGGCACGTCCACGGGCGGACGCGACGGCACCGGAGTCGCAGCCGGTGTGAAGGTCGGCGGGGTGGTGGTGGGCTCGTAATCCGATTCCTCGGGGCCGGTCCAGCCAAGTTCCTTGCGCAGGGCGTCGTCGCGATCGCTCACGGCACCATGGCTCCTTCCCGTGTCACACACGACGCACCGGCCGGCATGTCGGTCCAGTATCAACCACCGAGACCAGACGCCACCTGGGCGTCGACCGGCGGATGCCCGCAGCAAACGGATGTGTCGCCGGCGCCAATTTCTGGCGGACTCCTGAGGGTGCGCTGCGAGCGCCAGCTCACTCTGCAGTCCCAGCAGGTCGACGGCCACGTCCACGACGGGACGAGGGGCCGACGAGGTGTGCCACAGTGGAACGGCGGGCGTGCCAATCACGTCGCTCAACTGCGACGTTGGGTGTGCCCGGAGGAGTCGGACGAGTCGCCAATTGGTGCACGGGAGGCCCTAAAACCGCTGGTACCCTCATATGCATCAGGGGGCTGGGACGCGACCGGTCCGTCGGTGGCCTGCCGGCCGTCGGCAAACCTCGACGAGGCGCAGGCAAAGATGCGCCGAGTCGAGGTGGACATCCGTGCCGACCCCCGCCCGGAGAAGATGGGGAAGAGGGGGTATCGACATGTCCTTGCCCAACGGCGGCCGTGGCACCCACGTCGACGACGTCGTGGCGGTCGAGGTCACGATCGACGGGATGCTCGTCATCGCCGACCGGCTGCACATGATGGAGTTCCCCCCGGCGCTGGGTATTCGCCCCAACATCCCGCAGCTCGAACTGCGGGACATCGTGTGGGACCAGGTTGCCCGCGACCTCACCTCCCAGGGCGTGCTCGACGTCTTCGGCGCGCCGCACCCCGAAGTCGCCGCCATGGTCGACACCTTGAGCCGTGCCGACCGGACTCTCGAATGTCGTTGGTGGCGCAGGGATGTCGGCGGCAAGATGGTGCGCTTCGTCGTCTGCCGCAAGGGAGATCGCCACGTCATCGCCGCGCGCGACGGCGACATGATCGTCTTGCAGCGCATCGCACCCCAGGTTGGACTGGCGGGCATGGTGACGGCAGTCCTCGGACCCGCCACCCCGGCCGCCGTCGAACCCCTCACCGGGGTAGCCAGCAAGCTCGGCCAGTCGACGACGGCGAATCAGCTCGCACAATTCGGCGTCGACCCGCCGTCGGCCCGCCTGTACGCCGAGATCACCGCCGCTCCGAGCAGCTGGGTGGAGATCACGGCCAACGAGCGTCACCCCGGTGGCACCTACACGCAGTCGGAGGTGGCAGCGGGCGTTCTGGATTCCCGGCAGGGACGGATCGTGTCCTTGCCCCGCCGCGTCAACGGCGAGCTCTACGGCAGCTTCCTGCCGGGCACCAATGACAACCTGCAGCGTGCGCTCGACGGGCTGATGGAGTTTCTGCCGTCCAAGGCCTGGTTCGAGAAGAAGCCCCTCGACTTCGAAGCCAACATTCCGGACTGAGAGGCCATCGCTTGACGGACGATCCCTTGCCGGCAGATTTCGACGACGACGATCTGCCGGATCTCGACGCCCTCGACGGTTTCGACGTCGTGGACGAGGACGACGACGAGGTCGTCGCGACGATGTTCACCGTCACGAACCCGCCGGGGACGGTCACCGTCTCGACCTTCATGGACGGCAGCGTCCAACGAATCGACCTATCGCAGGAAGTGATCTCGATGACCGAAGCCGATCTCGCCGACGAGATCGTCGTCATCGCCCGGCTCGCCACGCAGGACGCCAGGGCGGCGCAGTACGTCCACGTTCTCGACGGCATGCGCCAGCAGGGCCATGACGACGCCGCCACCCGAGACTTCCTGTCCAGAGACCTCGACCTGCCGTCACCAGAAGATGCCAGTGCCGCTCGTGCACGCGTCTTCACGACGCGGTATGCAGGTGACCATGAATGACCAATCGTACGATGCTGCAGGAGTGCGCCATGCACCATTCTCGACGAGCTCAGGGGAGGCGCTGTCGGCGCCTCCCCTGAGTAGAAACTGCTGGTCTAGCTAGGCGTCGAGATCCTTCTGGATGAGCTCCGCGACGGTGCTCAGCGCGGCCTCGTCGTCGGAGGCAACCGTCACCTCGGCGCCGTTGCCGGCCCCGAGGGTCATGATCATCAGCGCCGAGCCGGCGTCCACCGGTTCACCGCCGTCCAGAGACAGGGTGACTTCGGCGCCGGCGTTGACGACGGCTTCGGCGATGATCGCCGCGGGGCGGGCGTGCAGGCCGATCGACGAACCGACGATTACGGTCTTGGCGGGCATGGTGAATCTCCTTTTGCGGTGGGTTCGAGAATGTCAGGCGGCGACGAGTTCGGGGGCGGTATCGGCGTCCGCCTTCTTGGCGAACTGCTTTGCGGCGACGACCGCGGCGGCGGCGACGACGGTTCCCAGTGCCAGGGCGACCAGGAACCACAGGAGGTTGCCGATCGCGAAGAACACGAAGATGCCGCCGTGGGGTGCCTTGAGCGTGACGTCGAAGGCCATGATGAGTGCACCGGTGACCGCGCCTCCGGCCATCATCGACGGGATGACGCGAAGCGGGTCGGCCGCGGCGAACGGGATGGCGCCCTCGGAGATGAACGAGGCACCGAGAAGCCATGCAGCTCGGCCGTTCTCGCGCTCCGGCTCGGTGAACAGCTTCGGACGCACGGTCGAGGCGAGCGCCATCGCCAGCGGCGGCACCATGCCTGCGGCCATGACCGCGGCCATGATGCGCAGCGACGACGGATCGGCGACGTTGAGTCCCGCGGTGGCGAAGGCATAGGCGGCCTTGTTGACCGGACCACCGAGGTCGAAGCACATCATCAGGCCCAGGATGATGCCGAGCAGGATCACCGAGCTGCCGGACAGCCCGCCGAGCCAGCTCGTCAGGCCCGAGGTGATGGCGGCCAGCGGGCGGCCGAGCAGCAGGAACATCAGCAGGCCGACGACCAGCGAAGCGCCCAGCGGGATGATCACGACCGGCATGAGGCCGCGCATGGCCTTGGGGACGCCGATCTTGCTGATCCACAGTGCGGTGAAGCCGGCGATCAGGCCGCCGACGATGCCGCCGATGAAGCCGCCGCCGACGAAGACCGCCACCGCGCCTGCGGTGAAACCCGGTGCGATGCCGGGCCGGTCGGCGATGGCGAAGGAGATGTAGCCGGCGAGCGCGGGTACCAGGAAGCCGAAGGCCAAGCCGCCGAGGGTGAACAGCACGGCGCCGAGGTATTGGACGAATCCGCCGTCGGGCAGGTTGGTCAGCGAGTTGGTGCTGGCGATGATGTTGCCCAGTGACTGCGTCGCGCCCTCGGGCTTGTTAGCGATGTCGTATCCGGCGAACAGGAAGCCCAGCGCGATCAGCAGACCGCCTGCGGCGACGAAGGGAATCATGTAGCTGACGCCGGTGAGCAGGATCTGGCGGGTGCGGGTGCCCCAGCCGACGCCGCCCGCGGCGGACGGGGTGGCTGACGACCCCGCTCCGCCTGTGGTGCCCTCGACGCGCGCGGCGTTGGGATCGCTTGCGGCGGCGACTGCTTCGGCCACCATCTTGGCGGGTTCGTTGATGGCGCGCTTGACGCCGGAGGCGATGACGGGCTTGCCTGCGAAGCGGCTGCGGTCCTTGACGCCCACGTCGGTGGCGAAGATGACGGCGTCGGCGGCGGCGATGACCTCCGGTGCCACCGGGGTGCTGCCCGAGGAGCCCTGCGTCTCGACGTGCATCGTCACGCCGGCTTCCTTGGCGGCCAGCGCCAGCGAGTCGGCGGCCATGTAGGTGTGCGCAATTCCGGTGGGGCAGGCGGTGATCGCGATCAGCGTCGTGGTCTTCTTCGACTCGGCGGGCGCGGCTGATGCTGCCGGCGCGGCGGCGGGTGTAGCTGCCGGGGCGGGGTTCACCACACCTTCGACCAATGCGACGACCTCTTCGGCCGACGCGGCTGCCCGCAGTGACGCGACGAACTCCTTGCGCACCAATGCCCTTGCGAGACTTGACAGCAGCTTCATGTGCTCGGCGCCGCCGGAGTCGGGAGCCGCGATCAGGAAGGCGAGGTCGGCGGGACCGTCGGGCGCGCCGAAGTCGACGGCGGGCGAGAGCCGCGCGAAGCCGATGGTGGCCTGGTCGACGTAGGGGGAGCGGCAGTGGGGGATTGCGATGCCGCCAGGAAGGCCGGTGGCGGACTGGGCTTCGCGGGCCATTGCGGCGGCGACGAGGCCTGCACCGTCGGAGGAGCGTCCGGCATCGGCGAGACGCGCGGCGAGCAGGCCGATCACGGCCTCCTTGTCGCCGCCCGCGTCGACGTCGATGGCGACGAGGTCAGTGGTGATGATGGACATGGTTCTCTTTCCTCTGGTGTGAGTCGGGTTGGTTAGGGGCGGATGGCGGCGGGTGTGACGGCGTAGACCCGGACGGCGTCCAGGTCGACTTGCGACGGGGCGGGTAGGGCGGAACCGGGCAACGCCGCTGCGGCACTGCCGTAGGCGACGGCCATCTGGAGGCGGCGAGGTGGCTCGGCGCCACCGACCGCGGCGCGCACGTAGCCGGCCAACGACGAGTCGCCTGCGCCGACGGTGCTGCGCGGGGTGATGGGCGGCGGGGCGGCCATCCAACTGCCGCCTGCGTCGACCAGGACGGCGCCCGCTGCCCCGAGCGTGACGAGGATCGTCTTGGCGCCGCGTTCGATGAGCTGGTTGGCGGCCAGGATCACCGGCGTTGGATCACCTTGGGCGGCAGCGCTTTCCAGTTCCTCGGGGGACGCGCCGACCAGGCCCGCGAGTTCTTCGGCGTTGGGCTTGATGAGGTCCGGTGCCGCGGTGCCGAAGGCGGCGGCGAGCGCGTCGAGCGGACGCTCGGAGGTGTCGACGGCGACGTGACAGGGCGCCGAGGCCAGCCGTGCGACCACGTCGGCGTACCAGTCGTCGGGAACGCCGGGCGGCAGTGACCCGGAAAGCACGATCCACGAAGCGGTTTCGGCGTGGGCGAGGACGGCGCGGGTCAGCGCGTCCAGTGCATCGGCGTCGAGCGGTGCGCCGGGCTCGTTGAGCTTGGTGGTGGTGCCGTCGGCTTCGGTAATCGCCAGATTGGTCCGCACCACCCCGCCGACGGGGACGCTGCGGAAGGTGACGCCTGCTGCGCGCAGGGCGGCCACCATGGGGTCGTCGTCGGAGGTGGGGAGGACGGCGATGGTGTCGAGGCCCGCGAGTGCCAGCGCACGGGCGACGTTGACGCCCTTGCCGCCTGGCTCGCTGGTGGCCGAGGTGACGCGGTGTACGGCGCCGCGGGTGAGCGTTGCGCCCAATGACACGGTGCGGTCGATGCTGGGGTTGGGGGTGACGGTGACGATCATTCGGGGGCTCCCGTCGTGATGACTTCGACGCCTTCGTCGGTGAGGGTCCGACGGTCGGCGTCGGAGATCTCGGCGTCGGTGATGAGGGTGTCGACGCTGGAGATCGGCGCGAAGCTGACGAAGTCTTCGCGGCCCACCTTCGTCGAGTCGGCGGCGACGACGACGTAGTTGGCGCACGCGACCATGGCGCGTTTCACGGCGGCCTCCTCGCTGTCGGGGGTGGATAGTCCGTGTCTGGCGCTGATGCCGTTGGTGCCGATGAACGCGATGTCGACGCGAAGGTTGTCGAGCACCCGCAGGGTCTGTTCGCCGACCGCGGCCTGGGTGACGCCCCTGACGCGACCGCCGAGCAGCTGGAGCGAGACCGTCGGCATCGACGCCAGCCGGGCGGCGATGGGCACCGAGTTGGTCACGACGAGCAGTTGGCGGTCGGTGGGCAGCTGGTTGGCGATGCGGGCGGTGGTGGTGCCCGCATCTAGCAGCACGCTGGCGCCGTTGAGCGGGAAGAATTCGGCGGCGGCCTCGGCGATGGCGTCCTTGTAGTCGGCGCGGGTGGTCTCCCGCTCGCCGACGCCGGGTTCGACGAGGTGCAGCGCCCGGGTGGGGACGGCGCCGCCGTGGACGCGGCGCAGGACGCCGGCCCGGTCGAGCGTGGCCAGGTCCCGGCGCACGGTCTCGGTCGTGACGTCGTAAGTCTGCGCGAGTTCGGTGACCGAGGCGCGACCCTGGCTGATCACCAATGCGGCGATCGCTTGTTGGCGCTCTTCGGCGTACATGGCTCTCCGTTTTTGTGGGTTACGCGTGTTTGCAATGTTGATATAGTTGGTTTTACCCCTGTATGTGTTGACTTGTCAACGGTTTGTTGTAATCTAGTTCACATGAGCGCCACTTCGTCTTCCGTATCACTGCATCCCGCGGACGTCTCGCAGCCGCCCGTCGGAACCGTCCTTCGCGGCATCCCCGCGGTGGGTGGCGTGCAATACGCGCCGGTGATCAGGCCGGGCTCGCGGCCGCTGGTCGACACCGCGTCGACCAGCGCCGATCTCGAGGAGTCCCGGCGTCCCGGTGAGGTGGCCCGGTTCACCGCCGCCGCCGCCGCCGTGGCCGATCGGTTGCGCGAACGTGCCGCGAACGCGTCGGGTGCCGCCTCGGAGGTGCTGGCGACGACGGCGCAGCTGGCCCAGGACCGGGCGTGGATCGCGGCCACCGAGAAGCGGATCGGGCAGGGCAACCAGGCCGTCGGCGCGGTGACCGGTGCCGTCGAGCAGTTCGTCACCATGTTCACCCAGCTGGGCGGGCTGATGGCCGAGCGAGTGACCGATCTGCGCGACATCCGCGACCGCGTCATCGCCGAACTCAACGGCCTGCCCGAACCCGGCGTCCCGGTGCCCGAGGTGCCGTCGATCCTGTGCGCCGAGGACCTCGCTCCAGTCGACACCGCGGGTCTGGACGCCTCACTGGTCGTCGCGCTCGCCACCACGCTCGGCGGGCCCACCAGCCACACCGCGATCATCGCCCGCCAACTCGGCATCCCGTGCGTGGTCGCCGTCGACGGCCTCGACTCCGTCGCCGCGGGCACCATGGTGATGGTCGACGGCACGGTCGGCACCGTCACCGTGGCGCCCGACGAGGCCGAGGCGGCCCAGGCCGTCGCCGTCGCCAGGGGTGAAGCCGACCTCGCCAAGAGCTGGAGTGGCCCCGGCGCCACCGCAGACGGGCACGTCGTCGCGATCCTGGCCAACGTCCAGGACGGCGCGGCGGCGCGCGCAGCGCGGGACACCCCGGCCGAGGGTGTCGGGTTGTTCCGCACCGAGCTGTGCTTCCTCAACCGCTCGACAGAACCGTCGGTGGACGAGCAGGCGCAGATCTACGGCGAGGTGCTCGACGCGTTCCCCGGGCAGAAGGTCGTCATCCGCACCCTCGACGCCGGTTCGGACAAACCGCTGAAGTTCGTCGGCCACCCCGACGAGGCCAATCCCGCGCTGGGCGTGCGGGGCATCCGCATCGCCGACGGCAACCCCGGCATCCTGACCAGGCAACTCGAGGGCATCGCCGCGGCGGCCAAGAACACCGGCAGCGCGCCGTGGGTGATGGCGCCGATGATCGCCACCCCGGCCGAGGCCAAGGCCTTCGCCGACGAGACGCGCGCCCACGGGCTGGTGCCCGGCGTGATGATCGAGGTGCCCGCAGCCGCGCTGCTCGCCGACCGCATCCTCGAGCACGTCGACTTCCTGTCGATCGGGACCAACGACCTGACCCAGTACACGATGGCCGCCGACCGGATGTCGGCCGAGCTGGCCACCCTGACCGACCCGTGGCAGCCCGCCGTGCTGGCGCTGGTTGCCATGGCGGCCAAGGCCGGGGTGGCGGTAGGCAAGCCCGTCGGCGTCTGCGGTGAGGCCGCCGCCGATCCGTACCTGGCCTGCGTGCTGGTGGGCCTCGGCGTCTCGTCCCTGTCGGCGGCCGCCGCTGCGGTCAGCGCCGTCGGCGCGAAGCTGGCGCAGGTCACGCTCGCGCAGTGCCAGGAGGCAGCTGCCGCCGCGCTGGACACCGCCACCGCCGCGGACGCCCGGGCCGCGGCGAGCGCCGTGCTGGCCTGACTTCCGCTCGCGACCAGACGCATAGGGCCCTGAAATGGCGCGAACGAGGGCCCTTTGTGTCTGCTCGCCACGTCGGGCGACGGAATAATCGGACCGCGGTCCGGTTATATTGGGTACATTTCCAGTAGGAGGTACCCGTGCCCGCCATCACCGCCGACACCTTGACCCTGCCCCGCATCGCGGGACCCGCCGCGTCCGACACCGAACGCCCCGTGCGGTCCATCACCACCGGCCCCAAGGGGTACGAGGGCGAGGGATTCCCCGTCGTCCGCGCCTTCGCCGGCGTCAGCGCCACCGCCCTCGACCCGTTCGTCCACATGGACCAGATGGGTGAGGTCGAATACGAACCCGGCGAGCCCAAGGGCACCGACTGGCACCCGCACCGCGGCTTCGAGACCGTCACCTACATCATCGACGGCCGCTTCGCCCACCAGGATTCGCACGGCGGCGGCGGGCTCATCACCGACGGCGCCACCCAGTGGATGACCGCAGGCGCAGGCGTACTCCACATCGAGACGCCGCCTGCCGAACTGGTCGAGAGCGGTGGCACGTTCCACGGCATTCAGCTGTGGGTCAACCTTCCCCGCAAGGACAAGTTCGCCGCGCCGCGCTACCAGTCCATCGAGGGCGGCGAGGTCAAACTGCTGTCCTCCGACGACGGTGGGGCGCTCCTGCGGATCATCGCAGGCGAGATCGACGCTCAGCAGGGACCGGGTTCGACCTACACGCCGATCACCTTGGCCCACGCCACCATCCAGCCCGGTGCTCGTCTCGACGTCCCGTGGAACCGCGACTTCAACGCGCTGGTCTACGTGCTGGCGGGCGAAGGTGCCGTCGGCCCGGTCGGAAATCCGATCCGCCAGGGCCAGCTCGCGGTGATGGGGCCTGGTGACCGGATCTCCGTCTCGGCGCGTTCCAGCCAGGACGCGCGCAACCCCGCGATGGAGGTTCTGCTGTTGGGCGGCAAGCCCATTCGCGAACCGGTCTTCCACTACGGCCCGTTCGTGATGAACACCAAGGCCGAAGTGATCGAGGCTCTCGAGGACTTCAACGCAGGCAAGTTCGGCGCCATCCCGCCGAACGCCCTGATGCCGCACCGGGGTGGGCGCTAACCGATCCGCAGGGCGGCGGGGTGCACCGGCTCCGGGTACAGCAGTTCCAGTTCGCCGAGGTTCGCCGCGACGGTGACGAGCGGCAGCGCCGCCCTGATCGACAGGTCGTCGCTGCCGGCTTCGGCGCGCAGGGCGAGCACGAAGTCGTCGCCGATCGGGCCCAGATCGTGCACCGGCCGTCGACCGTGCAGGCGCTCCCGGATCACCGAGGTGTGCAGCTCGAGCACCTCGCGCACCCGCGGATAGGCGGTGATCGGCGGCGGCACCACGTCGGCGATCAACTCGGCGGCGGTGCGCACCCGGACGGCGCGGTTGACGGCCCGGATCGCCGGGGCGCGCCGGTCCGTCGACCCGCCGCTCTCCGAAAGGTATTGGCGGACTGCATCATCCAACGTCCGCGACGCCGACATGGCCGCGTGGCTCAACGAGAACACCTTGTCGTCGGCCGATTCCGACGCGCCGCGCGTCACCCGCTTCACCGCGACGGTGAGGAACGTCGCGCCCGCCGCGATGGACGCGTCGACCGCGCGGGACACCCTGGAAGCCGCGCCGCGCGGCCACAACAGCAGTGACACCACCGCGCCCACCAAAGCGCCGACGACGACGTCTTCGACCCGCAACAGGCCCACCTGCCAACCGCTGGGGCTGATGACGTTGAAGATGATCAGCACCATCATCGTGAACATCGCCTGGCCTGCGACGAACGAGGCGACCTCCGGGACGTACGCCGAGCCGAAGGCGACGGCGGGCAACGCAATCCACAGCACCACCGGGTCGACCCCCATCAACTCGATGAACGCCACGCCGAGGAGGAAGCCGATCGTCGTCCCGACGACGGCGCGCACCACCCGGGTGCCCGTCGTCAGCGCGCTGCTGCGCAGTACCGACATGGCGCCGAGCACCACCCAGAAGCCGTGCTGGACGGGAAAGACGTGGGTGACGGCCACCGCGATGGCGAGCCCGAGACCGGTGCGGATGCTGTTGCGGACGACGACGGCGCGCGTGGCCAGGAACCCGCCTGGCAGCGACGTCAGCGCCTGGGACTCGGAGAGCAGCCGCTCGGCGGCGCCGGCCTCCGGAAGTCTGCGCCCGAGCACCCTGGCCCACACGGGGCGGGCATCGGCCGCCGCGGCGATGCCGATGACCCGTCCGGTCGTGCCGACGCACCCGGAAATGGTTCGGCGCGTCAGCAGCTTTCGGCCGACGCCGATCGCGGTGGCGTCGTTCGGTTCGGCGAGGATCTCGATGATGTCGTCGCGATAGCGGCTCTGGGCTATCAACCTCTGGACGGCCAGCGCCTCGGACAGGTTGGCGCGGTGGATGTCGCGTTCTGCGACCGGCGTGCTGAGTACCAGGGCGCTTTCGCGCAGCACCCGGACGACGGGATCCCTCATCTCGGCCAGCAGCTCTCCGCTGGTGTCGGTGACGCGATCCGCCAGCCACTGCAGGTCGTCGACCACCCGCACCAGCGCGCGGCTGCCGGCGGTCAGTCCGACCGGCCGGAAGTCGGCGCCCAGGAAGTTGGCCCGCAGTGCGCCCATCGCCGTGGACACGTCGTCGTCGGTGGCGTCGCCGTCGAGCCGGTCGGCCAGCGTCCGGCACACCAGGGCGGCGTGACGCCTGAGGTCGTCGTGGTGGCGGGGTGGAAGCAGGAACAGCGCGGCCGGCACGCCGAGCGCGAGCGCGATGAACCAGCCGAACAGGCGCTCCGGAACGGGACCGACCGGGGTGCAGGCCGGCAGCACGAAGAGCATCAGCGTCGACCGTTGGCCTGCGGCGAAGGTCTCGCTGAGAACGCCGGAGAACGTCACGATCACGGCGAGGACGAACATCGTCAGGACCGCGACCCACGGAAGGGGCGCCACCAGCGTGCCGAGCGTGATGAGGATGGCGCCGTTGACGCCGAGGCCGCCGTACGCCAACGCCCGCGCTGGCCGGTTGCCGGGAAAGTCGACCGTGATCAACAGGGCGACCGAACCGAAGATCGCGAACAACGGTGTCTGCGAACCGCTTCCGAGGGCAAACCCCGTTGCGGCGGCCAACGGCAACACCAGCGCCGCGCGCACCGCCCGCCGTGCTGCGTCGTGCTCGGGGTCCCGCCGTCTGATCCGATCGACTGCCCGGCTCCAGAGAAGGGCCGGGTTCAGCATGTGCCCAAGGTAGTCCTTTGCCTCAGTCGTCGGGGACGGAGGCGAACCGCCCGGAGTCCAACGCCTCCAGCATCTGATCGGCCACCCACCGCAGGCCGACGGTGTCGCGCGGCAGCGTGGCCTGTTCGTACCCGATCAGCAGATACATGCTCCACGAGGCAAAGACGTGCGCCTGGTTCGCGTGCCCGAGAATTTCGAACGCCGCGTCGAACATCACGTCGAATCGGCGCTTGTCGACCTCGGTTTGTACCGCGAGTACGTCCTGGTCGAGCGAGCTCCAGACACGGATCGCCGTCTCGGCGCCGTGGGGCAGTGCCAGGGCGTGCTTGATGATCGTGTCGATGCGTCGTCGGGCGTTGGGCTCGGCATATGCCACGGCCATGCCGTCGATGCGGCGTTGCAGCCAGTGGCCGATGAGCTCCCTCGTGTAGGCCGACCAGCTTGGGAAGTAGTGGTAGAACGAGCCGGTCGTGACGCCGAGACGATTGCAGACGCCGGCCAGTTTGAGGCCGCCGTACCCGAGGTCGGCAAGCACGTCGAGGCCGGTCTCGAAGTAGGACTCCCGAGTCACCGCGCCCGCCATGGATGAGAACGATAGTTGTAGGCGTGCGCGCCTACGCCCCAGGCCAGGGCCTCCCAGCTATGTCGGACTTCTGTAAGAAATGGTCATCACAGGCCGATTGACGGCCGCGATGGTTTGCTGAGATACACACTCTTACGGTTCCGCAACCAATTGGCGTGGGGCTGTCAGTTTGGGTGTGGCACAATTTGACCGTGCCGTATACCGCGACCCGAGGCCCTGGCCGCCCGCCTGCAGCGAAGGCGGCGGAGACCCGTGAGCGCATCGTGCGAGCGGCCCGCGAAGTTTTTAGCGAACTTGGTTATGACGCAGCGACGTTTCAGGCGATCGCGATACGTGCGGATCTGACCCGCCCCGCGATCAACCACTACTTCGCCAGCAAGCGTGTCTTGTACGCAGAGGTGGTGGAGAAGACCAACGAGATGGTCGTCGCCGCCGGCATGGCCAAGGCCGACGGGCAGACGTCACTGCTGAAGCGTCTGTCGGCATTCTTCTCGGCGGCCATGCAGGCCGATTCCCGGGACAGATCTGCGGCCGCCTTCCTGGTCACGTCGGTGCTGGAGTCCCAGCGTCACCCCGAGCTGAGCCGCGACGAACACAACTCCCTGAAGACCTCCAGGGCGTACGTGACCTGGGCCGTTACCGAAGCCCTGCAGAGTGGCGAGCTCACCACGGACACCGATGTCCCGACGTTGGTCGAGATGTTGGTGGCCGTGATGTGGGGCATGGGTTTCTATGCTGGCTACGTCGGCGGCCATGATGAGCTCGGCAACATCGTCGACAAGCTTGAGTTGCTGCTGGCGAACAAACTCTGGAAGATCGCCGAGTAACTCGGCAGGCCTTCGGCGAAGGTGCTTTCGGGCCGCAACCGCACTGCCGCATAGCACTACTAACTTTCTCGCTAGCATGGCGCGATGAGCTCATTGCGCACACACGACGACACCTGGGACATCGCCACCAGCGTGGGTTCCACCGCGGTGATGGTGGCCGCCGCCCGGGCCGGTGAGACCGAGCGCGAGACACCGCTGATCCGCGACCCGTACGCGAAGATCCTGGTGGCCGGTGCGGGGACCGGGATTTGGGAGTTCATGCTCGACGACTCCTTCGCCGCGAAGGTGGCCGACACCGACCCCGAGTCGGCCACGATCCTCGAACACATGGGCAACTACCAGGCGGTACGGACGCATTTCTTCGACGCGTTCTTCGCGGACGCGGTAACTGCCGGCATCCGGCAGGTCGTCATCCTGGCCTCTGGGCTCGACTCACGTGCCTACCGACTCGAGTGGCCCGACGGCACGACCGTCTTCGAGATCGACCAGCCCAAGGTGCTCGAATACAAGGCCGCGACCCTGGCCGAGCACGGCGTCGAACCGTCGGCGCTGCTCCACGGGGTACCGGTCGACCTGAGACAAGACTGGCCAGCCGCACTGTCCGCTGCGGGGTTCGACGCGTCGCTGCCCACGGCATGGTTGGCCGAGGGATTGCTGATGTATCTGCCCTCGGAGGCACAAGATCAGTTGTTCGCTCAGGTCACCGAATTGAGCGCCCCGGGAAGTCGGGTGGCCGTGGAGACCGTCGGGGTACAGGCCCAAGACCGGCGCGAGTTGATGCGCGAACGGTTCCGGAAGATCTCTGCGCAGTTCGGCATCGAGGACGCCGTCGACGTCGGCGACCTGATGTATCACGACGAGGATCGGGCAGACGTCGCCGAGTGGCTCGACGGTCACGGGTGGACGGCGTCGGCGGTGACGTCGCAGACCGAGATGCGACGTCTCGGCCGCTGGGTTCTGCCGGACGACGCCGACGGGTCGGCGTTCTCCGAGTTCGTCGTCGGCGAGCGGCACTGACCGAAGCCCGACCGCCAACCGGGCGGTTGGTTAGGATCAGCCGGGTGACCACCGAAGCGACCGCCCCGCCCAGCTCCCAGCCCGCTGCGGTCGACGTGGCGGCGACCGTCGCCCGGCTGCGCAAGACGTTCGCCACCGGCCGCACCCGCGACGTCGCGTGGCGCAAGCGACAGCTCGAGGGCCTCGTCAAGCTGATGACGGACAACGAGGCCGCCATCGCCGCCGCCCTCGAAGAGGATTTGGGCCGCAAGCCGTTCGAGGCGTGGCTGGCCGACATCGCCAGCACTGTCGGAGAAGCCACTGACGCCGCCAAGAACGTGGGCAAGTGGACCAAACGCAAGCAGCGTCTGCTGGAATTCGCGCAGCTGCCCGGCCGCGGCTGGGTGGAGCACGAGCCTTACGGAACCGTGCTGATCATCGGGGCGTGGAACTTTCCGTTTGCCCTGACGCTTGGGCCCGCCGTGGGCGCCATCGCCGCGGGCAACACCGTCGTGCTCAAGCCCTCGGAGGTCTCGCCCGCCTCCTCGGCGCTGATGGCCGAGCTGATCCCGCGCTACCTGGACCCCGACGCGATCGCCGTCGTCGAGGGCGACGGTGCGGTGAGCCAAGAGCTCATCGCCCAGGGCTTCGACAAGTTGTGCTTCACCGGAGGCACCGAGATCGGCCGCAGGGTCTACGAGGGCGCGGCCAAACACCTGACCCCGGTCATCCTCGAGCTCGGCGGCAAGAGCCCGGTGATCGTCGCCGCCGACGCCGACATCGCCGTCGCCGCCAAGCGCATCGCGTGGACCAAGCTGATCAACTCCGGCCAGATCTGCATCGCGCCGGACTACGTCCTGGCCGACGCCACGATCCGCGACGAGCTGGTCGCCAAGCTCGCCGAGGCCGTCGCCACCTTCGAAGCGGGCAGCTCCGGCAAGCGCATCGTCAACGACCGGCACTTCGACAGGTTGACCGCCGCACTCGCCGCCACCACGGGCACCATCGCCTTCGGTGGCGGTTCGAACGCGGCGGCCATCGAGATCCAGCCGACCGTCGTCGTCGACCCCGGACTGGACGAGCCGCTGATGACCGACGAGATCTTCGGGCCCATCCTGCCGATCGTCACCGTCCAATCACTGGACGAGGCAATCGAATTCGTGAACGCCCGACCCAAGCCGCTGGCCGCTTACCTGTTCACCAAGAGCAAGGGCGTGCGGGAGCGGGTCATCAAGGAGGTGTCGGCGGGCGGCATGCTGGTCAACCACCTGCTGTTCCAGTTCACCACCGCCAAGCTGCCGTTCGGCGGTGTCGGACCGTCCGGGATGGGCGCCTACCACGGCAAGTTCGGCTTCGAGGAGTTCAGCCACCGCAAGTCGGTGCTGACCAAGCCGACCCGACCCGACTTAACCGCCATCATCTACCCGCCGTATACAGAGAAGGCGTGGAAGCTCGCGCGCAAGCTCTTCTAGCGCGCGTCACCGAAGACCGAGAGAAGAGGAACACATGCCCGGAGTGCAGGATCGCGTCATCGTCGTCACCGGAGCGGGTGGTGGACTCGGGCGTGAGTACGCCCTGACCCTCGCCCGTGAAGGCGCCAGCGTCGTGGTCAACGACCTTGGTGGAGCCCGCGACGGATCCGGTGCCGGATCGGCCATGGCCGACCAGGTGGTCACCGAGATCAAGGAAGCCGGCGGTCGGGCGGTCGCGAACTACGACTCCGTCGCCGAGGCCGAGGGTGCCGAGAACATCATCAAGACGGCGATCGACGAGTTCGGCGCCGTCCACGGTGTGGTCAGCAACGCGGGCATCCTGCGCGACGGCACCTTCCACAAGATGACCTTCGAGAACTGGGACGCCGTCCTCAAGGTGCACCTCTACGGCGGATACAACGTGCTGCGCGCCGCGTGGCCGCACTTCCGTGAGCAGAGCTTCGGCCGTGTCGTGGTCGCGACGTCGACGAGCGGTCTGTTCGGCAACTTCGGTCAGGCCAACTACGGCGCCGCCAAGCTGGGCCTGGTCGGCCTGATCAACACGCTGGCCCAGGAAGGCGCGAAGTACAACATCAAGGCCAACGCCGTCGCGCCGATCGCCGCCACCCGGATGACGCAGGACATCCTGCCGCCCGAGGTCTTCGAGAAGCTGACGCCCGAGTACGTCGCACCCGTGGTGGCCTACCTCTGCACCGAGGAAGTGCCCGACACCGACTCGATCTTCATCGTCGGCGGTGGCAAGGTGCAGCGCACCGCACTGTTCCAGAACGACGGCGTCACCTTTGGGAGCGTTCCGTCGGTCGACGACGTGGCAGGCAAGTGGGCCGAGATCACCGACCTGTCGGCGGCGCAGTCGGCCAGCTTCAAGCTCGGCTGATCGCGTGAAGGCGCTTGTCGCGCAAAGCCTTTCCGGTCCCGAGGGGCTGGTCTACACCGACGTAGCTGAACCAGGTGGTGACGGCAATGTGGTCGTCGACGTCGGCGCGGCCGGGGTCAGTTTCCCGGACCTGCTCCTGATCAAGGGGGAGTACCAGCTCAAGCTCGATCCGCCGTTCGTTCCCGGCACCGAGGTGGCCGGAGTCGTTCGTTCGGCGCCGGCCGACTCGGGTTTTGCCGTGGGACAACGGGTTACGGGATTGAGCATGCTCGGCGCCTGGGCCGAACGGGTGGCGCTCGCGCCGTCGAGCGTGCTTCCCACCCCCGACGACCTCGACGACGGCGCGGCGGTGTGTCTGCTTGGCAACTACTACACGATGTACTTCGGACTGGTACGTCGTGGCGGGCTGATGGCCGGTGAGACGGTTCTGGTGCTCGGCTCGGCGGGTGGCGTCGGCACGGCGGCCATCCAGATCGCAAAGGCGCTGGGCGCCAAGGTGATCGCGATGGTGCACCGACCCGGCGCCACGGAGTTCGTGGAGTCGCTTGGCGCCGACGTGGTGCTGCCGCTGACCGACGGGTGGGCGCAGGCCGTTCGCGAGCACACCGACGGCCGCGGGGTCGACCTCGCCGTCGACCCGGTGGGCGGAAGCGCCTTCGACGACGCGATCCGCGTGTTGGCGACCGAGGGCCGACTGCTGGTCGTGGGCTTCGCGTCCGGTGGCGGGATTCCGACGGTGAAGGTGAACCGGCTGCTGCTGCGCAACGTCAGCGTCGTGGGAGTTGGCCTTGGCGAGTTCATCAATCGCACGCCGGGCGCACAAGCCGAGATCGGTGCCGGGCTCGGGAAGTTGGTCGAGGCGGGACTGCGGCCGCCGCCGCCGGTGCGGTACCCACTGTCGGACGGCCGGGCGGCGTTGGAGAGCCTGGCGAGCGGCGGCGTGCGTGGCAAGGTCGTGTTGGAGCCGTGACGAGCGCTTGCGCGAGGAACCGATGACACAGAGGATGCCAAAGGCGTTGGCCTTCGACGTGTTCGGGACGGTCGTCGACTGGCGCAGCAGCGTCATCGGCGAACTCGAGATGTTCGGCGAACGGCATGGGATTGCGCAGGATTGGCCGGCGTTCGCCGACGCGTGGCGGGCTGGATATCCGGCAGCGATGGATCGGGTGCGCACCGGCGAGCTGCCCTGGTTGAAGATCGACGAGCTCCACCGACTGATCCTCGACGACCTGCTCGACGCCGCGGGCCTCGGGAACGTGCCCGATGCCGACGTCGCCGAACTGAATCTGGCGTGGCACCGACTCGACCCATGGCCCGATTCGGTGGCCGGGCTGACCAGGTTGAAGCAGAACTTCGTCATCACCACGCTGTCGAACGGGAACCTGTCCTTGCTGACGAACATGGCGAAGCGGGCCGGGTTGCCGTGGGACTGCGTGATTTCCGCGGAGCTGTTCCGCCACTACAAGCCTGACCGCGAGGCGTACCTCGGCTGCGCGGACCTGCTCGACGTGGCGCCCGGTGAGCTGATGCTGGTGGCCGCGCATCCGAGCGATCTGCGGGCGGCGCGTGATGCTGGTCTGATGACGGGTTACGTGGCGCGACCGCTGGAGCGAGGGCCGGGTCGACCGCCGCCGAAGGTGGAGGACGGCGAGTTCGACGTCGTGGCCGGGGACTTCTTAGAACTTGCTGCCAAACTCGTTGTATGAACGGCGTCGAAACCCTGCTCGTTGCGGTGGTGATCGCGGTCGGCCTGGTGGGAATCCTGGTGCCGTTGATACCGGGAAGCATCTTGATCTTCGGGGCCATCGCGGTGTGGGCGTATGTCGAGGGGACGACGGTCGCGTGGGTGACCCTCGGCGTGGCGACACTGGTGCTGGCTGCGGCGTTGCTGGTGAAGTACCTGTGGCCGATGAAGCGGATGCGCAGGGCCGACGTCCGCACCTTCAGTCTGTTCACGGGCGCCGTCCTCGGCGTCGTCGGGTTCTTCGTGATCCCGGTCGTCGGGTTGGTCGTCGGCTTCGTGCTCGGGGTCTTCCTCGCCGAGCTGACGCTGCGGGGCAACTCGCGGCTGGCGTGGGCGTCGACGGTGCACGCGATCAAGGGCGTCGCGCTGTCGGTGGGCGTCGAATTGGCCGGCGCGCTGGTGGCGACGATGGTGTGGGTGGCCGGGGTGTTGCTTGTCTGACCCCGGTGCGCGCTCTCCGGTCGTGTACCTACTTGCCCGCCTCTGAGCGAATTCGGTCGGCCTCTTCGCGTAGCCCCAGCACGCGTTGATGAATGCGGTACTCGGTGGCCCGCGGAATGTCGTCCCAGGCGGCGTACACCGCGCGGCGTCGCCGGTATACCCGGCCGTGTTCCATCTCCCACCGCAACGCATCCGAAACTGACTTCGGCGGATGGCCGACGATCGCGAAGCCCTGCTCGTGCAGCGCGGCGATCAGATCCGTGATGCTGGTCGGGCCGTGCTGGAGCAGATACATCGTGAGCGCGTAACGGAGTTCGGTGCCGCGCAACGTCGCCGAGTCGTCCATGACGTGACGATGGCACGAACCCCTGACAGGGTCCGGATTCGCTCAGAGGCGGGCACGCGCATGTGTTCCTCGAGAGGTGCCCGGCCAGCGCGTCGCCAGAGTCCGACCGCGCACGACCCCGTCATGGGAGCATGCAGATGGCACCGCCGGCGGCGGCAAACGACTGGCCCCGCGGCTCAACGGCATCGACAACCACGTCACTCTCCACGCCGGTAGCCCTAAGATCGTCTCCTGCGGGATCGACAACACCGCCGTCCGCGGCTGAGACGAAGGATCGCCATGTCCGAAACGAAGATCACGGTCATCTACGACAACCCGACCGACCCCGATGCGTTCGAAGCCGCCTACGAGGCAGAGCAATTGGAGGCCGCGAGAAGGGTTCCCGGATACGTCCGGTTCGAAGCGTCCAAGGTGTGGCCCAAGGAAGACGGCTCACCCACCCTGGCGTACCGGATGATCGACTGGTACTACGCGGACTACGACGCTGCCAGCGTGGCCGTCACCACGCCGGAGTTCGGCGCCTTCATTCAGGCGCTCAGTCAGCTGGCTACCGGCGGCGTCCGCATCCTCTTCTCCGACGTCGAGGTGCCTCAGAGCTAGGTGACCAGCGCCTGGCGGAGCCGCATCACCTGATCGGACGTCACGCCGAGCGACTCGAGATACCCTGTCGTCGAACCATACTCGGCGTCGATGGCGCGCTTGGCCGCATCGAGGTACTCCTCGCGCACACCGAGCACCTCTTCGTTGAGCCGGGCCTCGGCGAACGTCACGATCTCCGGCGTCGTCGTCTCCTCGGCGCGGTTGCGCACCGACTCGAGGATGCGCTCACGCAGATCGGGTACCGCCGCGTTGCTGCGCAGGAAGTCCGCGACGATGGCATCGCGTTGCACCCCAACGGTTTCCAGTACGAGTGCGACGGTGAAGCCGGTCCGGTCCTTGCCCGCGAAGCAGTGCGCGATGACGGGCCGCTCGGCGGCGAGCATGGAGATCACCTCACGCACGGCGGTCTGTGCGCCGGGCAACGACGGAAAGCGCTCGTACTCCTCGGTCATGAACCGTGCGGCGGCCACGGCGACGTCTTCGTCGTCGGGCTTGGCCGTCATCATCTTCTCGAACGCGCTCTCGTGTGGGGCGTCGGGCTGATCGGCGGCGAGTTCGTGGAACGGCAGCAGGTGCACGGCCACGCCGACGGGAACCCGGCCGGGGCCCCTCCGCTCGACCTCACGCTGTGATCGCAGATCGGCGACGTCGCCGAT
>NZ_MVOC01000066.1 GCF_002043095.1 Mycobacterium sp. AT1 | reverse complement strand
GAGTATCCGCCTGCACGGGTGCGGGCGATGTGGGGCCCTGTGCCTCCGGTGACAATTCGACCACGATGACATCTTCTTTCGAATTAGGTTGATTCAACGGATAGCCGACCGATTCATGTCGCCGTCGTCACATCGGTAGGCCATCACAACGCTACCTAACGTTCGTTAGTAACGGGAGGTCGTTCACAAAGATTTAACGGGCGGTACCGGTCGCGAAGGCTCCCTCCCGACAGCTCTGCGCGCAGCTCCGTACGTCCCGCACCACCACGCCGTTCTACGAGAACTCCGGGTCACGCAGCCGACTTCAGCCCACCACCACATTTACGGTTCACGCCTACCAGCGACCTGGCCTACCGGTCCTGGCGTCTTCTGCCGAGTCCGCTGCCACGAAGTGCTCGGCGAATCCCCCGACGGCCCATGCCGTCAAGCGAGCAGATTGATGCGCGATCCGTTGGAGCGATCCGTGACGAGCGACCGTCTGCGCGTCCTACGATTCTGCCGCCAGGCGTACGGACATCCTCGCGAATCCGGCTCAAATGATCTGTTAATCCATCTATCTCACCAATAAACCGGTGCCGATCGTCGAGACGGCGTTGCCTCAAAGGCCACCGCTGGGTATATGACTGGACGTGACGAAGACTGCAAGACAACACCTTTCAGAGAAGCGATCACGGTACCGTGACTGGAATGTTCGGCTACGGCTACGGCTACGGTCGCGCGTACGCCGAACAACGTCCCACGCCGGATCCGGCATTGCTGTGTTGACGAATCGGCACGAATGCTCATCCCGAAAACCGTTAGAGTCGAATCACATTCGGTCAGGAGAGACCGTTCTAACTACGCAGTCGGAGCGAGGACATTGTGTCGGAATTGATTCGCCTGGACGTGGAGCACGCCCGACACCTCGCAGTTCACGTGTTGAGAGCGCTGGGCACACCGCGTGAGCACGCTCAGGAGGTCGCAGCCCATCTCGTCGAGGCTGATTGCGTGGGGCACGGTTCCCACGGCATCAGCCGGCTTCCCTCCTACGTCGACTACGTCGACAACGGCATTCTCGATCCGGCAGCCCGCCCGACGACCCTGACCGAAGGTCGGTGCGCGGTGGTCAGCGCAAATTGGGGATTCTCACACGTGGCAGCCCGCATCACGACCGAGCTTGCGTGCGAGCAGGCCCTCTCAGAACGAATCGGAATGGCCGGGCTGGTGCAGAGCACCCATCTCGGTAGGTTGGGCGCTTACATGGAGCAGGCATGCCGAGCCAACTGCGTCGCGCTCGCCTTCATCGGCGGTATGGGCGGGCAGCGTTTGGTTGCACCGTTCGGCGGGCGCGCCGGCCTTCTCGGGTCCAATCCCATCGCCGCGGGTTTTCCGACAGCGTCGGGGGTTCCGCTGGTGGTCGACTTTTCCACCGCTGCCGCGCCGATCGGGAAGATCATGGTGGCGGCCATGGCCGGGGACCGCATGCCCAGTCAAAGTTTGGTGGATCAGCATGGTCAGCCCACGGACGACCCGAACGCCCTGGCAGCGGGCGGAGCCATGCGAACCTTCGGTGAACACAAGGGATTTGGACTGGCTGTCGTGGTCGAGTTGCTGGGCAGGGTCCTGCTGGGACCGGGCGCCTTCGGCCACGACCAGAAGAGTGAGATCTTCCGAGCCCAGGGCTTGTTGCTGGTTGCGATTGCAGCGGACGCGTTTCGTGATCTTGCCGACGTGCTCGGCGACGCCGAGCAACTACGCGACCTCATCCATGCCGTTCCGCCTGCCGCCGGTTTCGATCAGGTACTGGCTCCAGGCGACCCCGAGACAGCCAACCGGCACCGACATGCAGAAGGTTTCTCCGTCAAACTCGGAGCCTGGCAGGCGATTTCAGATTCGGCACGCAAGGTGGGCGTCGGACAGCAAGCTCTGGATGCCGCGGTGATCGCCTGATCTGTCACCGCCGTAGGAAGTGACCTCTCGGACAACGTGTGGTGGGGTCCGCTGCGCCTACGGGCGCGACAATCCTCCGCGAGTGCTCGCTGGACTGGCCGGCTCGGACTCTGACTACAGGGTCGACACCACGTCGGCAATCTTGCGGTCAACGGGGGCATGGCGAACGGACTGCCACAGCCCCGCACGGTCGGCACCTGCACAGCTCTCGAACTTGGCGCATAACTCGGCTTCGGTCATCGGGTTCGCGTTCTTGCCGCGCGCCAGCTCGACCGTCCGCTCGACTCGCCGTCCGGAGACGGTCCAGACCTCGACGGTGGACGGGTACTGCGTTCCGTCGCGGTGGCGACTGTCGACGACGACGTCGACGCGTTCCATCAACGAGCGCACCCCGGGATCGCGAATTGCAGAATCGGTGAAGTCTTCCAGCCCGATCCGGCCGCGCTCGAGTGCCGCCGCAACGGTGTAGTGACCACTGAATCGGCCCTCGCTGCCCGTCTGCGGCCGATCGAAGATCAGCAACTGCGGCGCTTTGGCGCTCACCCCGACGCGCACACGGTCGATCAGTTCACCGTCCAAGTCCGCACGTGCCGCCAGCGCCGCATCGATCGCGGTGTGCGTAGCGCCGCATGACGGGTAGGCCTTGATCGCCAACCCGTGGGGATGCAACAGAGACCACCGCTGCCCAAGGGCGGCTGTCACGTCGACTGCTCGGTCACCGTCGGCGCCGAGAAACGCCGAACAAAAGCCGATGGGGCTTTCCAGGGTCTCGGGATGGGAGTCCCATCCACGAGCCGCCAGACGGGCCGCTTGAACTCCCGACATCGCCGCGGCGCCAGCGTGCAAGGGTTTGGTCATCGTGCCGACGTTGACGCGCAGACCCGCCGCGCGCGAGGCGGCTATACCGAGGGCGCGCTGTGTCGCGTCGACGTCGAGCCCGGCCATCCGCGCCGCGGCCGCGGCGGCACCGATCGTTCCGATCGTCGCCGTGGAGTGAAAGCCCGCCTCCGAATGCGCCGGCATCATCTGACCGCCGAGGGCGGCGTCGACCTCGACGCCGACGACGTAGGCCTCCAACGCCAGACCGAAGGTGCAGTCGAACTCTTCCCCCATCGCCAGGATCGCCGGCACGATCGAGCAACTCGGATGACCGTAGAGCGGATGGTTGGTGTCGTCGAAGTCCAGTGCGTGCGCGAAGGTGCCGTTGGCCAAACCGGCAAGCTCGGGCGTGGTGCGGCCCCCGCCAATGATGCCGGCGAGGGGCCGCGCACCCTGGTCCAGAACGTAACTCAACATGGTCGCGCCGATCTGGTGGCGGCGCCCTGCGAAGGCGACACCAATCAGATCCGCGATGGCTTGCCGGGCGCGGTCGATGGCGAGGTCGGGAATGTCCTGTGCGGGAAGGCAGCTGACGAACTCAGCCATCTCGCGCGTCTGACCCAACCGATTGGCACTATTCGCCCTCATCGGCAACCTTTCCGTCGGACCGTAGGTCCCGCCATACCTCAGTACGCATTCCCCACGGTGGCCGAACGCGGTGACGATTCACTGGATGTGTCCTCGACCTGGTGGGCCGCATTAGACACGTTCATTCACAGGCGCGAGGCGGTGTCAGGCCACCGTGTTGAGCAATGCGCCGCCGGTCAGCGCTTCGCGGCAGCGGGCGACGACACTTGCCTGCAGCGTCTCAAGTGCGCGGTTCGATCTCCACGCGATATGCGGGGTGAGGACCACGTTGGGCGCGGTACGCAGCGGATGATCACTCGGCAGCGGTTCGGTACCGAATGTGTCGAGTGCCGCACCTGCCAACCGTCCGGCTACTAGCGCCTCAGACAGCGCGTGTTCGTCGATCAGACCTCCGCGAGAGACGTTGACCAGGACGGCTCCGGGCCGCATGCGCTCCAAGACGTCGGCGGACACGAGGTTCTCGGTCTCCGCGGACAGCGGCACGTGCAGGGAGATCAGGTCGGACCCTTCGAGCAATTCGCCCAGCGATGCCGCGGTGATCCCGTCGAACGTGGCGAGGGGGTCATACCCGCGCACGTTGGCCCCGAGGGCGGAGTAGTAGCTTGCGACCTGCCGACCGATCCGCCCCAGACCGATCACTGCGACGTCGAGTTCAGAGAATCGCGGGGTGTCGTAGGCGAGCTTGCCCGCCCAGCCGCCGTTGGCGATGGCAGCGTGCCCACCCGGAATCCTGCGGACGAGCGCCAAGCCCATTGCCAGCGCGTGCGCTGCCACTTCCTCACTGGAGGCGTCGGGGACGATGGCGACTGGGACCCCGACTTCTCGGGCCGCGTCGACGTCGATGTTGTCGTAGCCGATGCCGTAGCGCACGACCGCCCGACAGCGCTTCATGGCCGCGAAATCCGCGGCTTCGACACGCGCATAAGGAGTCACGAGAACCAAGCTGGCATCCGGGATGCCGGCGCGAAACTCGTCTTTGTCCGCTGCGGCGAGGAGTTCGATTCCAAACTCGCCGGCGAGCTGCTGTTCCTGGGCGAGGTCGATGAATTGGTGAGGCGCGACGATGATGTGCCCGATATCCGAATCCTGGTCGACCGGGCGCACCAAATCATTGTTCTCGGTCATGCCGAATTCTCCTATCGAAGCGGTATTTGCCTGACATCGACAAATGGATAATGCGAACTGCGCAGGCTACTTTTGGAAATCTAGAGCCGGTCATGTCAGGAGTCAACGCCATTTGAAGTATGCGTGGCTGTATTGCGAAACGAGAGCCGCTGCAGTGCTGAAGGTGGATTAATGATCGTCGTTTCAGCCGCTTTGACGCGGCCCACCGCCGCCCATCCTTGCTAACTAACGGACGTTAGGTTAGGGTCATGTGACAGCGGATGGTGCACGAGGAGGTCGCCATGGACGTACGGCAGTTGGAAGCGTTCCTGGCCGTCTCCGAGCACCTTCATTTTGGCCGCGCCGCCGAACAGCTCTTCATGGCACATGCCCCGCTCAGTCGCACGATCAGCAGCATGGAAAACGAGCTTGGGACGCGACTGTTCGATCGCAACACCCGGACCGTGGCGCTCACCGATGCCGGTAGAGCATTGGTTGAACCCGCCCGCGAAGCGTTGGAGGCGGTGCAGCGCGCCACCGACGCGGTACGAGCGGCGACCAACGGCGAGATCGGCGTCGTCCGCGTGGAATTCTCCGGGTTGGCGGCACACCCGATCGTGGCCTCACTCGCGCGCAGGATGCGTTCGGAACACCCCGGGATCCGCGTCGAATTGTCCTCGCAGCCAATCTCTCGACCTGCGATGGAGAACCTCGTCAGTCAGCAGACCGACATCGCGTTGGGGCGGTGGGATCAACTTCCTCCGGGCATCTCCTCGCGTCTGTTGTTGCGCGATTCGTTGGTGGTTGCCCTTCCCCGATCTCATCCACTGGCTGGCGACGACGAAATCTCCTTCGACCAGGTGGCTGATGAACATTTCGTCTGCCTGCCCTACCTTGGCGGGTCGGTCACGACCGACCGTCTGTGGCGTCTTGGATTCGCCTATGGCAGGACGATCGGCGACGACGTTCAGTTCGCCCCAGACACCCAGTCGTGCATCGCTCTCGTCAGTGCCGAGGTGGGTTGCCACTTGGCGCTTGCCTCGGTAGGCCGTCGGACCCCGAACCCCGACGTGGTCTTCGTGCCCCTCGCCGCAACAGATGCCCAACGCGTTCCCGACGTGCATCTACGCGTCGCATGGCGTGACCCGTCACCCACGCCGGCCGTCAACATTGCTCTCGAATGCCTTCCACGACATTCCACCGACGACGGCTGCTGACCCCTCGTGCCGCGACCGCTTCGCATCGGAGGCAACAATCCGCCGCGTAATTCGCACCAATACCCACTAGAGCATGAGTTGTGACGCGGGTAACGTGAATTCCACGGCCAAAGATCGCGTTAAGCGACACCACAGCGCCGTTTCATACCTGGTAGTCGGATAAGAGTCCGACACCAATCATTGTTTCCGCGCATGAAGGGATTCAGCCATGAACGAAGGCACGTCAATTCGTAAAGTAGACGCATTGATCGTTGGCGCCGGATTCGGCGGAATCGCCGCGTTACGCGCATTGCACGGCGAGTTGGGACTGGACGCGATCGTCATCGAAAAGGGATCTGGCGTCGGCGGGACGTGGTTCTGGAACCGCTACCCGGGCGCGTTGTCGGATACCGAAAGCTTCATGTACCAGCTCCCCTTCGAGCACGAGCTGTATCAGCGGACCGAGTGGAACACCCGCTACGTTCAGGCGCCCGACATCCGCCGCTACCTCGAAGACGCCGTCGATCACTTCGACTTGCGCTCGCGGTTCCAACTGGAGACCGAGATGCGGGCAGCCACCTTCGACGAAGCGTCCCAAACATGGCTGGTCCACACCGACAAGGGTGATTTCGAAGCACGATTCCTGATCACCGCCCTGGGCTTGCTGTCACGGATGAACGTCCCGAACTTCCCGGGACTAGATCAGTTCCAGGGCAGGATCGTCCACACCGCAGCCTGGCCGGAGGACCTCGACCTCACCGGCCAGCGCATCGGTGTCATCGGAAACGGTTCCACCGGAGTGCAGTTCATGACCGAAGCCGCCAAGACCGCCGGTCACCTCACGTCGTTTCAACGCACGCCGCAGTACAGCGTTCCCGCGCGCAACCGCAGCTGGACACCCGAAGAGCTGGCCGCGTTCAAGGCAACCTGCCAGGA
The DNA here is from genome assembly GCF_002043095.1 of Mycobacterium sp. AT1. Taxonomy (GTDB): domain Bacteria; phylum Actinomycetota; class Actinomycetes; order Mycobacteriales; family Mycobacteriaceae; genus Mycobacterium. The sequence continues at coordinate 79,614 of NZ_MVOC01000066.1, read as the reverse complement.
CCGGTGGGACGAATTCAGCCGCGTGAAACTGGGTTTCGGCATCAACGAGGAGAACGAACGGAAGACCTTCAGTGTCTCCGAGGAGGAACGCGAAGCCATCTACGAGTGGGCGTGGAACAAGGGTGGCCCCTACACGTTCTGCAACGAGACCTTCAGTGATCTGACGACGGATCGCGCAGCCAACGAGGAAGCGGCGAACTTCATCCGGCGCAAGATCTCCTCCATCGTCAATGACCCCGAGACGGCCCGGAAGCTGACTCCGTGGGAGATGTTCGCTCGCCGACCAATCTGCGACTCAGGGTATTTCGAGATCTTCAATCAGCCCAACGTCTCCCTCGTGTCACTGCGCGACACACCCATCACGCATTTCACCGAGAACGGCCTCGTCACCTCCGACGGCCAACTGCACGAGTTGGACGTGCTGGTCCTCGCCACCGGATTTGACGCCCAGGACGGCAGCTATCGCGGGCTGGACATCACCGGACGTGACGGCCGGACGCTCAACGAGCACTGGAGCGAAGGACCCCGAAGTCACATGGGCATCACCGTCAACGGCTTCCCCAACATGTTCATGGTCCTGGGCCCATGTGGGCCCTTCGTCAACCTTCCCCCGGCGATCGGTGTACAGGCCAAGTGGATCGGTCGGGCGGTCGCCAGCCTCGTCGACGTCCCCGCCGCATCCATCGAACTCACAGCCGAAAGCGAAGAAGCATGGCTGCAGACATGCCGCAACGCGCTGCAGGGATCGCTCTACCTCGAAACGGGATCGTGGCTGTTCGGCAACAACATTCCCGGTAAACGTCAGGTCACGCCGTCGAACTTCTTCGTCGCCGGCCTCGACAGCTTCATCGCCACCGCCAACACCGAAGCCGACAGCGACTTTCCCAGCTACCACGTCCACGTCCCGTCCACCGCCTAATCCGTCACCAGCGAAGGAAACCCATCCCATGACGACCTACCAGACCGTCAACCCGCGGACCGGCGAGCCGATTGCCGAATACACCTTGCTCACCAGCGATGCCACCGATGCGGCCGTCGCCCGCGCCGCCGACGCACACGAATCGTGGAGTCACACGCCGTTGGAGAAGCGCGCGGCCCTGCTGTCCCGAATCGCCGAATTGCACCGTGAGCGCAAGGCCGAACTCGCCCACACCGTGGCCGTCGAAATGGGCAAACCAGTCACCCAAGCCGAAGGCGAGATCGAACTGGCCGCGTCGATCTTCGACTACTACGCCGACAACGCCGCACAGCTGCTCGCAGACGAAGAACTCGACGTCAGCGATGGTGGCCGGGCGCTGGTTCGCACCCGGTCCATAGGCGCGATCCTCGGGATCATGCCGTGGAACTTCCCCGTATACCAGGTGGCGCGATTCATCGCTCCAAACCTCGTCTTGGGCAACACGATTCTCCTCAAGCACGCCCGCTCGTGCACGCAAACAGGGCTGAACATCGCCTCGATCGTCACCGACGCCGGAGCGCCCGAAGGGATCTACGAAAACCTCCTGGTCTCGTCTGACCAGATCGCTGACGTCATCGCCGATCCACGGGTGCAAGGGGTCTCGCTGACCGGATCCGAAGAGGCCGGACGCACCGTCGCGGCGCAAGCAGGAAAGCACCTCAAGAAGTGCGTCCTCGAGCTCGGAGGGTCCGACCCCTTCATCGTGCTGGCCGATGCCGACATCCAGGCCGCCCTCGATCTCGCCGAAACCGGGCGTTTCAACAACGCCGGCCAGGCCTGCACAGCGGCCAAGCGCTTCATCGTGCACAGCGACGTCTACGAGGATTTTCTCGCGGGCTTCGTCGAACGAACGCAGAAGTGGGTCGCCGGCGACCCACTCGACTCCAGCACCAAGCTCGGTCCCATGGCGTCTGTCAGTGGGCGCCAAGAAATCGCCGAACAAGTCGACGAAGCCGTCGCCAGCGGCGCCACACTTCACGTCGGGGGCACCGTACCCGATGGACCCGGCGCCTACTACCCGGCGACCATCCTCTCCGGCGTTACCCCGGAGATGCGCGCATACGGTGAGGAGCTGTTCGGACCCGTAGCCGTCGTCTTCAAGGCCGATTCCATCGATGAGGCGATCCGGCTGGCCAACGACTCCCGATTCGGGCTGGGTTCATCGGTGTTCACCCAAAACCCCGAATTGGCAAACGATGTGGCCGACCGCCTGGAGGCCGGCATGGTGGGGCTCAACTCGTTGATCCGCAGCAAGGCCAACCTGCCCTTCGGCGGGGTCAAGGCATCGGGCATCGGTCGCGAACTCGGCAGGCTAGGCCTCGACGAGTTCGCAAACAAGAAACTGCACAGGATCGCCTGACACACACCTGCCCGTGGTCAGCACGTCTCGACCCGCCGACCACGTCACCTAAGCGCTGCCGCCGTTCCGAATGAAAGAGATGCCTCATGCGACTCGTCACTTACTCGTCTGCCAACCGTTGGCTTCCCGGCGTGCTGATCGGCGAAGACGTCCTCAACCTCAACGACGTGCTCTATGCGATCGGGGAAGTCGACGGCCCTCCCTTCGATTCTGTACGCGATCTTCTCGACGCGGCTGGCGGCCGTCTCGGTGGTCTGTCGCAAAGAGTCGCGCAACTCAATCCCGCATCGATCGCGTCCGCTGGGCTGATTGGCGAACTGCACCTCGGGCCACCGGTGGCCAATCCGAAAAAGGTTCTCTGCGTGGGGCTCAACTACTCAGACCACGTTGGAGAGACCGGGCGCAAGTTCCCCGACCATCCCGACATCTTCGCCAAGTTCGCGAGCAGCCTGATTGGGCCGAAGGAGGGCATCGATTGCTCAGAGGTAACCGCGAACCTCGACTTCGAAGGCGAGCTCGCCATCGTGATCGGTCGTCAATGCCGTCGTGTGTCGGAGAGTGACGCCCTCAACTATCTCGCGGGAGTGACCGTCCTCAACGACATCACCGCCCGCGATCTGCAGTACCGCGGCACGCAGTGGTTGCCCGGCAAGGCGGTCGATCGATCGACGCCCTGCGGACCGACGCTGGTCACCCTCGACGAGGTGGGCGACCCGCAGACGCTTGATCTGTGCACGCGGGTGAACGGCGTGCAGGTGCAGAAGTCGAACACGCGCAACATGATCTTCTCTCTGGCGCGGATCGTCTCCTACATTTCCCATTTCTTGGAGCTCAGCCCTGGCGACGTCATTGCCACTGGCACCCCGGAAGGCATCGGCGCGAAACGTCAACCGCCGCAATGGCTGCAAAGCGGCGACCTCGTAGAAGTCGAGATCCACGGCGTGGGGTTGTTGCAGAACATCGTGAAATAGTGCATCAACCGCAGATTCCGCCTGTGGATGGATCCGGTACCCGCCGCGGGTCAGGACCCTTTCACAAAGGCGGTCGCAATTGCGGCGCTCTGGGTTACGACCGGGGAGTCCGGCAGCGCCGACGAGCACTCGCGGGACCGCGGATTCGATACGGTTCCGACCGACCTCGACGGCGCCAATGCGTCAAAATGGTTCACAACGGCGACTGGCTGGCTGTCGCGCAACACATCGCCCTGTGAGGGATCCATCGATACCGCCCGTTGCACTGTCACACCCCGATTCCATCGTCGTGCGTGGAGTTCCGATAGTGGCTCGACGCCCGCGCGTGTTGGGACTATCTCTAGCTCCTCTGTCAAGCAGCAGTGGTTTCGACGGCCGAGATGAGGTCGGTTCGTAGCGCTGCGTAGACGACGTCGGACAGCCGCCGTTTGAGTACGCGCAGTGCTTCCATGCCGCTGTCCCCGCCGGCTTTGCGGCGTTCCATCATCTGGTTTGGCTGGTTCGTGCCAGTGCACCTGGGTGAGCGCGATCCGGTGCAGGGCTGCGTTGAGTTGGCGGTTCCCAGTTCGGCTTAGCCGGTGCCAGGCCTTGTTGGAGGACCAGACCGGCATCAGCGCGGTGCCGTTGGGACGAGCGTAGACGTCCTTGGATCGGAATCGATCGACCCCGGCGGTCTCACCGAGAATCTTGGCCGCGGTGATGGCTCCGCAGCCTGGGATCGCAATCGATGAGGGCGCCATGCTCGACACCAGGTCGGTGATCTCCCCGTTGATCTGTTGGGTCAGTACGCGGCACCGCTCGAGCAGGTCGCGGGCAAGGCGCGCGACGGTTCCGGTAAATGGGTCGAGGTGTGCCGCAATCTGCTCCAGGGTGGCGAGCCGGACAAGTGATCGGGCCTTCGGCTTCGTCGACCCCGGAGAGCCGGCGTTGACGTTTCTTGACGATCTGCGGCTCGAATGTCGCGGCCCTATACCGTGGTACGTCGATCTCGACCGGGCCGGTGGTGTCGGTCAGCACCGTCTTGGATCGGGTGCCGTTGCGGACGTTGCCGGTGCCCGTTTCTGGCGGATCGTGCTGCTCGTACCCGAGGTGCTCGGCCATCTCCTCGTTCAGCGCGGTCTCCAGGACCGCTTTGGTCAGCTGTATGAGCAGCCCATCGGGTCCTGTCAGTGACAGGCCCTCTTCCTGGGCCAGAGCCGGACCAGCTCGACCGCAGCCTGCTGCCCAGCGGACGGCTTCGCCTTCCTCTTGCTCACGTCATTCAGTGTCGTCATCACGGCGACCTTTCTCGCCGAGCATCGCTCAGCGTGTCAGGCCGAAAACACCGTTATTTCCACAGTCACCTAGTCAAGACGGCCGCGGCGGGCTCGAGGGCAGGCACTAGGAAGGCCAGCGCTGTCGGCCTTCAGTCGCGCCGAAGGGCGGGTTCCCGGGTCGTGATCACCTCGACAATGGATTGCATTCGACGCGCTTCCCGACTGCCGCCGGCAGCCCGCACGTGGTGACGTGCCCGTGACCGGGAGCGACGTGGCGCTCACTCCTCGTCGTGCAGCACCGTTGTCCGAAACTCAGTTGAGGTTGTTGAGGTTTCGGAGCCTCACGGCAGGCCGCTCACGAAAGAGGGGTCGGGCGCAGACGGGACGTAGCCGGGCGGCAGGTGGTCTGAACCCTGTGGCTGCGACGCGTAAATTGGGGCCGGCGTGCCGTACCCGGGCGGGGTTGCGTCATACCCCGGCAGCTGCCCATGAGCCGTGGGTGGCCCGAACCCCGGCACGACCAAGCTCGACCCGGCCACCAACGTCGACGCCGCGAATACAGCAGCCTGCGTGGTGTACACCGGGACGTAGCCATCGGTGTGCCCGCTCCATGCATTGCCCTCACCTGTGTGACAGATCGGATCCGTTGGGTTGCACAGATCGATCGCCTTACCGGTGAACATCGCAGACTGGGACGGCAACTTGGTACCCGAGCGGTTGGCGACATTGCCGAAGGTCGCAATCGCCGCGACGTTTTCCGCCAACGACGACGGGAGAGCTGGCCCCCACGCGATTCCGACGATGGGATTGCCGGCGACGATGTTGACGACGTTCGCCCCTTGGGAGTAGCCACCCAACACGATCTTGGTGTCGGGGCACGAGGCCGCCATGGTTTTGATGTGCTTGATCGCGTCCTTGGCGCCGTCGCCGCTGCCCAGCTGGAGCTTGCCCGCGTCGTAATCCACCGCGTACGTCGTGATGTTCATGCCGGCGACCTGCGCGCGCAGTGAGTCGACGAAGGCAGAGCCGACCTGGCCGATGCCCTTCGGCTCGTCCGTGCCCCGGGCAAAGACCACCTCGGCATCGGCGCAGTCGGCGGCGGACGCAACTGGCCCGGTACCGGGAATCCACTGCTGTGCCACAGCAATCACCAGCGCCGCAGCGCCGCCACCCGCCAAACGGCCTTTCGTCATCCGCGAGCTACGTCGGCGATGGTGTCGCATCCAGCAGAGAATACTCCCTGTCAGCGGAAATGCACTACCTCCAACAATTGACGTTCACCTCAGCGAACTCGAGACGCCCCGTGGGACCAGAGCCGCGGCGGCACGCTGCTAGGGTCGCCGCGTGCCACCACTCGACCCGATCGTCGGCCATGACCGAACGGAAGCCTGACCGAGCCTCGGAGTCGGCCCCGGAGGGTGCGATACCCCCACTTGATGTCGTCGGCTCCGAGATTCTTCCTCCGGTCGCCGACGACGTCCGTAGGCGTTTCCGTGTGCTCGAACGGCTCGCACCCGGCCTGGGCTCTCGATGGGCGGTGGAGTTGTGGTGCACACCGCCCGTCATGGAATCGGCTCTCCGGCTGCCGCCGGGTGTGCCGCCGGGTAAGCCGCTCGAGGCGTACTGGGATGAGCATCGGATCGTCGGCGAGGAATGGGGCGAGGGACCGCCGGTCTATCTGGTCCACGGCTGGGGCGGCCGACGTCCGCATCTGGCCATGTTCATCAAGCCACTGGTGGCAGCCGGGTATCGCGTCATCGCGTTCGACCTGCCCAGCCACAACGAATCCGACCCCGGCGAGCTCGCGCCGGGACGGACCACTTCGGTCGAGTGCGCTGCGGCGATCAAGGCTGTGATCGAGGCACACGGGTCGGCCCATGCGGTGGTGGCCCATTCGCTCGGCGGAAATGCCACGGTGTGCGCGGCGGCCGAAGGCGCCAGTGTCGGGCGGTTGGTTCTGCTCTCACCGATGGGCGACTTCCCCCTGTACCTGGATCTGTTCGCGGCGCGGCACGACTTCGGCCGCCGTATTCGGGCCGGGCTGCAGCGCCGTCTGGAGAAGCGAATCGGAATGCCGCTGCACGAGACCAACATGGAGCACGTCGGCCGCCTCGCCGGCTACCCGCCGCTGCTCGTCATTCACGATCCGGATGACCCCGATGCGCCGTACGCGGCCAGCCAGCGACTCGCTGCGACGTGGCCGGGCGCGCGACTGCTGACGACGAAGGGACTGGGGCGGTTGGCTCACTACAGGATCCTCCGCCACCGACCGGCGATCACTGCCGGTGTCGAGTTCATCGGTGCGCCGACGCGGACCTGACTCGAGAGGTGGCCGCGTTGCCGCGCAAGACTATTCGCCTGTGGCCACGGCACTGCCCGCGAACGATCGGGGTGTCAAGGCGCTAACGTCGGGAGACGTCGGAGTCCGATGTCGGCGATTTCGAGTTCGAGCGGAAGTTCTACCTCCGCGAGATGCCCGCTGTCACTGCCCTCGATCCGCAGCCCGAATTGATCGTGCAGGCCTACCTGTTCGCCGCCGACGGATACGCGGTGCGCGTACGACTGCAGTGCCCCGCCCCCGTCGACTTCGATGCTTCTCCGAACGGTCTCGTCGACGCCACGAGCCCTGCTGACCACGCCGACGCGATCGGAACCCTGACCGCCAAGGGCCCGGCCGCCGGCGGCACCCGCTACGAAGCCGAACGCGAACTCGACCCGGTCGTCTCCGGTCAGATCCTCTCGCGCGCAAACCATGTCATCACCAAGATTCGCTACTCGGCGTGGCTCGGCGAGGACGGCTGGATCGTCGACCGGTTCCTCGGCCGCAACGCTCCTCTCTTGCTGGCCGAGGTCGAGCGCAACGCCCCGGTGGTCGACCTGACGATCCCCGCGTTCTGCGTCACCGAGGTCAACCTCGGCATCAACGAAGTCGAAGGCAGCCAGCCGAGGCTGTGAGGATCGTGCCAACCGCCGCCTCGCTCCTCGAGTCCGCCTGCGGCAGTTCTTAGGTCGTGATCGTCAATTCGGCACCCGGGTGCGAACTGAAGGTGACGACGACGGTGCCACGACCCGTCTCGAACGTGGTGTTGGCATAACCGATGAAACCGTAGTGCCCGTCGATCGTCGAGACCGCGTTGATGGGACCGCTTCCCGACGCCCCGGTGTCCAGGTTCGTCCACGCCGCCGTCACGGTCAGCGCGCACGAGCCGTCGTAAACCCCAGCGTCGTAGTGGATTACCGCACGCACTCCGTTCTCGATGCGGTCACCGGTCTGCACCAACGCCACCTCGGCCTCGGCGCCGACGTCACCGCCGCAGGTCTGGGAGGCCGCCACCGGCACCCGGGGCAGTTCCGCGAAGGCGTCGGCGTGGGCCGACGCCATCCACGGCGACGAGCCAACCAGGACGACGGCAAGCACGCAGACAGAACGAAAGGGCCGCATGCCCCTGCCATCGCCTACCACGGCTCAGACGTTAGCCCGGGGAACGAAAAAACCCGCTCCGACCGGAGTCGGAACGGGTTTCTTGACTGTGGAGCTAAGGGGATTCGAACCCCTGACCCCCACACTGCCAGTGTGGTGCGCTACCAACTGCGCCATAGCCCCTCGTCGTGCTGGTCGACGGTACACCAATGAGCACTTCAGGTTCAAAACGGCACGTCAGGGCACGTCGCCACCAGCGTCGGGACCCAGCGGCCGGGCCTCGGTGTGCTCCGCATTGGTCCGCGGCCGGGTCTCGGGCGCGAAGATCCAGAACACCGCCGCGGCCAGCAGGATGCCGCCGCTGAAGGCGAACGCCGACCCGTAGGACAGGTACTGGGCGATCTGACCCACCGCCAGCGAGCCGAGGATCGCCCCGAAGTCCGACGTCATCTGGAACGTCGCCACGGCCGTCCCGCCGCGTGCCTTGCTGCCCACGATGTCGGCCACCGCCGCCTGCTGCGGGGAGATGAAGATGCCCGTCGCCGCACCTGTCACGTAGGCGGCGGCCAGGAACAGCGGCAGCGACGTCGTGAACCCGACCAGCACGGTCGTCACCGCGGCCACCGGAAGGCCGATCAGCAGCGGGATGCGTCGGCCCACCCGGTCGGACAGGTAGCCGCTGACGATCACGACCGACACGTTCCCGATGGCGAAGGTCGCGAGCGCCAGCCCGGCGATCCCGGCGCCGCGGTGCAGCACCTCGACGACGAACAGCGGCACCAGCGCCACCCGCAGCCCGAACGCCGACCAGCCCGTCGCGAAGTTCGACGCCAGAGCGGCCCGGTAGGCCGGGTTGCGCAGGGCCTCGCGGACGCTGAGGGCCACCTCGGTCTGCTCGTCCGGCGCCGCGAGCGACGACGTGCGCAGCACCACCAGGACCACACCCGCGGCAATCAGCAGTGCGACGCCGTAGATGACGAACGGCATCGACAGACCGAAGCCGACCGTCAGGCTGCCGAGCACCGGCCCGCCGACCGAGCCGACGAGGAACGCCGAGGTGAACATCCCCGACACCCGGCCCCGCGCGTTGGCCGGGGAGATCCTGATCATCAGGCCGAGCGACGACACGGTGAACATCGCCGAGCCAAGCCCACCCAGCGACCGGAACGCCAGCAGCTGCCAGTAGGTCTGCGCGAACGCACACGCACCCGTGGACAGCGCGACGATCAGCAGCCCGGAGACGTAGACCCGTCGCTCCCCCAGCCGCTGCACCAGCAGGCCGGCAGGCGGCGCCCCCACCAGGCGCATCAGCGCGAACGCCGTGATGACGAAGGTCGCCGCGCTGATGCTGACGCCGAAGTTGCGGGCGTACTGCGGCAAGACCGGCGCCACCACCCCGTACCCGAGGGCGACGATGACGTTGCAAAAGATCAGCACCCAGACTTCGCTTGGGAGCTTCTCCTTCACGGGAGCTGGACAGTCTGCCTCCGCGTCGGATCTCACGCTATGACTGTATTCACCACCTCGCGGGCCGCCTCCTGCACCTCGGCCAGATGCTCCGGACCCTTGAACGACTCGGCGTAGATCTTGTAGACGTCCTCCGTGCCGGAGGGACGCGCCGCGAACCACGCGTTCTCGGTGGTCACCTTGAGCCCGCCCAGCGGCGCTCCGTTGCCCGGTGCGGTGGTCAGCTTCGCGGTGATCGTCTCGCCGGCCAGTTCCGTCGCGCTCACCTGCTCCGGCGACAGCTTGGCCAGCCGCGCCTTCTGCTCCCGGTTGGCAGGTGCGTCGATGCGGGCGTAGGTCGGCGCCCCGTACTTCTCCGCGATCTCGGCGTAGCGCTGCGAGGGGGTCGACCCGGTCACGGCGAGGATCTCCGAGGCAAGCAGCGCCAGGATGATGCCGTCCTTGTCGGTGGTCCACACCGTCCCGTCGTTGCGGAGGAACGACGCTCCCGCGCTCTCCTCCCCACCGAATCCGATTGTGCCGCCGATCAACCCGTCGACGAACCACTTGAACCCGACGGGCACCTCGACCAGTTTGCGCCCGAGACCGTCGACCACCCGGTCGATGATCGAACTGCTCACCGCGGTCTTGCCGACGGCGGTGGACCCGGGCCAGTTCGGCCGGTGCGAGTACAGGTAGTCGATCGCGACGGCGAGGTAGTGGTTCGGGTTCATCAAGCCGCCGTCGGGGGTGACGATGCCGTGCCGGTCGGAGTCGGCGTCGTTCCCGGTGGCGATCTGGTAGTCGCCGATCTTGCCGATCAGCGACGCCATCGCATTCGGCGAGCTGCAGTCCATCCGGATCTTGCCGTCGGTGTCGAGCGTCATGAAGCGCCAGGTGGCGTCGACGAGCGGGTTGACGACGACCAGGTTGAGCTTGTGTCGTTCGGCGATGACGCCCCAGTAGTCGACGCTCGCGCCGCCGAGTGGGTCGGCGCCGATCCGGATCTCCTGGGCGCGGATGGCGTGGATGTCCACGACGTTGGGAAGGTCGTCGACGTAGGCGTTCATGTAGTCATGACGCTCGGCGATCTGCAGTGCCCGTGCGAGTGGAACCCGCTTCACGTCGGCGAGGCCGCCGCGCAGAATCTCGTTGGCGCGCTTGGCGATTACCCCGGTCGCGTCGGTGTCGGCGGGACCGCCGTTGGGCGGGTTGTACTTGAAGCCGCCGTCACGCGGCGGGTTGTGCGACGGGGTGACGACGATGCCGTCGGCCAAATCGCTGTCCCGGCCCCGGTTGAACTGCAGGATCGCGTGGCTGACGGCGGGGGTCGGCGTGAACCGGTCGGCTCCGTCGATCATCGCCACGACGTCGTTGGCGGCCAGTACCTCAAGCGCGGACACCCAGGCCGGCTCGGACAGTGCGTGCGTGTCACGGCCGATGAACAGCGGTCCGGTGGTGCCCTGCGCGGCGCGGTACTCGACGATGGCCTGCGTCGTGGCGAGGATGTGCGCTTCGTTGAACGCGGCGTCGAGGCTCGACCCGCGATGCCCCGACGTCCCGAACGTCACCTGCTGGTTGACGTCCTCGGGGTCGGGCACCACCGAGTAATAGGCGGTGACCACCTGGGCCACGTCGATCAGGTCTTCGGGAAGCGCCGGTTGTCCGGCACGGGGGTTGGCAGCCATGAATGTGATTCTGCCCCTTCAGCGGGCCGCGCACGTCCGCGTCACCAAGAATTCGCCTACATCGCCCACACCGCCGCGACGCCCGCGGCACACCCGGCAACCGACAACACCAACGAACCCAGCGCGTTGACCAGGGCCAAGCCGGGCCGCTTCTGTTGCACCAGCCGGACCGTTTCGAAGCTCGCGGTGCTGAAAGTCGTGTAACCGCCGCAGAATCCGGTGCCAATCACGGTCTGCCACACGGCCGGCTGCCCCGCGAACAGCACCAGGCCCGCCAGCACTCCCAGCAGGAGCGACCCGGTGACGTTGATGAACACCGTCGCCCACGGGAAGGCCGTCTTCCATCGGTGCTTGACCGACGAGTCGAGCAGGAACCGCGTCACGGCTCCGGTGGCGCCGGCGAGGAGGGTGAGCGCGACGATCACGACCGGACCCTCCGACGGTGGACGGCCGCGGCGGCCACGATGCCGAGCCAGGCGGTGACGAGCCCACCGACGACGCTGACCACGCCGTAGGCGATCGCCGTGCCGAGGTGCCCGTGCCGCGTCAGCAGCACCGCCTCCAACGCGAAGGTGCTGTAGGTGGTGAAGGCACCGCAGCCGCCGGTGCCTGCGCAGAGTCGGGCTCGCAGCCGCCAGCCCGAGTCGTCGCCCAGCCGGGCCAGCGCTTCCAGTAGGGCGCCCAAGACGAACGCCCCGGCGAGGTTGATCAGGAAGGTCGCCCACGGCCACGCCGCGCCGTCGTGCGGCAACAGCACTTCGCCGTAGTACCGCAGCGCGGTGCCGACCACGCCGCCGGCGAACACCCACGCCACCGACGACGGCCGCAGGTGCAGGGGTCTGCTCGATCGCGCCGCCGCGTCGGGATCCGACGGCAGCTCGGAATGTGAGTCCGGACGGTTCACGACCTTACCCACCTGCCAGAAAGCACAGCGCCACAATACAACTCATCCGTCAACCAGCACGACGCCGGTCCAGACCAGGCCGATCACCTTGACGAGTTCGAGCGCCACGTAGGCGAGGTGGGCCTTCGACCGTCGCCCCTCGTCCCCTTCCAGCACGGCCGTGCTGTGACGCGACAGCAGCGGCCGCACCACGATCGTCTGGGTGAGCAACGCGCCCACCGCGACGCACAGCGCAATGTTGAGCGACGTCGAGGTCTCGTGGCTGAAGAGCGCAGCCGCGATCACGACGGCGAAGACGTACTCGAAGACGTTCAGCGCGCGGAACACCAACCGGCCGATGCCAAGGCCGATGCGCAGGGTGACGCCGGGTGCTCGGAACTTGAGCGGCGCCTCGACGAACGAGATCGCCAACACCATGCCCAGCCACACGAACGCCGCGGCGATCGCCCACCTGGTGCCCGTGTCCACCGCGGCAGCCTACGGCAGGGATGCGATGGTGGAGGGATGTCTGTCTACGCCGACGTCTCCGAATGGCAGGTGCCGGTGGACGACAGCTATCCGCACCGGGTCCTGTGCATCCGTTCCAACGACGGCGACCATCGCGACCGCAACTGGCACGTCAACTACCCGTGGTGCCGAAGGCGTTGTGATGCAGGCGAACTCGAGTTCTTCATCGTCTACTTCGTCTGGCGCCCCAATTGGCGCCGCACCGTCGCCGTGCTCAAGGACTTGGTGGGCGAGCCGCATCCGCGGATGGCCGTGATGGTCGACGTGGAGAGCTGGGGCGGGCAGCTCACCGGCGACCAATCCGACGGCGTCAACCGGGCGTATTGGGCCGTCGCCGACTGGTTGGGCGACCCACGACGGGTCATCGGATACGGCAACGTCGCCGACCTGAACCTGCTGTGGCCAGTGCAGCCCGAGGGAATTCGCTTGGTGGTGGCCGCGTACGGAACGAACCCCGACTACCCCGGGAAGGTCGCCCACCAGTACACGAACGGCGAGGGACACGGGAACGGGACCACGTTGCCCGACGGTGCGCCACCCTTCGGCACCTGCGACATGAACTCGGCGGACGGCCTCACCGCTCGGCAGTTCGCCGCCGCCTGCGGTGTCCACGTCGACGCCCCGAGTCTCGCCGCGAGGTGGTCGAGGTGATCGTCCGGTGTGGCTGCGTCCTGGTCATCGCGCTGGTCGCGGGGTGCGCCCCGTACGCCGAACCACCCGCCGCGTCGCCGTCAACCGAAGCGACGACAACCACCACCACGACCGAGCCCGCTCCGCCTGCCGCGCGCACCGCGAACTGGTACGACCTCGGGATCGGCGACTGCCTTGCCGACCCGCCGCCGGTCGACCCCACCATCGTCACCGTGACCGTCGTCGACTGCACCTCGCCGCATCGGGCGGAGGTCTACCTGCGGGCGCCGATGGCCGTCAACACTGCCATCGCCGGCGTCGTCGACCGCACCTGCGGTCAAGGCCTCGCCGACTACACCGGCCACACCGTGGACGAGGGCACCTACGCGACGACCTATCTGATCGACTCCAACCAGAACCGCACGTCGTCGAACCCGACCCCGAGCACCGTCATCTGCCTTCTCGAGGCGCCGGGTGGCGGGCCGCTGACGTCGTCGGCCCGACGGTAGTCCCTACTCCGAGTCCTCCACCACCGCCGCCTCGACCAGCAAAGACATGCCGTGGTGACGCGGCATTTCGAGCGCGAAGCTGTGCAGGTCGTCGACCGTTCCCACGGTCTTGCCGGTGAACATGTCCATGACGTGGCTGCCGGGCGGAAGGTGTTCGGACCGCACGGTGCCCGCGATGTCCTCGTTGGCGAAGTTGAGGATCGTCAGCTGATGCTGGCTGGGGTCCTCGAGCTGGTGGACGAGCACCAGCATCCCCTTTTGCGACACCTCGGGGATGTCGACCTGCACGCTGGTCGCGATGCCGTAGTGCGAACGCACCCGCAGAATCGCTTGCAGCTGGCGTAGGAAGCTCGTTTCGTCGGCAAGCTGTTCGGGGATCGACCCGTACAGGCTTCGGCCGCGAGGCATCCCCGCCATCGACCGGGTCGCCCGCTCGTTGACACCCATCAGGTCGTGCCCGGCCCGGTGGATCCACCGGGTGTCGCCGCCGCGCATCAACTCGGCGACCTCGTTCGACGGCAACGTCAACATGCCGCACATGTCCCACCCGGACAGCGCGAACACTCCCGGCTGCAGGGCGTTGAACATGGCAAGCAGCAGATGGGCGCGTCGGATCGGGTCGACGTCGACGATGTCGTCGAGATCGGTGACACCCAACGCCGCGGCGACGACGGTCGCGGTCGTCGAGGCGATGCCGTTGGTGGTGAAGACCCGGTTGTACGGGGCCTTCTCGCCGGTGAGCGCGGTGAGGAGGTCTTGGCGGACCGATTCGCCGAGCTCCTCGCCGGTGACCTCTTCGCCCTTGTAGGTGTAGACGTCGTCGCGGTGCCCGGTGGACCAGTGGACCAGCTCGTAGGTCAGCTCGTCGTGGTTCTGCAGCGCGTGGATCAACGACGCCGGGTCGACGCCGAGTTCGATCGACGTCCGCAGCGTCAACCGCAGGAACTCGGTGTCACCTGTCGCCAGGGCGTGATGGTAGGCGGGGCGGTTGATGAAGTCGTAGGACAGGTCGGCCCCGGCCTCGCCGACCTCGCGGATGTCGTCGATCGTCAGGTTCAGCTCCTGGAAGGTGAACCCACCCACCTTGCGCACCATGCTGGCGATCAGGTGGTTGGCCGCCTCCGACAGCGGGTGCCCCTCCGACCAGGCCGGGCTGCCCTCGGCGGCGCTCTTCTCCACTCCGAGGAACCCGTTGGCGTCCAGTCGCAGCGCACCCGTGCCAAGGTCGGTCAGCGAGTGCAGGGCGTCGCCCATCACCATCCGCATGCCCGCGAACGTCGGGTCGAGCCAGTTGATCGACGGCTGCCCGTCCTTGAAGTAGTGCAGGTACACCCAGCGACGTTCGACCCCGTCGACGCCGACGACGGGGCGCGTGACGCTCCAGTTCGTCTCCTTGACGCCCTCGGCGAAGAAGATCACCCGTTGCAGGCGGCCAATAATGTACCCGGCCTTGTCGAGCCATTCCTCCGTCGCGGCGTCGATGTTCACCGAATCGGCACCCTCGGGGGCTTCGGGCAGCTCGTGCCAGTCCCTCGGGTCGATCTCCACCATGTGGTAGATCCCCGGATAGTCGGCATAGTGCATCTCGGCCAGCCGGAAGTCGGCACCCTTGCCGGTGTGACCGGGCACGACGTCGTCGATGATGGTGCCGCCGTACCAGTTGGCGGTCGCGCACATCTTCCGGAACTCGTCCTCGGTCCCGAACGCGGGATCGATCTGGGTGCTGATGCGGTCGAAGTGGCCGTCGACGCTGGGGGTGTACTCCCACCCCGAGATGCCGCCCGCGCGCTTCACCGGGCCCGTGTGCACGCCGTCGATGCCGATCTCGGCGAACGCCTTCCACATCTCCTCGTCGGCCATCGCCGTCAAGAACGACTCGTCGGGCCGGGTTATCAGCGACAGCGGATACGCGGTGAACCACACCGACGCCGCGGTGACGGCGCTACGCGGGTTGGGGTTGGCGAAGGGGTTCTGCCACATCGAGCCCTGGCCACTGAATTGCTGGCTGATCTCGTTGGCGTCGGACAGCATCGACTCGGACAGCAACCACTTCACGTAGGCCGGGTTGTCCGCCGTCGCCTCCCCGTCCCGCGCAACAGAATGCCGCGCGAAGGGGGCCTTGACGCGCGGCCGGAAGCGCAGCGTGCGTGGCCGCGCAGGGTGCAAGTGTTCGTCGTACGTGATCTCGGTTGGCTCGCGCGTCGGATCCTCACTTGCTGTGTCCGTCATCTACATCCTCACCACTCGTTGTCTGCCTGGACCCGTGACGCACAACCGTGGCCCGCCTGCCGCCGTATAGCCGTTGGTCGAATCTTGAAACTTGGGCTCCACCAATCTAGGCGGCACAGCTGACTGCGGCGCCACGGCCGACCAACCGTGCAACGATCGCCCGGTGAAGGAGTTCCTCGAGTTCCTCGGAGAGCAGTCACCGTATGACCGCCTCGACGACGACGATCTGCACCGGCTCGCCAGTGCCGTCGACGTCGAGTACTTCACCGCGGGCACCGTGATCGTCGAAGCCGACGCGGCGCCCCTTGATTGCCTGTACGTCATCAGGGTCGGCGCCGTCGAGATCGTCGACCGCGGCCGCAGCACCGACGTGCTCGGCGCCGGTGAGACCTTCGGCCACATCTCGGTGCTCTCGGGCCTTCCGCCACCACTGCAGGTCCGTGCCGTCGAGGACACCCTCTGCTACCGACTCCCCGACCCCCGAACGCTGCTCGCCCACCCCGACCGTCTGCGGTTCGCGCACTACGGCGGGCTGGTAGCCAGGGAGCGGCTGTTCAGCTCCGGTGAGTCGTTCGCCCGGTTGGAGCGCCCCATCGGCGACGTCGCCCATCCGATCACGTGGTGCGACGCCGACGACACCATCCGCACCGTCGCCGAACTGATGACCGCCGCGGGCCGGTCGTGTGCGCTGTTCCGGCGGGGCGGACAGATCGGCATCGTCACCGACGACGACTTCCGCCGCCGGGTCGCCACCGGTGAGGTCGGCGTGGACGCCCCCATCTCGGCCATCGCGAGTCTTCCGGCGATCGCCATGAGCGTCGACCGGACGGTGAGCACCGCGTATCTGTTCATGGTCGAGCACGACATCCACCACCTCGTCGTCGTCGACGCCGTCGGCACCGCAATCGGCGTCGTCCGGGTGGTCGACATGGCGGCCGCTGAAGTGCGCAACCCGTTGGTGATCCGCTCCGCCGTTGCGGCGGCGACCACGATGGACGACCTCGTCGACGCGTGCCGACTGCTGACGCCGACGACGGTCGAACTGTGGGATGCCGGCCTGCCCGTCGAACACCTCGGCGCCTTGCTGTCGGCGATGATCGAGTCGATCTTCCGCAAGGTAGTCGAATTGCACACCACCACATCGCCTTTGGCGGACCTGGACTGCTCGTGGATGCTCATGGGCTCGTTGGGTCGACGCGAGCCGTTGCCCAACTCCGACGTCGACACCGCGCTGGCGTGGGCGGTCCGCGAGGCCGGCGACCCCGTGCCGACGCGCGAGGAGGTCGCCGCCGCCACCGTGCCGCTTGTCGACGCGCTCGGCCGGTGCGGTCTCGCGCCGTGCCCGCAGGGCCTGAATGCGTCGACGCCGCTGTTCAACAGGTCGCAGCGGCAGTGGCGTGAGATCGCCGACCTGTGGCGCGCCAACCCCGACAACGTCGACTACCTGTTGATGGCCTCGACGGTCCTCGACGCCCGCCCCATCACCCGGCCGGTGCTCATCCGGCCGCTGCGCACGGCACTGGTGGGCGGCGTCGGCCGGGACGCCTTCACTCGGTCGTTGAGTCGGTTCTCCATGCGCGACCGCCCACCAAGCGGATTCGTCAGGGGGTTCGTCGTCGAGCACTTCGGCGAGCAGAAGAACCACCTGAATCTGAAGAAGGCCGGCCTGCGACCGGTGGCGTCGCTTGCCCGTGCGCTGTCCCAACGCACCGGTGACCCAACGGGTTCCACGCCGCAACGGCTGGAGCGGGCCCATCGCAGTGGACTCCTGACCGCCGACGAGGCCGACGCGCTGTCGGGTGCGTTCAGCCTCTTCTACCACCTGGTGTTCGACAGTCAGGTCGCCGCGATCAAGGCGGGCCGGCCGGTGGCGTCCGCCATCGACCCCGCGACGCTCGACCCCCTGGAGCGACGCCACCTCCGCGCCGCGTTCCGGACGATCAACGGCATCCAGGACCGGCTGAGCCGCAAGTGGTTTGGGTACGAGGGGCTGTGACGCCACGGTGATCGACTGGACCCGTCGGTTCCGCGCGCGCCGCCCGCGACGTTCGATGCCCGCCGACGTCGACTGGCGCACGGACACGTTCGTCGTGATCGACCTGGAGACGACCGGCCTGGATCCCCGCCACGACCACATCGTCTCCTACGGAGCGGTGCCCGTCCGGGGCGGCCGGGTCAGGACGTCGGAGTCGGTGTACGGACTGGTGAACGTGCCGCACGACGTGCCGGGGACGTCGGTGAAGTTCCACGGAATTCGGACTCAGGACCTCGAGGGCGCGCCTCCCCTGCACGACTGCGTGGCCACCCTCGACGAACTGATCGGCGACCATCCGGTGGTGGCGCACTGCGCCTGGGTGGAGCGCTCATTCCTGCGCAAGGCATTCCGGCATTCCTACCTGCCGTTCACCAGCTCGATCGTCGACACCGCGGTGCTGGCCCAGCACGTCCTGGACGTCGAACTCGAACGCGGACAGTCGATTTCGTTGGAGTACGCCACCACCGCCCTCGGGCTTCCCGTCCATTCACCTCATCACGCACTTGGCGACGCCGTCACCACGGCGAGCCTGTTCATCGCGTTGGCCAGCCGGCTGGAGCGCGGCCACACCCTCACCACCGCGACCCTGCTCGAGATGTCCGCGGCCCCAAGCTAGTCAGGCTGCGCCCTCCAAGGCGAGCAGGGTGCGCTTGGCGTCGGTTCCCCCGAGGTAGCCGCCCATGGCACCGTCGCTGCGCACGACGCGGTGACACGGCACGACGACGGGCAACGGATTCGTCGCACACGCACTGCCCACCGCGCGGACCGCCTTGGGGTTGCCCGCCAGCTGGGCCACGGCGGCATAGCTGGCGGTGTGTCCGTACGCGATCTCCGGAAGGTGGTGCAGGACGGTGCTGCGGAACCCCGCCGACAAGCGCCAGTCCAACGGCACGTCGAAGTTCGTCCTGACACCGGCGAAGTATTCGTCGAGCTGCCGTGCGACGGCGTCGAGCCGACGGGGCGTGCGCAGGATGCGCGGACTCACCCGGTCGGCAAGGCCCTGGAGCACGGCGTCGTGGTCCTCGACGGCGAAGGCGACCCGGACGAGACCGAGTTCGGTCGCCGCGACCAGCAGCGCTCCGACGGGGCCGTCGACGATTCGGTAGGCGACGTCGAGCACCCCGTCGCGTTCCGCAGCGGCGGCGAGTCGAGCGTGCAGGGCAGACATGTCAGTCATCGTGATGCTCCCTCAGTGGATACGTTCGTCTGAGCGCGGCGATGCCGTCGGCGGCGGCTCGTCGGGCGGCATCGGTGCTGCCGCCGAGAATGGCGGCCACCTCCGCGTAGGGCAGGCCCGCCAGGTGGTGATAGGCCACGGCGTGTCGCTGCTTGTCGGGTAGGCGGGCCAGGGCGGCGGCGAGGTCGTCGTCGCGATCTGGCTCCGGCGGGCGGGCCTGGTCGGGCAGTTGGTCGGTCGGGATGGCGCGGCGCGCCCTGGAACGGACGGCGTCGACGGCCTTGCGGTGGGCGATCGTCACCAGCCAGGCCTCCACGTTGGCGTCGACTGGCAGGTCGGGGTAGGCCTTCAGCGCCGAAAGGAACGTCTCCGACCACGCGTCGTCGGCGTCGGCGAATCCCACGACCGCGCGACACACGCGAAGCACCGTCGGCCCGTGTTCGACCACGATCGCCTCGAAGGCCCTCTTGCCCGTCACGCGTCCCATGGTGACGGGCTCTGATCTGCGGTTGGCATGGTCCCCTCCTTGGTGATCGGTCTCAGAGGGAAGACGTTCGCGACCGCGGGAACGTGAGGTCGGCACGGGTGGAGACGTCAGCCGGACAGACACCACCGTCCGTTTCGCCGCGGCGTGCAACGATCCGTTCGATCGGACCGTACTGTGTCCTCGAACTGAACTCGACGAGCAGGGCGCCTGCCTGAGCCCGCACCGAGAATCAGCTGATGTGTGCATGTGCGTCGAGGTGAAATCGAAGGTGTGCGTTTGATCCCGTCGGGAGACGGGAACAAGCTGCGCACCGTCCACGTTGTCGTGACGCCGGCACTGGACTCGAAAGGACAAAAATGGCCACTGATTACGACGCACCCCGCCAGAAGGAAACCGATGACGTCGCAGACGAATCGCTCGAGCAGCTGGCCGGACGTCGCAATGACGCCGCGACCGCCGTGCTCGACGTCGACGACGGCGAAGAACTAGAGGACTTCGAACTTCCTGGCGCCGATCTCTCGGGTGAGGAGTTCACCGTTCGGGTCGTGCCCAAGCAGCGCGACGAGTTCACCTGCTCCAGTTGCTTCCTGGTTCAGCACAGTCACCGCCTTGCCCGCCAGGTCGGCGACAACATGATCTGCGCCGACTGCGCCTGAGCTACCTTCGCTAGACGCCGCGCTCGACGGGGAGCAGTCCCCGGTCGACCGCGGCGACCAGCGTGGCGTGGTCCGCTTCGGTCTGATCCGCGTAGTGCCTCGCGAACGTGCACAGCGCCTCGTCCACCCGGCTGGACTTTCCCATGTACCCGGCAATCATCGATGCACCGCTGGTCCGCGCGTGTCCCTTGGCCAGCAGTTGGCCAACCACTCCCGCGTAGTCGGTGAGGGCGGACGCGTCCATCGAGTCCAGCGGGATCCTTCCCTTCATGTTCCTGAACTGCCTGACGTAGTACTGCAGTCCGTCCATCGTCGTCCAGCCCAGCAACGGGTCGCTGACCGTCTGCAGCGACTGTTGGTACTCCACGACTCGCTGGCCCTGATGCGCGTGCCAGGCGGAGTCGCCGTGCACGTACCGCGCGAGAACCGACCGGCGAGCCTGCTTGAGCTGTAGGAAGACCACGTCCTCGGCCGAGGAACCCTCCAGAAGGGCCACGTAGGCGCGCAGCCCCACGCTGCCCACCCCGACG
Organism: Mycobacterium sp. AT1; assembly: GCF_002043095.1. Classification (GTDB taxonomy): domain Bacteria; phylum Actinomycetota; class Actinomycetes; order Mycobacteriales; family Mycobacteriaceae; genus Mycobacterium. Next base: position 58,850 of record NZ_MVOC01000066.1, on the reverse strand, counting down.
ACCTTGTGCGCGACGTCGACCAGCGTGTATCCACCCAGGACGCGCCTCCAATACGACGGCAGCGTCTCCAGGTACCGGTCGAGCGCCTCGGCCAGCATTTCGGCCTCCAGTGGTTCTGGCCGCGTGATGAGGGGCGGTTCCTCAACGATCCGGCGCTTGCCTTCGACCTGGTGGGTGAAGCGCGGCAGGGCGCGGTCCCCGGTGCGGTGGCGCGCCCGCTCGGCCGCCCGGGCCACCTGCGCCTGCAGTGGTCCCGCCGTCTGCGCCGCGAGCCGGTCGACGTCGAGCCGCTCGAAGGACCGCGTGAACAGGGGCAGGTCGGCGAGCCGGCGCAATTCCTGGCGATAGGACGCCACGCAGGATCGGACGGAGGCACCGCAGTGCTCCTCGGAGGTGCCGTTGTGCCGACCGGCGACCCAGATGCTGGCCACCAACCGACGCAGATCCCACTCCCACCCGCCGGGGTGGGCTTCGTCGAAGTCGTTGAGGTCGATCACCAAGTCCCGCTCCGGGGAGGCATAGAAGCCGAAGTTGCCGAGGTGAGAGTCGCCACAGACGACGGGCATGATGCCGGTCGACGGCAGCCGCGCGACGTCCTCCGCCATCACCACCGCCGTGCCGCGCAGGAAGCCGTAGGGCGACTCGACCATGCGGCCCACCCGTACCGGAATCAGGCGGTCGACCCTGCCGCGGTGGCTGGCGTTGATCAGGTCGACGGGGTCTGGTCTGCTTGGCGGCACCGACCAGTCGGCCAACGAACTGCGCGGCACGGACTTTCGAAGGCTCTTGCCGAGGGCGTAGCGCTCGGCTCTGGTCACCGACTGCTGACGCAGCGATCGATACATGGCACCGTCGGCTTGCGCCAGGACGGTGTGCCCACTGGTCGTTCCCCCGCCGTCCATTGGTAGTGATCGTACGACCGGTGGGCACTGCGGGTGGCGAGATGCCCCGTACGCTCAGCACGGCTATGGACGACTCAGTGGACCACCAGGTAGTGGCACTCCCGTGCGGACGTTTTCGGGTTGTCCGCGACAACAGGACGATTCGTGCCCGCGGGCTGCGCTACGCCACGGCGGACCGCTTCGAGCCGTGCGTGCCGACGCCCGTATCCGACGAGGTCGTCGACGCCACCACGGCAGGACCGGCCTGCCCGCAGCTGCCGTCGCGCCTCGAATTCGTCGTCGGACCACCGGCGACCGTGCTGGCACAGGACGAGGACTGCCTGGTGCTGGACGTCGTCGCTCCGCTGCCCGACGGCACCGCCAAGCCGGTAATGGTGTTCTTCCACGGCGGCGCCTACGTCACCGGCAACGGCCAAGCGCCCTTCCACGACATGACGGCCATGGTCGACGAGGGCGACGTCGTCACCGTCACGGTGAACTACCGGCTCGGCATCTTCGGATACCTCTCGGTCGACGGCGTCGCACCGGCGAACCTCGGCCTGCTCGACCAGATCGCCGCGCTGCGATGGGTCAAGACGAACATCGGTGGTTTCGGTGGCGATCCGGACGACGTCACGATCTTCGGGCAGTCCGCCGGCGCCGACTCGGTCTCCTGGCTGATGGTCGCCGACGGCGTCGAGGACCTGTTCCGTCGGGCCATCCTGCAGAGCGCACCGCTGGGCGTTCAGCGCGGGCGGGCGGCGATGAGCCGAGCCATGGGCGATGCCGCGCGCGGCGCACTCGGGCCCCGACCGCATGCACTGAGCACCCAGGACCTGCTGGTCGCCCAGACCACCGTCGCCGCGGCGGCTGCCGCCTTCGGGACCCGTGCGCAAATGCCGTTCGGTCCACAGACGGGGCATTACCCCTTGCCCCCCGAAGACGAGGTGGACGCCCGGCGCCGCGAGGTGGCCAAGCGAATCCCCGTGATGATCGGCACGACCGCCGACGACGCCCGACCCTTCACGATGTTCAACCCGCGGTTGAAGCCCCTCCTCGGCGTGCCACTGGTCGGCTCGACTGCGCTGCGAGTACTCGGAGGCATCGCCACCGACCGTAACTTCACCGGTCCGGCTGCGGCATTCGCCAAGCAGCACCGGCTCGACGGTGGTCACGCCACGACCTACGTGTTCGATTGGCAACCGAAGGCCAGCCCCCTCGGAGCGTGCCACTGCATCGAACTTCCCTTTCTGATGGGCACATTCGACGCCTGGTCCCGCGCACCCATGCTCGGCGCGGATCCCCGGCAGGCGCTCGCCGAGCTGGGACCACGGATGCGCCGGCTCTGGTCCGATTTCGCCAAGGGTGCTCGCGACGATCTCGACGAACACCTGGTGCTACCGAGGATGGCGGACGACTAGGCCGTAGGCGCGCGTCGCTGCCCGCCGTGGCGGTGATCCGTGGCGTAGGCCTGGATGACTGCGTCGACGTTCCCGTCGAGTTTGAGAAAGTTCTGATTGAGCAGAACGGCAAGGCTTTCCACGGCGGCCGCGATGAGAGCAGCGGCGAGGCGGGTCTGAGGACGGGTGCTGCCAGCGCCATCGTCGGCGAGCCGCGCCGCGTACTCGAGTGAGGCGGCCAACGAGGCGTCGGCCTCGACGTCGCGGAAGTAGTAGGTCGCTCCGTACTGAGTGAAGTCGTTTCGCGCCTCGACGATGGCGGCGGCCAACCCAGTGAGGACACCGGTGGGGATGCCGTCGACGTCGAGGTCGGGATTTGCTCTGCGAGCCTCTCGCAACGTCGAGAGCTGCAGCGCCAGAACGCGTCTGCGGTGCAGGGCCGGATCGATCTGGAGCACCCATGACACGGCTGCGGTCAGGAGCATGAATCCGAACAGCGCCTCCATCGGGACCATCACGCGAAGGAACGGCGAGGTAGGCACGATATCGCCCATCCCGAGGGTCCCAATGGTCACCAGTGAGACGTACAGCGCATCCAAGGCGGAATGACGATCGGCGGGGTTCAGTTCGGTGCCGTAGGCGAAGCCGCCCGCCATCTGCGGAAAGTACAGCATCGCCCAACCGAGCACTGCCATGGCACCCCAGGTGACGACGACCAGGGCAATGCCGAGAGGGCCTGTCAGCGAAGCGATCCGACGATCATGTCGAAACAGTCGCAACAGCCACCAGACGAGCTTCATGACGTGGGGCGAGACGCTGCCGCGGCCGACTGGGTGAAACAGCGTGTGAAACACGTCGTGCACCACCACGGCCACCAACAAGGCTCCGACCACTGCAATCAAGGCATCCGTCGCGCACCTCCTCGCTAGGTCGGTTTCGCGATCGCTTCCGATCACACAGACCATGGAGAGCAGGCCATGGAGAGAAGACTATCGATTGTGGTCGTCGCTGCGCGCGAGCCAAAAGGCATTTCATGACAGGGCCTTAGGCCACTTCTGCTCGGCTAGGCCGGAAGTACGCCGTCCCACTTCGACTCCTGGCTCGGCAACCGCAACAGCAGCCGGGCACCGCCGAGCGGGCTCACGTCGAGTTCGGCTGAGCCACCGTGCAATTCGGCCTGCTGGGCGACGAGCGCCAGACCCAGTCCCGAGCCCGACCGCGACGCGGTGGTCCCACGGGCGAAGCGTTCGAACACCGCGGCGCGCTCGTCCTCGGGAACACCGGCGCCGTTGTCGTCGACGGCAATCTCGACTCCGGCGACCGAGCTCACCACGCTGAGCCGAATCTCGGTGGCGTCACCGTGTTTGACGGCGTTGGCGATCGCGTTGTCGATCACCAGGCGTAGCCCGGCGGGCAGTCCCACGATCAACTTGGACGGCGACGGCGCGAGGGTGACGCGAAGGTCGGGGTAGACGCGCTGAGCGTCGTGGGCGGCGCGGTCGAGCATCTCGGTGACGTCGAAGGAGACGAAGTCGGCGGCCGTGGTGAGCTCACCCTGGGCCAGGCGCTCCAGAGCCGTCAGCGTCGCCTCGATCCTGCCCTGCGTGCGCACCACGTCGTTGATGACTTCGTCGCGCTGTTCGGCGGCAAGGTCCAAGGTGGACAGCACCTCCAAGTTGGTGCGCATCGCCGTCAAAGGTGTCCGCAGCTCGTGGGACGCGACGGCAGCGAAGTCACGCGCGGACTCCAGCGCGGCCTTCGTCCGCTGCTGCTCGGTGCCGATGCGGGCGAGCATGCCCTCCACCGCCTCGGCGATCTCGACGGCCTCGCGCACCCCGCGCACTTGGACTTCGTCGGGCATCGATTGAGCGTTGATGGCGCGGGCCTGCTGCGCCAACAACCGGAACGGCACGATCATCAGCAGCGAGATCACCCAGCCGACCAACACGGTTCCGGCGATCACGCCACTGCAGATCAGCAGGACGCGCAAGTGCAGTTCGTCGATCCGGTGCTGGGTTTCGGCAAGTGGCGCACCCAACGCGATCGAGCCAGGACCGGCCGTGAACGTGCGCACCCGGTACTGCATGCCGTCGATCTCGGTGGTGGCGTAACCGTCGGGAAGTTCGGGCAGGACGACGTCGTTCGGCACCGAGACGGTGATGCCGCCGATGCGGGCGGTGCGGACCACGTTGCCGTCGGGCTTTGGCTGACGGCTGTCGGTGTTGGGCGTGTTGCTCAGCAGATTGCTCACGTCACCGAGGCTGCTCACCGAGTCGAGTCGACGGTCGAGCTGGCTGTACTGGTCGTCGGTCACGCCCACCCACACCCAGGTGCCGAGCACGATGACCAGGATGATCACCGACAGGGCCGAGACGGCGACGATCGCACGCAGTGACACCACGCGGATCAGCGGCCCCAGCAGCCGATAGACGCGGTCGTTGAGCTCCACTATCGAAGCCGCAAGACAAGCCCTGCGGTGACCTGCGGGATTGGTCGGGCAGGCAGATCCTCGATCAACACGTGCACCAGGTTACTGACCCGGGTCCGCCGTGATCGTGATGGTGGTCCAGGCGCCGACGTGGATGCGGTCGCCGTCGGCGAGAGAAGTCTCCACACCCTCGGCCAACAGGTCCTCGCTGTCGTTGAGGCTGGTGCCGTTGGTGGAGCCAAGATCGGTGATCGTCGGACCGGTGTCATGGAGCCGCAGCACCGCGTGCTGGGTGGACACGCCGCGGTCGGCGGGCTGCAGGCCGAGGTCGATTTCCGGCGTCACACCCTGATCGCGGTTGTGCCGTCCGATCAACGCGGTGTCGTTCTGCAGGGCGATGCGGCGCTCGGGAAAGAACTGGGGGAAGTCGACTGAGTCCGGGCCGCCGCGGGCCACCACGCGGTCGTAGAACTCCCGGTCGGCCCGCACCACCGCGGTCCACGTCACCGATGCCTGCGCGGGTGTCGCCGGCGCGGGCAGTGCGGAGTCGTGCCCGCACGTCTCGCAGAAGCGTCCGCTGACCGACGCCCCACACGCGGGGCAGCTCTTCGCTCCGGCCGCGGGCGCCGGAGCGGCAGGCGGCCCGATGGGAGCCCCGCACACGTCGCAGTAGTCCTGGGCGGTCGAGGTATGTCCTTCGGCGCAGATCGCCATCAGGCGGGGTTCTCCTTCCGTACGCGGGCGGTCTTCGTCGACCGCGCATCCAGCGCCATCTCGTCGGCCGCAGCCACCTCGCGTTTGAGCCGAGCCGTCCCGGTCCTCGCGTCGACGTCGATGACCTTGCCGAGTTCGGCGACCTTGTCGTCGTTGCCCGATTCCACGGCCAACTCCATGGCGCGTTGCAGTTTGGCCGTCGCCGTCGCCACGTCTCCGTCACGACGCGCCGCGAGACCCTGCTGGACGGCGTCGGCCAACTCCGCCTGGCCGGTGTAGTGCGCCACCCGACGATTGATCCTCGCCGACAACGCGACCTCGGCCGTCCACAGCGCGTTGACGAGACCCTGCCCGAGAACCTGGTCGCCGGCGACGACGGTCATTCTTGCGGCCAACTTCTCCTTGCCTGCCGCGGCGGGTTCGACGGCGACCTGGACGTGGTAGTCCCGATCCTCGGCTCCCCAGGACCCCAGCGGGTACTCGCCGATCTGCCCACTCACCTCAACCCGCCGGTGGGTCAGGTCCTCCACGGTGGGGGCGACCTGCTTGACGAACTCGACGGTGGCGCCCGCGGGCGTCCAGACCCGCAGGGTCAGGTCGGGGATCGACTTGCCCATAGACGTGCGCATCATCGCCGCGAAGTCCTCGGCGAGGTCGTCGGCATCGGCGACGATGTCGACGGTCCCCATCAATGCCGAAGAGATGGAGCGCAATTCGTCGACGCGCCACGCGGTTCCCACTCCGCGGCAGTCGCACGTGAACTTTCCGACGCTGAGCGCGATCTCCTGTTGCAGTTGCTCCGGAGTCTCGTGTTCGTCCTTGCCGTCGGTCAGCAGGATCGCGTGGGTCAGCGCGCCCGGATACCGGCCGACGACGTCACGGACGTACGCCAGCCAGGTGCCCATCGCGGTGCCGCCGTAGGGGAGCAAGCCGTCGACCGCCCGCGCCGCCTCCTTCCTCGTCGACGCACTCGCCCGCGTCGGCGTGCCGTCCGGCGGGTAGATCGCCGCCGCGTCGGCGGTTCCGGCGACGACGATGAAGTACGTTCCGTCGCTGAGCTCGTCGATCGCGGTGAGCGTCGCCCGCTTCGCGCCGTCGAACTTCCCGGCGGGCTTGAGCATCGACGTCGAGCAGTCGACGATGATGGCCTCCACGCGTTCGGCGGGGGCGGCGTCCACCGCGGCGTCGCTTCCCACGGTGATGCTGACGATCGCGTCGACCGTTCCGGACCCCTCTGGCAGGTACGGGTTGTGGTCGACGTCTACGGAAAAGCCCGGGATACCCTCTTGCCCAGCTGAACTCATGTCGTTGCTCCGATCGGAATCACTGCGACGGTGATGTTGTCGTTGCCGCCGGCCTGAATGGCGAAGTCGGTCAGTGCGCGTGCTGCCGCTACGGGGTCGACGCCCGAGCAGAATCGGGCGATGTCGGCGGCGTCGGGCAGGTAGTTCCACAGTCCGTCCGAACACAGCAGCAGCGTTCCTGGGCCCGTGACGGTGAGGGTCTGCACGCTCGAATCCGACCACGGCTGCGCGTCGGAGTCGGCGCCCAGCCATCGGGTGATGGTGTGCGCGCCCCGCTGCACCAGCTCCGAATCGGGCGTGGCACCGGCCGTCATGAGTTCTTGGGCCACCGAGTCGTCGAGCGTCAACTGCCGCGGAACTTCGGGTGGATCCGGCAGCCAGTAGGCTCGACTGTCCCCCACGTTGCCCACCGTGATCTCCACTGCCCCTTGATCTTTCGACACGACGGCCGCACCGGTGTAGGTGCACGACGGCGCATTCTGCGGGTCGAGGCCCGTCACGGCGTCGCGGGCTGCCGTGGTCGCCGCGACGAGACCTGCCAAGACCGCGGCGTGGGTCGTGCCCGCGTCGGCCAACGCGGCGAGCATGCCCTCGACGCCCGACGTGGACGCGGCGGCCGACGCCACCTGCGGCTCACCCGATGTCGAGACGCCGTCGCACACCACGACGGCGAACGCCTCCGACCGGCCAGGAACGCCGGCCACCGTTCCCGCCGCCGCGGCGTCCTCGTTGCGCGAGTGGAGCAGTCCGCGGTCGGTGACGAGCGCCATCACCCCCAGCTGCGCCTCGTCGCGGTCGGGTGCGGCGCGGCCGTGACCGCATCCGGTGCAGTAACCGTCGGAGAACGCGTCGTTGCCACAGTCGGCGCACACTCCCTCGAGCGGGACTGGTCGCGGGACGGCCACGCGGTCGAAGACCGGCCGCGGCACCTCGAACAGTGGCCCACCACAGCCCTCACAGAACCGATCCGACGCCCCGACCGGTGCCGCGCACGCGGAGCACGTCGCCGGCGCCCCGGTCACACCCGCGTCCTCGGTCTGATCGCGTTGGCCTTCTCCACCAACTCGATGCGCTCCCACATCCCCGACGACTCGCGGGCCAGGTCGCGGTAACAGCGCTCCATCCCGGCTCGCAACCCCGGCACGGTGAAGTCCGCCCCGAGCAGCCGCGGGATCGTGGTGCACTGCCCGGCCTCCAGCCACCCGAGTGCGGCGCCGAGCACGCGCAGCCGCAGCAACGCCCGCTTGGCGGTCGATTCGATGGCCAGGGCGCTGGCCCGCCGGTCGACGTCGACCAACGTCTGCTCGTCCAGATTCTGCGCGGTGCGTCCCTCGAGCATGATTTCGATCGCGGCAGCGCCGGCATCGGTGAAATGCGATGAGGCAGCGGGGATCTGGTCGAGGGCCGCGACGGCGCCGACACGGTCGCCGGCCAGCTCGCGTTGCCTGGCCAGACCGAAGGCGGCGCTGACGTAGCCGTGGTCGGTCCGCCACACCATCTCGTAGTACCGCTGGGCGTCCTCGCGGGCGCCGCGCAGCTCGGCGGTGGCGGCGAGCGCCAACTTGGGTGCGAGCTCGCCGGGCAGCGTGGCCAGCACGGTGTCGAAATCTGCTGCGGCCTTGTCGAATTCGCTCTCGAGGAGAGCGCATTGCGCGCTGTACCACGGCAGTCGCCAATCCCCCGGGGCGATCGCCTCGAGCTCGGCGATGCGGGCCCGGGCCTTGTCGGGGGCGCCCAGCTCCAAGGACGCGCGCACCAGGCGTAACGGAATCTCGACCGACGTGCTCTTGCCCTGGTTGGTGCCGCCACGGGCGAGGTCAAGGGCGTACTCGAGTTGGGCGGGTGGGGTTCCGCTGGTGGTCGCCAGCAGCGCGGCACCCGAATCGGTCGGGTCGACGACGGGGACGGGCAACGCGGCGATGACCCTGGCCGGCTTCACCGGCACGTCCCGACCGGCGCCGTACACCTCGCGCTGGGGACTGAAGTAGCTCGACTGCCGCGGTTGCGCAATTCCCGTGTCGGTGGAGGCGATTTCGTGCAGGACGCCGGTGAGCTGGTCGGCCATCTCCTCCATCGAGGAGAACCTGCGCAGCGGGTCGACGTCGGTCGCGCGAAGGATGGCGCGGTACAACGACTCGTACTTCGCCAGTACCGGCACGACGGCAGGCCCCGGCAACTGGTCGACGAAGCGGCCGTGTTCCTGCGGCACGTCCATCACGAGGACGGCGAGGGTGCGCCCGACGGTGTAGACGTCGCTGGCGACGGTGGGGCCGGTCCGGGCGATCTCCGGCGCCTGATAGCCGGCGGTGCCGAAGATCGCGCTCTCCTCGTCGTCCATCGCGATGACGGCACCCAGGTCGATCAACTTGAGCTGTTCGTCGGTTTGCATCACGTTGTCCGGCTTGAAGTCGCAGTAGGCCAGGCCCTGGGCGTGCAGGTAGGCGACGGCGGGTGCGATCTCGACGAGGTAGGCGACGGCCTGGTCTGGCGGCAGTGGGGCGTTGCGGGCCTTGCGGATCTGCTTGAGCGACGTGCCGCCGACGTACTCCATGACGATGTAGCCGACGGGGGCCGTGGCGCCCGCGTCGAGGTGTTCGACGAAGTTGTAGATCCGGACGATGTTCGGATGCTCGACCTCGGACAGCGTGAGCACCTCGGCGGCGGCAGCGGCCATCGCGTCGGCGTCGGTGGAGTTGATCAGACCCTTGAGGACGACCCAGCGGTTGTGCACGTTGCGGTCGACGGCGAGGTAGATCCAGCCGAGACCACCGTGTGCGATGGCACCCTGCACTTCGTACTGGCCGCCGACGACGTCGCCGCGAGACAGCTTGGGCACGAACGAGTATCGGGTGCCGCACTGAGTGCAGAAGCCTTCCACTCGGCCAGGATTTCCGTCGGCGCCGCGGCCGACGGGCTTGCCGCAGTCGGTGTTTCCGCAGAACCGGCTGCCCTCTGGCACCTTGGGGTCGGTCAGGATGGCTGCGGCCGGGTCGCCCTTCGGAATCCTCGGGATGGTCACCACGCCGGCGCCGAGGCGGCCCCGCGTGCTCGACGACCGCGACGATCCGGTCCGCGCCGTGCCCTTCGACCTGGCGGTGGGCCGACTCGCCGCGGTGGCCTTCGACTGCACGGGAGGCGGCGCGGGAGTGGATCCCGGCGCGGGCGGGGCGGTGCCGCAGACGTCGCAGTACCCGTCGACGACGGTGCCGGTGCAGCCAGGTTCGGCGCAGGTCATCTCGGGCTCCCCTGCTTCTCGACGAGCAGCTCCTGATAGTCCGCGACCGCCCTGGTGACCGCGCGCAGATCACACGGCTGCCTGTGCAGCAACCCGGAGGCAATTCGGCTGCACGCCAACAGGTCTCGATCCTCACCGAGGTCGAGCCTGGCGGCCTTCGCCTGGTAGGCCGTGAGCCGCCCCTTCAGTTCCATGCGGCGGTCCAACAACCCCTGGGCCAGCTCCTCCTCCTCGGCGACGACGCGTAACGCCGCAGCGATTCGCCCTCGAAGCGACCGCAGCGCGGCCGGGTCCGGTGAGGTGATCGCACCGAACTCCGCGCGCAAGGCCGGCTCCACGTCGGCGTGCACCGGGAGCGGACCCGAGATCACGTCGCGCTCGGCCTTCGCGCGAACCTCCGCCAGCCGGTCGACCCCCTCTCGCAACGTGTCGATTTGGGCCGCTGTCTCGCCGTGGGCGTGGACCCAATTGGACCGCAGCGCAGCCAGTTCGGCGAGTTCGGATGACCTGCGCTCGACCTCGGCGGCGATCACCCGGATGCGCGCCTCGACGTCCTGGGGGCTCAGCGACAGCGGGTCCGTCGCCGACACCGCCAACAGGTCGGCGACCTCCTTCGGGAACGTCGCACCCGCCTCGTCGAGGCGCTGCTGCAACGGCGCCAGCCGGTCGACGATCAGCGTGTTGACGCCGTCGACGTCGTCGAGGAACTCCACGACCGCGGGGTACGCGTCGCGCAGGTGGGCCGCCATGTCGGCGAGTCCGACGCAGTCGACGGTTTCACCGGGGCCGGTGATCACGCGCTGCGCCAAGGGGATCCGCTCGCGGGAGACCTCCAACGGGCGGTCCCGCAGCCATCTGGTCAACTCGCGGCGCTCGTCATCGTCAAGCTTGGACCGTCGGGCCCGCAGCGCCTTGGCGGACTCCAGAATCGAGGTCATCCGTCCCACGTCCTGCCACAACCCGTCGAGGGACGTCCCCACCTCGGCCCAGCGCCGGGCCGTCTCGCCGGCCGGCGGATAGCGTCGGACGTGCTGAAGCCCTGGGTGGTCGTCGAGCTCGAGCAGCGTCGCCGAGGCCGCGTTCACCTCGTCGGTGCGCGCCAGGAGTTCGCGGTCGATCTCCTCGGTGGTCAGCATCGTCGTCAATCCTGATACCGCGCCGTCGGCGGGCCGGGTGACGGCGCGACCTGCTGCAGGTTGGCCTGATAGAGCCGCTCCCACGTACCGTCCTCGCGCATCTGGTCGAGGGCACCGTTGACGAAGCGCACCAGGTCCTGGTTCTCCAGTTTGACGCCCACTCCATAGGGTTCGTCGCCGATGCTGGCGCCAACCAGCTCCAGGTTCCTTCGATCCTGCGCCAACAATCCGGAGAGCACGACGTCGTCGGTGCTGATCGCGTCGACCTGGCCCTGCTGCACCATCACCAGGCAGTCGGTCCACTGCCCGACGCCGTAGAGCGTGGGCCGCGGGTCGAGGGCGAACAATGCAGTCAGGGACGTCGTCCCCTTCACCGCGCACACCCGTTTGCCGGAAAGGTCTGCGGCAGTTCGGATCCCGGAGTTCTTCGTCGCGAGGATCCGCTGCTTGGCGATGTAGTAGGGCGTGGAGAAGGCGACCTTCTTCTTGCGGTCGCAGGTGATCGAGTACGTGCGGACGACCAGGTCGACCTGACCCTCCTGGAGCGCGGTCTCCCGTTGCGCCGCGGTGACCACTCGCAGGTCGACCCGATTGGGGTCGCCAAAGATGCTGCGGGCCAGTTCGCGAGCCAGGTCGACGTCGAAACCCTCGAGCTGACCGGTGGCCGGGTTGCGGGAGCCGAACAGGTTGGTGGATTGGTCGACGCCGACGATGAGACGGCCGCGCGCAAGGATGTTGGCCATCGTCGAGCCCGGTGGCATCGCGCCGGGCGCGGGCTGCGGACCGGGGCGAAGGCTCGCCTCCCTGTCGCAGTCCGCGTTGCCTGCAGCCGGTGCGGTGCCGATTTCCTCGGCGCCGCCCGGCATGGCGTTGACGGGCGTGACGGTGACCGCCTGAGGCGCCTCGGGAGATCCGCAGCCAGAGGTGAGCGCGAGCACGACGAGCGCCACGGCGATTCGCACCTTCACAGGAACTCCTTGAGCCGCGGCCACAGCCCGACGACGGCGGCCGCCGCGGCGATCACCATCAGGACCAATGTGCCGGTGGGACTCCACGACAGGCGAGTTCCTGCGGCGGAGACGTCGTCGCGCAGCGTGGTGCGGGTCTGTTCGATGGCGTCGTTCAGGCTGGTCTCGATGCTCGCGAACAACGCGGCCGACGCGCTCGGATCGGGTCCGATCGCCTGGGCGAGGGCACCGGGATAGTCGCCACCCTGGTAGAGCTCGACCTGCCTGCCGTGGCTGGCGGTCCACGCGGCGACGCCGTCGGCCGCCACGGGTTCGTCGTCGAGCAGGGCGGTCAGCTGGCCGATGCGGTCGCCGAAGGACTTCTCCCCTGCGGTGATGTCACCGCGCGAGATCAGCTGCAGGGTCTCGTCGGTTCTGGCCTTCTGCGCGATGACGCGCGCGTTCGCGAGTTGCTCGAATCGCGCCGTCCCCTGCGTTCGGCTTGCCTCGATGCTGTTGGCCGCGAACACGTTGGCCACCACGATCCACCCGATCACCAGAACGACCGCGATCGTCGCGGCCATCAGACCCCGGTTGAATTGCCGGTTGGTGCGCCCCACCAGGATCAGCGAGCCGACGGCGATCAGCACCAGCACGATCACCAGCAGGACGAGCCCGACGACCGGCAGCGACGCCACCGCCTTCTGGTCCTCGTCGACCGCCGCGAGGGCTCCGGTGTACACCCGCTCGGCACTGGGGAGCATCGAGGTCTGCATCGACGACGACGCCTCACGGAAGTACGCGGCGCCGACGGCGAAGCCTTGCCGGTTGTTGGCCCGCGCGGACTCGACCTGACCGGTGTAGGCGGCCAATTCGGCCGAGATCTGCGCCAACGCGGTACGCGTCTGCGCGTCGCTGGCTCCCAGCGTGGCGTCGGTCAACGCCTCGGCGGCGTCGGCGAGGGCCTGTTGGTAGCGCGCCCGCATCGGGGCCGTCTCGAGTCCGCCGGACAGGTATTCGGTCGCGGCGGCGGCATCGGCGGCCGAGAGTGCGGCGTAGAGCTTCTGCGCGTTGTAGGCGAACGGCTCGGAATGGTCGAGAACGGCGTTGCCCTTGGCGATCCGGCTGTCGAGCTGGCCTCCGACGACGACGCCGGCGACGACACACGACGCCGCGACGAGCACGGCAATCAGCCCGATCACGCCGGGGGTGGTGCGGGCGAAGCGCCGCAGCCATCCCGCGGATGCCCTGGCGTCCAGCGTGGGCGTCGGTGCCTGCGTCGTGGTCATGTCGTTCACCCCCAGCCGCGATCGTAACCGCAGGCGGTCAGCGGCTCGGAGGTAGAACGATATTCGCCGTCGTCAACGCGGGCTATCCAAAGTGGGCCTTGGGGATCTGCGCGTGCACGCCGACGGTCTTGTCGACCACCTGGCTCACGGAGAAGTTCGCCGCGGCCGACAGATAGGCGTATGCGGTCGGGCGATCCATGCCCCGGTCGTCTTGGAGGAAGTTCAACGCGTTGACGACGGCGCGTCGCATCGCGACGTTCAGGTCGTTGCCTTGGCCGTTCACCGCGCCGTCGGGATCGGACAATCCGATCGGGATCCAGGCATCCGCGTTCTCCGCGAAGGGGTACCCGTACGCGACCGACGGGGCGTCGCCACTGCCCTTCTTGCAGACCGTCAAACGGAAGGTGCCGCGCAAGGCCCCCTCCATCGCCGTCAGCGCGACCTCCCCGTCGCCCATCGCCAGGTGGGGATCGCCGACATAGAACAGCGCGCCGTCGGCGAACACGGGCAGATAGAACGTCGAGCCGGGACCGAGCAGGCCGATGTCGATGTTTCCGCCGCCGAGGGTGGGTGGGATGGAGTTGGCGTTCGGCGACGTCAGGCCGGGCGCGCTGGCGTAGGCGACACCCATCATCCCCATGAACGGCCGCAGTGGAAAGCGAACGGCGGCATTGCCGAACGGCATGACGCCGTGGCCGTCCTCGACGGCGGTGAAGGTGGAGACGTTGCCGTACTCGGCCGGGTTCTTGGTCTTCCTGCCGTCGGTGGCCAGCGGTGGCATCACCTCGTCGAGTGCGATGCCCGCCGGCGGCGTCCCGTCGGCGGTCACTCCGAGCGCACCCTTGCCGTGGCGGCTCGACACCACGCCGTACGGGACTCTCGGGGTGGCTTCGAGCGTCTCGATCTTCAGGACGTCGCCGGGCTGAGCGCCCTCGACGAAGATCGGACCGGTGACGACGTGCGGGCCGTCGACGTCGAAGTTTCGGGGCGTGCGGTCGTATCCCGAGGCGATGTCCACCGCGTCACGAAGGACGTCGGCCTCCGCAACGCCGTGAGAACCGAAGTATTCGAGGGGATTTCGGCCCTGGTCCTCGAGGATTCCCTCGTGCGACACCGCGTCGACGGTGACGGTTTGACCGGATTTCATCTGCAGCACCGGCCGCGACTCGACGGTCGGCACGTAGCCCCACAGCACCTGGTCGACCTCTGAGCTCAGATAGTGGTCGCCAGGCCTGTCCCCGGTGCCCGGCTGAAGGATCGGGCCGTTGCCCTGCACCACCGGGCTCGACGGGGTGACACCGCCGCCACCCCCGGTCGCCGACGAGCACGCTGCCGCGGTGCCTGCGATGCCCACGCCGGCGAAGATTCCGACCACCGCCTGCGCGAACCCCCTGCGGCCAATGCCGCGGGCGATGGTCTCGGCGGCGTGTTCGGCCAGTGAATCGGTCATGTAGAGCTCCCAGCTCGTCGAGGGGCGAAGCGATCCCCGTACGGATTCCCCGGTTGCGTTTCTGAGAAGTTGCTGGGACGTAACGACTCGCGACGAGCCTCGGTTGGGGGTTACCCGACGCCGCGCGAGGGAACCAATGGGCATGAGCACAGCAACGCCGAAGGTCGAGCCGGGCTCGCTTCGTCAGGCCATCGTCGGAGCGGGCATCGGCAACACCGTGGAGTGGTACGACTTCGCGATCTACGGCTTCCTGGCCACCTACATCGCCGAGAAGTTCTTCCCGTCCGTCGACGGCACGGCCGCGCTGCTCAGCACGTTCGCCGTGTTCGCGGTGGCGTTCTTCATGCGTCCGCTCGGCGGGTTCTTCTTCGGCCCACTCGGCGACCGGATCGGCCGCAAGCGGGTGCTGGCGATCGTGGTGGTCCTGATGTCGTTGTCCACCTTGGGCATCGGCCTGGTACCGAGTTTCGACACGATCGGGGTCGCGGCGCCGGTGCTGCTGGTGCTGCTGCGCTGCGTGCAAGGCTTCTCAGCCGGCGGCGAATATGGCAGTGGCGCATGCTTCTTGGCCGAATTCGCCCCGACGCGGCACCGCGGGCTCGTCGTCGCCTTCCTGGTGTGGTCGGTGGTGGTCGGCTTCTTGCTGGGATCGGTCACCGTCACCGCGCTGGAGGCGATCCTGTCCGAGGAGGCGATGAACGCCTACGGGTGGCGCATTCCGTTCCTCATCGCCGGCGCCCTCGGCGTAGTCGGGTTGTACATCCGGCTGCGGCTCCGCGACACCCCTGAATTCGAAAACCTTCAAGACTCGGGCGAAGTGGCCGAATCCCCACTGCGGGAAGCGCTGCACACGGCGTGGCGGCCCATTCTGCAGATCGTCGGCTTGGTCGTCGTCCACAACGTCGGCTTCTACGTGGTGTTCACCTATCTGCCCACCTACTTCACCAAGACCCTCGGATTCACCAAGACCGACGCCTTCGTCTCGATCACCGTGGCCAGCGTCGTCGCACTGCTGCTGATTCTGCCGCTGGCGGCGTTGTCGGACCGGATCGGCCGCAAACCGTTGTTGATCGCAGGCGCCGTCGGATTCGCGGTGTTCGCGTATCCGCTGTTCACCCTGCTCAACGCCGGCTCTCTCGGCGCCGCCATCGCCGCCCACGCGGGCCTTGCCGCCCTCGAGGCCGTGTTCGTGTCGGCGTCGCTGGCCGCGGGCGCCGAGTTGTTCGCCACCCGGGTGCGGTCCACCGGCTACTCGATCGGCTACAACGTCTCGGTCGCCCTGTTCGGCGGCACGGCACCGTACGTGGCGACCTGGCTGACCGATCGGACCGGCAACGCCGTCGCCCCGGCCTACTACGTGATCGTGGCCGCGGTGGTGACGCTCGCGACGGTGCTCACCATGCGGGAGACGGCGAACCGGCCGCTAGCCAGCGGGGTCGACGACCCAGGAGCCCCGATACAGCACGCCAACCACCCGAAGATCTGAGTCAAGCACCGCCACATCGGCTTTCGCGCCGGGGACCAGCCCGTCGGCCGGAAGGCCAAGGGCCCTGGCCGGATTGAGCGAGGACTGCCGCACGGCCAGCTCCAGCGCTTCGTCGTGCGGCAAACCGCAGTGCTCGACGGCGAACCGGAACACCCGGTCCATCGTCGCCGTGCTTCCGGCGATGGTGTCCGTGCCGGCCACCGACGCGACCCCGCCGACGACGTCCACGGCCAGCGGCCCCAGATGGTAGCGACCGTCGGCCATCCCGGTCGCCGCCATCGCGTCGCTCACCAGCGACACCCGGTCGGGCCCGACGCTGCGCGTGACGTGCCGGTAGATCGCGGGGGCGACGTGGACGCCGTCGGTGATCAGTTCGACGGTCACCCGCGGGTCTTCGAGGAGCGCGACGACGGGCCCCGGCTCGCGGCGGTCGACGGGGCGCATCGCGTTGAACAGGTGAGTGCCGACGGTGGCCCCGGCGGCGATCGCGGCCCGCGTCTGCTCGTAGGTCGCCTCGGTGTGACCGACGGCGGCGACCACCCCGGCCGCCACTAGCCGGCCGATGGCCGCCAGCGCACCGTCGCGCTCCGGGGCGATGGTGACCATCCGGACGGCTCCCCCGCCCGCCGCCAGTACGCGGTCGATCTCGTCGGGGTCCGGGTCGCGCATCAACGAGGGCTGGTGAGCGCCACACCGCTTGGTCGACAACCATGGGCCTTCGAGGTGGATGCCGTCGATCAGCCCGGTTCGGACGTCGCCGGCCAATTCCGTTACCTGCCTGAGCAATTCGTCAGGACCCGCGGTGACGAGGGAGGCGAGGACCGCGGTGGTGCCGTGCCTGCGGTGCACCCCGACGGCGGTCGCCGTCTCCTCGGGCGTGGCCGCAGTGAAGTTGGCTCCCCCGCCACCGTGCAGGTGGGTGTCGACGAAGCCGGGAACCACCGTGACCGCGCCAAGGTCGCGGTCGGCGGCTCGCGGTGGCGGACCACCGCCGACGGCCAGCACCACTCCGTCGGAGACGTCGATCCAGCCGGGCCGCAACAGTTCTCGGCCGGTGAGCAGGGCGTTGGCGGTGATGAGCACTCAGATGCCCTGCCACCCGGGCTTCGAGAGATAGGTCTCGCGGTAGTAGTCGACCAACTGGAGTCGGCGGGCGGCGGAGTCGTCGAGCAGCACCGTGACGTGCGGGTGGTGCTGCATAATCGTCGCCGGCCACATTGCGCTGACGGCGCCCTCGACCAGATGGTGGACCGCCTCGGCCTTGCTGCGACCCGTGGCCACCAGAATCAGGTGCCTGGCCTCCATGATGGTCCCGAGTCCCTGCGTCAGGCAGTGCGTCGGCACCGATTCGACGTCGTCGCCGAAGAACCGCGCGTTGTCGACGCGGGTCTGCCGGGTCAACGTCTTGATGCGCGTGCGGGACGCCAGCGACGATCCCGGCTCGTTGAAGGCGATGTGCCCGTCGGTCCCGATTCCGAGGATTTGCAGGTCGACTCCGCCGGCGGCCCGGATCGCGGCCTCGTACGCCGCGCAGGCGGCCGGGATGTCGTCCGCCTCGCCGTCGGGGCTCGCCACGGCGTCCGGTGGGATGTCGACCCGCGAGGTGAACACCTCGTCGATGACGTTGCGGTACCGCTCGGGGTGGTCGGCGGGTAGGCCGACGTACTCGTCGAGCGTGAATCCGCGGGCGCGGGCAAACGAAAGGTGCCCGCCGTCGCAGCGCACCGCCAGTTCGTCGTAGATCGCCAGTGGCGACGATCCGGTGGCCAGCCCGAGGACGGCGTCCGGCTTCCTGGTCAGCAGGGCGCCGATCGCGTCGGCGGCGATGCCACCGATCTCCGTGGCGTCGCGGCAGATGACGACTTCCATTTACTTGTTGGCGGTGAAAAGGTGTGCGCCGGCGAGGATCTCGGCGCCTTCCAGGACCGCTTCGGCGGCGGCGACGTTGCCCGACTCGCGCTCGTCCATGATGACGACGGGGACGATCGGGTTGAGTCCCTTGGCGACGATCGCCGGGACGTCGTAGGTGATGACGAGTTGACCGGCGGTGACGACGTCACCCTCGGTGGCGTGTGCCGTGAAGCCCTCGCCCTTGAGTGCGACGGTGTCCAGACCGAGGTGCACCAGGACGCCCACGTTGTCCGGGGTCAGGACGACGAAGGCGTGCGGCAGCAGCTTCAGCAGCTTGCCGCCGACCGGTGCGATCGCCTCGGTGACCTCGTGCGGCGGTTCGACGGCGGCGCCGTATCCAACCATGCCTTGAGAGAAGACCGGGTCGGGAACGTCCTGCAGGGATACCGCGCGCCCGGCGACCGGCGCGAGGACGTGTGTGGTGCTCATCTGCTCAACAATACGAGTACCGGTGCAACCGGGTCTCGTGTTCCCGGGTTCTCGTCTAGGCTTCCCCGCAGCTTTGGCGGTGGCCGGCGTGGCCGGCAGAGGAGGGTGACCATACATGAGCGGTACGACGAAACCCCAAGGATCACAAAAGAAGTCGGGTGTGCGAATCCCTGGCTTCGCGCAACTGCAGCGACTCGGCAAGAGTCTGATGCTCCCCATCGCGGTGTTGCCCGCGGCGGGCATTCTGCTCCGTCTTGGTCAGGACGACCTGCTGGGCAGCATCAAGGCTCCGGTGATCGGACCGTTCTTCCAGGCGATGACCGCGGCGGGCGACGCGATCTTCAGCAACCTGCCGCTGCTGTTCGCAGTCGGCGTCGCGATCGGGTTCGCCAAGAAGGCCGACGGGTCGACGGCGCTGGCCGCCGTCGTCGGGTATCTCGTCGTGCAGGCGGTGTTCAAGACGATGTCGCCGATCGTGCTGGCCGGTGAGGTCGACAAGGCGGGCGAGCAAGCACAGATCAACTACAGCGTGTTTGCCGGAATCCTGGTCGGCCTGCTCACCGCGTATCTGTTCGACAAGTACCACACCATCCAATTGCCTTCGTATCTCGGCTTCTTCGGTGGTCGGCGCTTCGTTCCGATCGTGGTGTCCCTGGCCTGCCTGTTCCTCGCCTTCGCGATGAGCTACTGCTACCCGCTCTTCGACGCAGGCCTGACCGGTCTCGGCAAGTTCATCGGCGGCTCGGGGGCCATCGGCGCCTTCATCTACGGATTCGCCAACCGCATGCTGATTCCCCTTGGCTTGCACCACATCGTCAACTCGTTCGTGTGGTTCATCTACGGCGACTACCAGACCCCGGACGGCAAGGTCGTCACCGGCGAGCTGACTCGCTTCGCCGCGGGCGACCCGTCGGCGGGCCTTCTCACGTCGGGCTTCTACCCCATCCTGATGTTCGGCCTGCCCGCGGCGGCGCTTGCCATGATCCACGTCGCAAACAAGAAGCAACGCAAGGTCGCGGTCGGCATCCTGTCGGCGGCCGCGTTGACCGCGTTCCTGACCGGCGTCACCGAACCGCTCGAGTTCGCGTTCATGTTCGTGGCGTTCCCGCTGTACGTCGTGCACGCCGTCCTCACCGGGCTGTCCCTGGCTATCGCCTATCTACTCGACATCCATCTGGGCTTCTCGTTCTCGGCGGGGCTGATCGACCTGCTGCTCTACGGCACGGCTCCCGCGGCGAAGAACATTCCGCTGCTCATCGGCATGGGCGTGGTGTTCTTCGTCGTCTACTACCTGCTGTTCCGGTTCGCGATCACGAAGTGGAACATGCGGACTCCCGGCCGCGAGCCGGAGCTCGAGTTCGAGGCGGAGGAGCGCGCCAACCTCGGCGAGGGAGACGCCTCTGCCACGGCCGTGACGGCGGGCGGGTCGGTTGCCACGACCGAGAGCACGGCCGAGAAACTCATCACGGCGTTCGGCGGCCGGGAGAACCTCGTCAACGTCGACGCCTGCATCACGCGGTTGCGGATGGAGGTCGCCGATCCGTCGAAGGTGGACCAGGCGCAGTTGAAGGCTCTCGGCGCCGCCGGCGTCATCGAGGTCGGCAACAACGTCCAGGCCGTGTTCGGCACGCAGGCCGAGGCGCTGAAGAACGACATCAAGGACGTGCTCTAGCGCTGTCCTTCGGCAGGACGAGCGCCGCGATGGCGGCGGCGGCGACCGCCAACGCCAGGATCGTGGTGGCGACGGCGGTCCAGCCGTACCGGTCGAAGGCCACCCCGCCGAACCAGCCGATGACGCTGGAGCCGGCGTAGTAGAAGAGGTTGTAGAGCGACGACGCCTGCGCCTTGCCGACGGGGGCCGATTGCCCGGTCCACCCCGAGGCGATCGAATGCGCTCCGAAGAACCCCGCCGTCGCCACGACGAGACCAACCAGGACCACGATCACGTTGTCGCTCATGGTGATTGCAACGCCGGCGACCATGATCGCGACGGACACCAGCAGCACCCGCTTGCGGCCGAAGCGGGTGGCCTCGGCCCCGGCGCGAGACGACGCCCAGGTGCCGGCCAGGTACGCCAGGAACACCAGACTGACCAGGAACGACGGCAGGAAGAACGGCGCACCGGTCAGCCGGAACCCCAGGAAGTTGTAGAGCGCGACGAAGCCGCCCATCAACAGGAAGCCCTGGGCGAACAGGGCGAGCTGCCGGGGCGACCGCAGGTTGGCCGCCAACCGGTGGACGAGCGTCCCCTCGGGTCCTGCTCCTCGACGGGGAACGAAGCCGCGTGGTGCGGGCGCAAGCTTGACGAATGCCAGTGCGGCGCAACCGCACAGCACCGCGACGGTGAACACTCCCCCACGCCAGCCGGCGAACTCCGCCACGGGGCTGGCCACCAGCCGGCCGAGAAGACCGCCGATGGTGGTGCCTGCGACGAATGTCCCTGCGGCCCGCGCGGCGTGCGCCGGGTCGATCTCTTCGGTCAGATACGCGACCGCGATGGCGGGCACTCCACCGACGAACAGGCCCTCGACGAAGCGGCCGGCGAGCAACGCCTCGTAGGTGGGCGCGAACGGAACCAGTAGCCCGACGGTGGTGGCGACGCTGACCGAGATCGTCATCGCCTTCACTCGCCCGATGCGGTCGGCCAACGTCGACCAGGGAATGACGCCGAGCGCCAATCCGACGGTCGACGCCGAGATCGTCAGCGCGGCGTCCGCGGCACCGATCTGAAGGCCGCCCGCGATGAGCGGCAGCACCGCCTGCGGCGAGTACAGCTGCGCGAACGTCGCCACCCCGGCGAAGAACAGCGCGGCCAACAGTCGCCCGTACTCCGCCGACCCGCGGCTATGACCCACCCATCGCGGCGCGGCGCATTGTTCGATCGACACTCGGTCCACGGTAGAAAGCCCCATGCCATGTGTCCAATGCATGTGGTTGACCAACTTGATACGTCGAACACATCATTGCTCGTCAGCGGCTCAGGACTGCTCCGCCGCGACGAGGAAGTCCGAGAATCTTCGTGCCGGCGGAGACAACGGGCGGTCGCGCTCCCACACCAGCCCCACCTCGCGCTTGGCTCCGCCATTGGTCAGCGCGACGTGGACCGTCTTGGCCGAACCCGAATCGTCGCGCGGCACCGGCACCACGGCGACGCCGAACCCGGCGGCGACCAACCCTTCCATCGTCGGAATCTCGGTGGCCTCGAACACGATGTCCGGGGTCAACCCCTCTTCTGCGCAGAGTTCGTCGGTGACCTGACGCAGCCCGTACTGCTCGGCCAACGCCACGAACGGCTCCCCGGCCGCCGCCGAGAGCCGCATTCTGGTTCGCGTGGCGAGTCGATGCCCCGGTGGAACGGCCAGGCACAGGCGCTCGACGTAGAGCCGGCGCCAGGTGAAGTCGGAGGAGTCGGGGCGCGGGGCGGTGATCGCCAGGTCGGCTCGACCGGTGAGGACGCGGTCGGTGATCTCGTGCGCCGGCCCCTGGAAGAGGTCGAAGCCGATCCCGGGGACGGCATCGCGAAACCGTCGAAGTTGTTCCGGCACATACCAGCTCGCGAGCGAATGCAGGAACGCAAGCCGCACCCGACCGCTGTCCGGATTTCGCAGTGCGGCAATGCGATCGCCCGCCGACTGCATTTCGGCGATACTGCGACGCGCGTGCTCGAGCATGATCTGCCCGTAGGCGTTGAGCCGCAGGCGCCGGTTGACGCGGTCGAACAGGGGTGTGCCGGCTTGCTCCTCGAATCGGGCCAGGGCGCGGGACAGCGTCGGCTGACTCACCCTCAGCTCGGCGGCGGCCACCGTGACGTGTTCGGTCTCGGCGAGGGTGACGAACCACTGCAGTTCCTCGAGGCGCACGGCCCGACGATAGCCTCACGGCGCGTCGACGGACTCCTCGAGATGGGCGAGTGCGCTCGCCGCATCGGGTGCGACGTAGACCAGGTCGGCCGACGGGATCGGCAGGAATCCGTCGGCGTCCATCCTCGCGAGTTGCTTGGCGAGCCCGTCGTAGAAGCCAGCGGTGTTGAGCAGCACCACCGGCTTGTCGTGAAAGCCGTGCTTGCGAAGTTCCAGGATCTCGGTCGCCTCGTCGAGTGTCCCCAGTCCGCCGACCATCACCACGACGGCGTCACATCCGGCCAGCAGCAACGCCTTTCGTTCGGCGAGGTCGGCGGCGAACACCATCTCGTCGGCATCGGCCCTGGCCTTGGCGCGGAGGAACTCGACGGAAACGCCCACCAGCCGGCCCCCGGAGGCGTGCACGCCGTCGGCGACGACCTTCATCAGCCCGGTGTCGGAGCCACCCCAAACCAGCGTGTGGCCGCCCGCCCCGATCAGCTCGCCGAACTCACGGGCCGGGGTGGTGTACCGCTCGTCGAGGTCGGCGGCGGAGAGGAAGACACAGATCTTCACGGGCCCAGTATGACGGGCATACACCAGACTCACAGCTGAATATTGTTTACTATACTCAGATGAGGCACGACGAACGAGAGAACGAGAGGTGGCCGACATGACCGGAGTGGAGATCCCCTTCACCGGGGTGCGATTGCGCTTCGACAGCACGAGGAGCTTCTCCTCGCTGGTCGACGCGCTGATGGCCGACGTCGGCCGCCAGCCCGTGCCGATCGAGGCCATCGCCGAGCGGCACGACGACTGGGCGTCCTACGAACGCGAAGTCCAAGACCACGTCGGACCCCACGGCTTCATGCTCTTCGGGTCCTTCGACCACGGTGGGTGGATCACGAAGGCCGGGATCGACCGTCAGGTGCTGCGCGTGATCGTCGGCAACCCGCTGATCGCCATCACGATGATTCGACACGACGTCACGGCGGGCCTGTTCGCGCCGGTCGAGCTTCTGCTCACCGAGGAAGACGGCGACCGCAGCGCCCTGACCTACGTCCGCCCGTCCTCGTTGATGGTCGTCGAACCCAACCCGCCGCTGCTCGAGGCCGCCGTCGCACTCGACACGAAACTCGCTGCCCTGGCCGCGTCGATCACGGAGTCCTAAACCGCCCTACCTGCCGTGGGCGGCGAAGAACTGCGCGCTGGCCAGCGACGCGTTGGTCGCCGTGGTGGTCAGCCCCGCGCCCGGCAGGGTGAAGTTGCCGGTGGGCCAGGTGTGCCCGCCGCCGTTGATCTGCAGCAGGACGACGGCGGTGCCGTCGGCACATCCGATCGCGCTGAACCGTCGCACCGACGTACCGTCACCGGCGCTCGGCAACTCGTCCTCGACCGGCGCACTCGCGCAGCGGTCGACGTCGCGGAAGCGTGCCGACAAGGCAGGCGCGGCGAGGATGTCGCTGGGTCCGCCGCGGCCCACCATGCCACCGCCGGCGAAGGGCACGACGGGATCGGCGGTGCCGCTGAAGGCCAGCATCGACACCGGGCGGGACGGATTGCAGGCAACGCCTGACCCCAGCGTGGCCGCCACCGGCGCCACTGCCGAAAAGACGTCGGCCCGGTCGCACGCCAGCCGGGTGGCCATGAAGCCGCCCGCCGACATTCCGGTGGCGAAGACTCGCCCCGGCGGAATGCCGTAGTCGCGGACGAGTCGGTCGACCAACGCCGTCAGGAACCCGACGTCGTCGACGCCCTGCCGATCCGGGATCGACGCACCGCGTCCGTCGGCCCAGCTCTGATCGATGCCGTCGGGGTAGGCGACGACGAAGCCGAGTGCGTCGGCCGCTGCGGCGTAGTTCGTGCTGGCTGCCTGCGCCGCTGCGTCGCTACCGGCACCGTGCAGGTTGACCACCAGCCCCGCGGGCCGGTCGACACCACTTGGGGCGTGCACCAGGTAGGTCCGCTGCAGCCCGCCGAACGACATGTCACCCCGGAAGTCGCCCGCCGACGCGGTCGCGACGAATCCGAAGAGGGCGCAGCCGAGAACGGATGCGATGGCTGTCAGACGCACGAAGGCCGTCCTGATCGATGCGAGCACCTGCACAGTGTCGACGGCAAAGTTGGACGACGGGTGAACTTGAGGGACCTGGCCGAATTTCGTCACCGTCTCGCGTTACCGCCAGCAACGACGTTGAAACGCCGAGCGCATCCGGCCAGCCCGAAACCGCACGTGAGGCCACTGCCGTCGGGCAAGAATGGGCCGATGCGCTTCGGAAACTTCATGGCCCCCTTCCACCCGGTCGGGCAAAACCCGACGCTCGCCATCGAACGGGACCTCGATCTGATCGTGGCGATGGACCGCCTCGGGTTCGCCGAGGCGTGGATCGGCGAACATCACTCCGCCGGGTTCGAGATCATCTCCTCCCCCGAGGTCTTCATCGGTGTCGCCGCCGAGCGAACGAAGCACATCAAACTCGGCACCGGCGTCAGCTCGTTGCCGTACCACCATCCCCTGATGCTGGCCGACCGGATGGTCCTGCTGGATCACCTCACCCGTGGCCGGGTAATGCTTGGGTGCGGGCCGGGGCAGCTGACCTCGGACGCCCACATGCTCGGCATTCCCGCCGACGCGCAACGCCCGCGGATGGAGCAGAGCCTCGACGCGATCATGCGACTGCTGCGCGGCGAAACGGTGACCATGCACACCGACGGCTTCACCCTTCAGGACGCGCGCCTTCAGTTGAAGCCTTACAGCGAGCCATGTTTCGACGTTGCGGTGGCGGCGTCGTTCTCACCGACCGGACCACGCGGCGCAGGCAGGCACGGCGTCGGCATGTTGTCGATCGCCGCGACGGCGCGCCAAGGCATGGATCTGCTTGCCCAACACTGGAAGACGTGGGAGGACGTCGCCCTGGAGCATGGTCACGTCGCCGATCGGTCGAAGTGGCGCCTCGTCGGCCCGATGCACCTGGCCGAGACCCGCGAGCAGGCCGAGCGCGACGTCGAACACGGCATCGTCGAGTTCTCGCAGTACTTCAAGCATCTGCTGCCCGCCGGACCGGTGCAGGGTGACACCGTCGCCGAGATCCTCGCCAACAACCGGCAGTCCGGTTTCGCGGTCATCGGGACGCCCGAGGACGCGGTGGCCAAGATCTCCGAACTCGTCGAGGCGAGCGACGGCGGCTTCGGGGCGTTCCTGCTCTTCGACCACGACTGGGCGCCACCCGCGGCGAAGCTCAGGAGTTACGAGCTCTTCGCCGAGTACGTGATGCCGCACTTCACCGGTCAACTCACCGCCCCGGTCGCCTCCCGGGACTGGGTGCTCTCCAGCGGGACGGAGTTCATGGACCGCGCCGCGCACGCGATCGGCAAGGCGATCGAGGACCATGCCGCCGAACAATCCGCCAAGCAGATCTGACGCGGTGGATCCACTCCTGCAGGAAATGCTCGACGAGCATCAGCTCAGACGGCTCGTCCACGCCTACTGCCGCGCCGTCGACCGCGGTGACCTCGACGCGCTGAGGGACCTCTATCACCACGACGCCACCGACGCCCACGGCACGTTCTCGGGCGGATCGGTCGACGACTTCATCGGCGGGCTCGCCGCCGCGAGACCCCACCTCCGGTCGATGCAGCACCACGTCACCACCGTGACCTTCGCCGTCAACGGGGACACGGCCGAAGGTGAGATCTACACCGTCGCGACCCACACGCTGATCGCGGGTGCCCGCGACGTCGACGTCACCGTCGGCGGCCGCTATCTCGACAAGTACGGCAAGCGCGACGGCACGTGGCGGATCTCCGAGCGGACCATCGTCACCGACTGGGCACGCGTCGACGATCCGTCGCCGGTGGAGTTCGGTCACCCGATCACCAGGGACACCCCGCGCGGCAGCCCCGGCCCGAACGACCCGTCGCACCAATTCTTCTCGCTGCTTGGTCTTCGCTGAGCGGGGAACACCACCCCCATGAAGACCGTCGAATACTCGCCGGGGCGTTCGGTCGACCTGTACGGCGACCCGTCAAACCCCACCGTGCTGCTGTGGCACGGGATGCAGACCGATTCCAAGGCCGCGCTACGGCCACTCGCCGTGGCGATCGCCGGGCATCGCCTCGCCGTCGTGGTCCCGGACTGGAACTCCCACGCCGACGACGGCGGCCGCTCCGACCTGCTCGGTTCGGCAGCGTTTGCGCGGGACAGTGCCACCAATGCCGACGATCTGGTGGTGGTCGGGTGGTCGATGGGAGGTCTCGCCGCGGCGGGGCTGACGATCCAGTCTGATGCCATCGGCATGCGCGTCGGCCACACCGTGTGCCTCGCCGGCGCCTTCGGTGCCACCGACCCGATCTCGGGCGCAAATCTGGCCGACGGTCTCGACGGCGGACCGACCGGGTCCTTCACGCTGCTGCACGGCCTGCACGACGACGTCGTACCCATCACCGTCTCGACGACGTTCGCGGCGCGGCTCGGCGAATGCGGTTGGCCCGCAGAGGTCGTGGAGCTCGACGCCGACCACGGCTCGATCGCCGGTGCGCGCTACGACTCGGCCGGCGACCGCTACGAACCGTCCGACGATCCCTCGACGCTGAGCATCGCCGCCGAGGTCGCCGGACGAATCGCCGTCGCGGCGGGACGCTGAGCTACGCCTGCGACGCCGTGGGCCTGGTGGCCCTCAGCCATCAGTCAGCCGATTCGTCCGACCGCTTCACGACGTCCGGGGCCACCTCGCGGGTGGCCATGCCGCCGCTGCGACCGTGGTCGGCCGGTCCCGGCGGCGGGTCCGCCGCGTCGGTGTGATCGTCGTTCTTCTCGTGCTTCTCGGCCATGAGAATCAGATGCCCCGGCCGACCGAACTTCAACCGCGCCTAGAACGGGCTGCTGTTGGACTGCCACTTCGCGGAATCGGGCCGAGGACCGAAGCGCGCGGCGTAGTCCTCGTGAAGCCGGGAGTCCTTGCGGCGCCTGAGCGCGTCGACCAATGTCGGGTCCAGGTCGTGCTGCACGAGGCGGTGTCGTCGCCACACCTTGTTCAGCGCCAGCGACATCAGGATGGCCCAGATGTAGATCGGCGCCGTCATCTCCAGGTGGACGTACAGCGACGCGGGCAGCAGCCACAGCGGGGCGAGCACCAGCAGCGGCGGGATGGCCATCCGCAGGACGTGCCTGCGAACCGCGCCCTCGCCGGCGAGGTCCTCGGCCACCCAGTTGCGCATGGACGGTGGCAGGCGCTTCCCGTAGGAGTAGGCGACGTATTGCAATGGCGTCGGTCGGGCGTCGTTCATGGTGGCTCCCATCTTTCGGTTCAGGCGTCGAGCGCGCCGGCCGCCAACGCGGCCACGTTGATTCGCGTCAGGACGCGGTGAAGTTCTTCCAGCTCGGGCATGTCCACCCCGAGTCGCGCGACGACCGCGGGCGGAATGTTCAGGGCCTGCGCCCGTAGGGCGGCGCCGGCCGGGGTCAGCTCGACGTCGGTGGCGCGCTCGTCGACCGCATTTCTCTTACGGGTGACCAGGCCAATGGCCTCGAGGCGCTTGAGCATCGGCGACAAGGTGGCCGAGTCCAGCTGCAGCGCCGTGGCGATCCGCTTCACCGACAGGGCGGGCGCCTCCCCCGACGCCGACTTCTGGTGATCCCAGAGCGCCAGCATCACCAGGTACTGGGGGTGGGTCAGGCCGAGCGGTTCCAGCAGCGGTCGGTAGACGGCCAGGACGGCACGGTTGGTGACGGCCAACGCGAAGCAGACCTGGCGTTCGAGCGCCAGCGGGTCGGTGTCCACCGCGGCCGAGGAAGTCATATTTTGATCGTACGCTAATAATTAGGGCACTAACAATGTGTCGTCAGGCACTACGCCGTTCGGACTCGACGAATGCCGTCTGACCGTGGTCGAGGTGAGCGAGCGCAACGCGCAGGCGCTGCCTACCGCGCGACACCCGCGACATCACTGTGCCGATCGGGATGTCCATCAGGGCCGCGGTCTCCGCATACGTGTACCCCGCCACCCCCGCGTAGTACATCACCGTGCGGGTCCCATCCGGCAACGTCGCCAGCGCGCGACGAATGTCGTTGTCCGACAGCATGTCCAACACCTCGTCCTCGGCCGAGGGCCGATCCGCGGACAGCCGTGCCGCACCACCGGCCGACTCGTGCTCGCCCACGTCGTCGACGGTCACCTCCGCCGGGCGCCGCTGCTTGTACCGGTGCGCGCTGATCCACCGGTGGTACTGAA
The DNA here is from genome assembly GCF_002043095.1 of Mycobacterium sp. AT1. Classification (GTDB taxonomy): domain Bacteria; phylum Actinomycetota; class Actinomycetes; order Mycobacteriales; family Mycobacteriaceae; genus Mycobacterium. The sequence goes on along the minus strand of NZ_MVOC01000066.1, from coordinate 30,171 downwards.
TCCGGAAGAGCCACGCCTTCAGATTGGTGCCGGGCTGAAACGACCGGAACCCCCGATAGGCGTGCAACAGCGTGTCCTGCAACAGATCTTCGGCATCGGCGTCGTTGAGAGTCAGTCGACGCGCACGGCGACCGAGGGCGTCGAACAGAGGGACCGCGTCGCGGGCGAAGCGCGCGGCCAGTTCCGCGTCGGACTCCCGGTGAGACTCGGCGGTGGCAATGGTCATGACGAGAGGTCCCCTGTTCGGTGTCGCTGAAGGTGCATCCTCAGAATCACGGTCGGGAGAAGGAACCGAACCCTTGAAAGTCCGTAGTCGGACCGCGGCTCCGTCCGTGGTGGACTCACCAGGGGTCGACGAACGTCACCGTGGACTCGAGGGGTTCTCGACCCGTTCTGACGTAGGTGACCGCCGGGTCCTCGTAGCCGATCGACATTCCGCAGAACAAGACCAGCTCCGGTGGCGGCGACAGCACGTCGGCCACGGTGGTCCGAACCTGTGACCACGCCATTTGCGGGCAGCTGTGCAGTCCCTCGGCCCGCAGCAGCAGCATGACCGACTGCAGGTACATCCCGAGGTCCGACCATTGCGGCAGGCCCAATTCCCGGTCGACATAGCAGAACAGCGCAGCAGGCGCCCCGAAGCAGTCCCAGTTGGCGATCGCCGCCCTGGCCCTCGCCTCCCAATCCTCACGGGCCACGCCAAGTGCGCTGTACCGCTCCCTGCCGAACGACGCCCGCCGCTCCCGGTACGGAGAGTGCAGCGCCGGCGGGTACATCACGTATTCGCGCTCGTCCCAGGGCTCACCGGCGGCCACCCGCTCAGTGGCCGCCTTCTTCAAGGACGTGAGCGTTTCGCCGGTAACCACGTACACGTGCCACGGCTGAATGTTCGACCCGGACGGCGCCCACGCCGCCGCGCTCAAGACACGTTCGAGCACGTCCCTGGAAACGGGTTGGTCGGTGAAGCCGCGGACCGACCGCCGGCTGGTGACCGCCTCGTATACGTCCATCTCAATCGCCCTTCCTCGTGAAGCCTGGCTTCAGCGTGGCTCGGCGAGGGCGGTCGCGAACCCTTGACGATTCGTGGTTTTCGGCGACTACGGGTGCGGGCCTAGCTCGCCCAGGAGATCGTCCGCAACTGCCGGCGTGAGGAGATGTCGAGCTTGACGAACACCTTGCGCAGATGCCATTCCACGGTGTGGGTGCTGATGAACAGTTGGGCGCCGATCTCCTGATTGGTGAGCCCGTCGCCGGCCAACCGGGCGATCTGCGTCTCCTGGGCCGTCAACTCGCCGCTGGCGCTGACGGCGCGCTTGCGCACCTTCTCGCCTGTGGCGACCAGCTCGCGCCGAGTCCGCTCGGCGAAGGCCGCCGCACCCATCCGGGTGAACGCCTCGTGCGCCACGTTCAGCTGCTTGCGGGCGTCGATGCGGCGATTCGCCCGCCGGAGCCACTCGCCGTAGGACAGCCTGGCCCGCGCACCGTGCAGCGCCGCTCGGGCGCGGTCGAGGCGCTCGACGGCTTCCTCGAAGTGCCCCTCGGCACGCTCGTCGGTCGCCAGGAGGGCCCGGGCGGCAGCCACCACGCCCAATCCCCAGTCGGTGCCACTTGCGCCCGGCCGCTGCTCGATGAGGGCCAGAGCCGACGAACCGGATTCGTGATCACCCACATGTGCTGCGGCCTCGATCAATTCGAAGAGGCTCCACCCGTAGAACCCGAGATCCTCGTACTCGCAGCACTCGCGGGCCGCGGCCAGTGCCTCGTCGTAGCGGCCGAGCCCGTTGAAGAGGACCGCGGAGGTGAACCGACTGACGCCGACGAGTCGTCCTTCGCCCCTTGCGATTCCGTCCGCAGCGGCGGCGGCGAGCCTCTCGACGGCCTCGTCGGGGTCGCCCCGCCACGCCGCGAGGTTCAGGGAGTGGTACTTCACCGGCGTGTAACCCGTCGCCGCGGTGATGGCGTTGGCCTCCTCGATGAGGGTTTGCGCCATGCCGAATTCACCGGTGTACACGTGCACCCCGGCCCGATAGGCGAGCGCAGGCGGCAGCACGGCCAAGGCGCCGGTGTCGCGGGCGCGGCGCACCGTGTCGGTCGCAATTTGCTGAAGGACCGCGTCGTCCCACAGCTCGTGCGCGGCAGATTCCTGGGCGATCGGAAAAGGCCATTGCACGGCCTGACCAGTGTCGTTGCCGCCGTGGACGTTCCACAGTTCCAGCGCCGATCGCATGTGTTCGGCACCGGCGCCGGGACCGTCGAGGATTCGACTCGTCATGCCGCTCAGCAGAAAGTCGATCGGACGCTGCAACTCTGCGACGCGCCCGACGGCCCACCGGCCCGCCCTAGCCACCCTCGACAGCATGCCCGGCTCACCGAGCCGACCCGCGTACATGGCTGCGGTGAGCGCCTCGAAGTACGTGTCCCGCGCCAATTCGTCGGCGAGACCGTCGAGTCGTTCTGCGGCAGTGAGGAGTTGCCACGCGGCGTCGGCCGCCGTCGGCGCCCCCGGCTCACCGGCGCGGCTGCTCGTGAAGTCCATCTGTGCACGCATCCGGGCGATCTGAGCCCGTTGCAGCGCCGACAGGGGCCCCAGTTCGGCGATCGCGAGCAGCTCGTAGGCCGCCTCGGGTGCGGCCGCTTCCCGCTTGGCCTGGGCGGCGGCGATGGCCCGTGCCCCGCGCAGGACCGGATCGGAGGTCAGCACCGCCGCACGCTCGAGGAACGTGGCTGCCGCCGACACACCGCCTCGGCTCTGGGCGCGCTCCGCGGAGGTCTCCAGTTCAGCGGCCACCGCGTCGTCCGGTCCCGACGCGGCGTTCGCGGCGTGCCATGCCCGACGGTCGGGGGCCGCCTCTGGATCGGTCGCGTCGGCCAGCGCCCGGTGGATCTCCCGGCGCTCGGTCAGGTCGGCGGCCCGGTAGGCGGCCGACCGCATCAACGGATGCTGAAACCGCATGCGCCTGCCGAATTCGATCACTCCCGCGGCCTCGGCCGGTGCGAGGGCGTCGACCGGGATCCCCAGCCGCGCCGCAGCGCGAAGAAACAGGGCGGCGTCCCCCACCGGCTCGGCCGCGGCGACGAGCAGCAGCCGCCGCGTCGACTCGGGCAGCGCCTGAATGCGCCTGAGGAAGCCGTCCTCGATCTGACCCGCGGAGGTCCGCCGGACCGCCGTCCCGAAGCCACCGGCCAGCTCGGCGGCGGAAACGTTGCGCGGCACCTCCAGCAGAGCCAGCGGAATGCCACGCGTCTCCGCCACGATGCGGTCACGCACTCGCGCGTCGATCTTGCCGAGGACCACCGACTCGAGCAGCTCCCGCGCCTCGACGTCGGAGAGGCCGCCGACCCTCAGCTCGGGCAGGCCCTCGAGGACGTCGGCGACGCCGTCGCGCACCGCGAAGATCATGGCGACAGGCTCGGCCATCAGGCGGCGCGCGACGAACCCGAGGGTTTGCACCGACACCTGGTCGAGCCATTGCGCGTCGTCCACGACACAGAGCAGCGGCCGATCGGTGGCCGCCGCCGCCATCAAGCTGAGCACCGCCAACCCGACGAGAAAGCGGTCGGGTGCGGGTCCGACTCCCCTGCCGAAGGCCACCGACAGCGCCTCGCGTTGCGGCTCTGGCACTTCGTCGACGCGATCCATCAGGGGCGCGCACAGCTGCTGCAACCCCGCATACGCAAGCTCCATGTCGGACTCGACACCGGCCACCTGGACCAGTTGGAAGCCCTCGGCTTCAGCGATGACGAAGTCGACCAACGCCGACTTGCCGACCCCCGCCTCCCCACGGATGACGAGCGTCCGGCTCTCGGCTGATCGGACGCTCGACAACACCTGCCGCAGCGTCGCGCATTCACCGGCGCGCCCGCGCAGATCCTTGCCCGACATCTACCACCGCGTCTGTTCGAGTGAACCCTCTTGCCCGCCGATCGTAACGACGCGTCGAGGATCGACTAACCCTTGGCTGCCGTTTCGATGATCCAGTCCTCGAAACGGACGTCGTAGGCGACGACCCCATCGCCGGGAAGCAGGGTGCGCTCCTCGACGGCGAGCCCCAGGTACTTCGCAGCAGGGTCGACGACCACCTGACGAGCGTCGCCACGGGCGGTGAGCCCCGTCCGAATCAGTTCCGGCAGCGCGAATTCCCGCGGTCCGCCGACCTCCACGATGCCGTTGCGCGGCTCGCCGAGCGTGGCGGCGGCGAGGGCGCGTGCGACGTCGGCGGCGGCCATCGGTCGAATCAGCACGGCAGGCAACCGCACCGTCGCGTCCACCGTTGCCGAATCGGCGATCGTCTTGAGGAATTCGAAGAACTGCGTCGCCCGCACGATCGTGTACGGGATCGGCCCGGCGGCGACGAGCGCTTCCTGCGTCGACTTCGCCCGGGAGTAACCGCTCTGCGGCGCAGAGCGGTCGGTGCCCACCACAGACAACACCACGTGATGGCCGACGCGCGCGTCGGCCTCCGCCTCGAGCAGGTGGGTGGTCGACCGGCGGAAGAACTCCAGCGCCGCCTCGTCCTCGGTGGACGGCGAATTCGACACGTCGACCACTGCCGACGCGCCGGCGAGCGCCGCCGCCAGGCCCTCACCGGTCAGGCAGTCGACGCCGGTCGACGGCGCGGCTGCCACGGCCTCGTGACCGTCCGCGATCAACGTCTTGACCAGCTTCGAGCCAACCTGACCGGTTCCTCCGACGACGACGATCCTCACGCTGGGCCTCTTCCCGGTCCGTCCGGCGACGGCACCTGCTCGGCGGTCAGAACGGATGGGACGGCGCAAATTCATCCCGTCGGCCGTGTCACCATTCGTGGGTGACCGACCTCCCACCCGGCGTCCGCAGCCAGCTCGACGAATGGGAGCTCACCGCCGAGGGACCGGTGATGCACGGGGCCGCGTCAACCGTGGTGGCAGTGCGCACGTCGGACGACACGCCCGCGGTCCTCAAGATCGCCTCCCCCGCCGTCGAATCCGAACACGAGCACCTCGCGCTCCGACGCTGGGGCGGTGTCGGAGCGGTTCGCCTGCTGCGGGCCGACCCGCACCGCCACGCCCTGCTGGTGGAGCGGCTGAGCACCCAGAGTCTCGACACGCTGTGGGACGTCGAGGCCTGCGAGGTGGTGGCGGCACTATACCGGCGGATTCACGTTCCAGCTCTGCCCCAATTGCGTTCCCTGGCAACCGTTGTCGAGCAATGGGTGCGTGACTTCGAGGACCTTCCCCGCGGCGCGCCGATCCCTCATCGGCTGGTGGAGCAGGCAATCTCCGCGGCGCGCGAGCTGACCTCAGACCCAGACGCCGGCGTCGTTCTGCATGGCGATCTGCACTACCGGAAGGTGCTCGCCGGCGAACGTGAACCCTGGTTGACAATCGGACCCAAACCCCTGAACGGCGACCCGCACTTCGAGATCGCTCCCATGCTCTGGCACCGCTGGGACGAACTCGAGGGATACGTTCGCGGCGGCATCCGCACGCGCTTGCACGCCCTCGTCGAGGCGGCCGGCTTCGACGAGGCGCGTGCACGATCGTGGGTCCTCGTTCGCGTGGTGCACCAGGCGGTGCGAGCGCTTCGGACCCAATCACCTTCTGGCCCAGCCCAACTCACCATGTACGTGGCGCTGGCGAAGGCCGTTCAGGATTGACCGGCTAGAGGTGCTTGGACACCTCACCGTGCAGATCGGGCCACGGCGGTCTGCGGACCATGGCGACCCCGGCGAGCAGCGTCGCGATCAACCCGACGAGGATCCCCATCAGCGCGATGCGGGTGTCGTCCGTCGCGGGTGACCAGATGGGCTTGCCGTCCTTGACGACGAAAACGCCGACTGGCTTGGACACCGGGATGACGGTTGCGCCGTCCGGCGTCTCGTATTGCTGACCGAATACGGTCATCTCGCTTCGTGCGTCCATGCGTTACTGCCTACCGCATCGCGCCCGCGGTATCGACCGAATCAGCCGGGAAGACCCTGCTCTTCGGGCGGCAGCGCGGCCGGACCCGTGATCTGGGGGGCGACCGACATCTCGGTCGGGGCGGGCGAGGACTGCGTCATGGTCACCCCGGTCTCCATGTCACCCGCAACGGCGCCGCTGCTGGCTGGTCCCTGCAGGACGGCGATTCCGATGGCGGCGGCGGTGACGGCGGCGCTTCCTCCGATGACGGCGAAGATCTTCATGTGCGGCTTCTCCTAGAGTCGTCGAGTAACAGTTCGTTACTCTAGGTAAGTAGGTTCCACGTAAGCGCCCGTCTCAAACGCGTTCACCCGAGGCGTTTTCTGCGAGTGCGGCTTTACGCGACGCTTTCCGCGCCGCACCAGGCGTCCGCGGGGACGCCGGACCCGCCACCGCAGACCAGAGCGCTCATTAGCGTGGCCCCCTCGGACGGCGGGAACATCGGTTGGGCAGGCGGCAGGATGGGGAAGATACGAGCGCCGCTGACACCGGTCAGGAAGGCGACGACCTGAGCGGGCACGTTGGTGATCACGTACAGACCGTCGAAGAGGACCTTCACCGGGACCACCAGGAAACTCGGCAGGCCCGCGGCGCTGTCGTTGCCGAACGTGTAGACGTAGTACGGAATCGTGGCGAAGATCGTGCGGATGCCCAGCGTCACGTTGGTGACGAGGTCGGGGTAGTCGTTCTGCGCGATCGCGGCCAGCAACGCCGCCTTCACATCAATTGGATGCGTGCTGCCGCCGCCGAGTGACGTCAGGGGCACACCGTCGGATCTCGGCCTCGGCGTGCCACCGAAGAGGCTCACCACGGTCGGCGTCGTGTCGACGATCTCGTACTCGGAGTTGACGTCGCCTGCGGTGAAGGCGCTGCCGTTGGCGATGACGAAAGTCGCCGTCTCATCCGGTGATTGGAACCCGTGCCCGAAGCCCACCTGCGGCTGATGGCCATGGTCGGTGACGACGATGATGGTCCAGTCCTCGCCCGCGGCCTCACGGTCGGCGATCGCGGCCCGGATCAGACCGAGGTTGTCGTCCATGTTCTGAATGGCCAACTTGTATTCCTCCGACGCACCGCCGTACATGTGCCCGTTCTCGTCGACCCCGACGAAGTAGGAGAAGAGGAAGTTGGGGGTGTTGGCGGCCGTCAGCGCGGCGATCGTCTCGTTGGCGACGGCGTCGTCGGTGTCGATCCAGTTCTTGTCACCGGGAACCTGCGACACGAAGGTGTTGACGTCGGCCCCATACTTGCCTGCGCCCGAGATGGCGTTGATGACATTCCAGTTGGCCACGGTCATCGTCTTGACGTCCCGGTCGATCCCCTCGAGTTGGTCGAACACCGTCGGCCATTTGTCGTAGGTCCATGGTGTGAAGACGTTGTTGATCACGCCCGTCCGCTCACCCCACACCCCGGTCAGGATCGACGTCCAGGACGGGTTGGAGATGGTGGTGTGCCCGACGATGCTCGACGCGGCGGTCGTGCTGTGCTCCATCAGGTCGAGGAAGTTCTCGTTCTCGGCGTCGGCCAGGATCCTGCTCAGGTTGGTCCCGTCCACGCCGATGACCAGGACGTGCTGCTTGGTCGGGTCGACTTGGGTGACCACCGGCTGCGAGCCCACCCGCGCGGGGCGTGGGGTGAACGCCCGCTCGAACTCGTTGCGCACCAACGACAACACGGCCGACAGGATCGGAATTTGGAACGGTGACCCGCTGATCGGATTGAGCAGCGGCCGGAACAGGGCGTCGACGAAGTCGGCGATGGCCGTCACCAGGGTCTGCGGTCGTGGTGCGACGACCGGCGCCAGGGCCGTGACCGCCGCCGCCGTGGGAGTCGAGCTCGGGGCCGACAATAGCGAGGCCCTCGCTGTGGAGGCCGGCGCGGGAGCGTCGACCGACGCGGTGCGACTGACCGTCTTCGACTGCTGGTGGGCCGGACCGGTCGAGGCGACGACCGTCGTGACGTCGCGGGTGGCCGTCGGGGTGACGGTTGGGTGCTCGTTCTTCGGGCTGGTCGACGCCGGCTGACCGACCGCAACCTCCGGCGCCGGAACGACTTTCGGGTCGTCGACGACGACGGGTGGCGGGGTGTCATCGTCCGTCGCGGGCGGTTCCTCGACGGCCTTCGGCTCGTCGGCCTTCGGGTCACCCGTGGGCTCGTCCGCCTTCTCGTCGCTCTTGGGCTCGTCAGCCTTGGGACTACCGTGCGTCCCGGTCGTGCCGGCGCCTGCGGTGACAGACACCGGCTTCTTGGGCCCCGCCGCGGTATCCGGACCGGTGGATTCCTTGGTCGACGGCGCGCCGGTGCCTGCCGACGACGGGGATTCGCTCGACGTCGACGAGTCCGAGGTTGGTTCGGCGTAGGCGAGTCCCGGGGTGGTGGCCATTGCCACTCCCACCCCGAGCGTCACGGCAAGCGCTCCGACCCGGCCGATGTATCTGGCATGACCCACGACGGTGTCCTCCGTTTCGCCGCGGCGTCGGCTGCCAACTTGCTGAGCCTTCGCCGTCAATTCACTGTGGCGAAAATTACGCGAGTCGGGCGCCGACCACCCCGGAATCGGGGAAGTCGTCCTTGGGTCAGTGAACGGTGTAGCCGCCGTCGATGACGACGACCGAACCCGTCATGAAGGACGAGGCGTCGGATGCCATGTAGACCACCGTCGGCGCGATCTCCTCCGGAAGCGCGTACCGCTTCATCGGCGCGTCCTCGATCCAGTGCTGGCGGAATTCGGGCTTGTCGACTGGCGCCATCTCCGTCTTGACGTATCCGGGGGCGATCGCGTTGACCCTGATGCCGTACGGCGCCCACTCGGCGGCCAACGACTTGGTCAGCTGATGCACCGCTGCCTTCGACGCGTTGTACGACGGCTGCCACTGCGGCCGGTTGACGATGAGCGAACTGATCGAGCCCACGTTGAGGATGTTGCCGCCGCCGTGGTCCTTCATGTACGCGCCCGCGCGCTGGCTGAGCCGCCACAGCGACCGTGTGTTCACGTCGAAGACCAAGTCCCACTCGTCGTCGGTGATCTCCAGTGCAGGCTTGTGGAGGGCAAGACCGGCGTTGTTGAGCAGCAAGTCGAGTCCACCCAGCCGCTCGACGGCGCCTTCGATGGCCGCGTCGGGACCGTCCTGGGCGGTGATGTCGACCTCGAATGCCTTGACGTCGAGGCCGTCTCGAGCCAGTTCGGCGACGGCGGCGGCGTTGCGGTCGGCGTCCCGTGAGACGAACACGACGTCGGCACCCGCCTCGGCGAGCCCGCGGACGAACGCCAGTCCGAGGCCACGGTTGCCCCCGGTGACCAGGGCGCGCTTGCCGGCCAGCGAGAACGCGTCGAGAACGGTCATGTGGTCTTCTCCATTTCTTGGCGAGCTAATCGCCGCCGCGGAATCGTCGTGTGGTCAGCCCGTTGAGCAGAGCGGCCACGATGAGAACTACACCGAGGGCGAGCAATTGGAACTGGGTGCCGGTGTTGCCCTCGAAGTACAGGATGATGCCGGCGTTGAGCCACACGATGAGGAGCGTGGCGAGCAGGACACCGGCCAACCGCCCGACGCCGCCGGTGATCGCCACCCCGCCGAGCACGGCGATGGTGATCGCGGGCAGGGCCAACCCGTTGCCCGCGGTGCCGGAATCGGGCCGCGCCGAGGCGAATTCGGCGGTGATGTAAACCGCCACCAGGCCGGACAACACTCCGGAGGTGACGTAGGCGCGCATCCGGGTGCCTGGAACGTCGACTCCGGCCCAGCGGGCGGCGACGTCGTTGGTTCCGACACCGTAGAGCCGCCGGCCAAAGGTGCCGCGGCCCAACGCCAACCACAACACCACCAGGACGGGAACCAGGAAGGTGAACACGCCAAGGGGGACGTCGGGGACGTAGTCGCCGATGATCGGAACGCTCACCGAACCGGTGAGGGTGTACAGGTCCTGGATCTGTGGACTGTTGATCGGCTTCTGGTCGTTGATCACCAGGGCGATGGACTTGTATGCGTAGTAGGTCGCCAACGTCGCGATCAGCGCGGGAAAGCCGATGCGGGCCACCAGGAAGCCGTTGATTGCGCCAAGCACGGCACCGGCGACCACCGCCAGCAGGACGGCGGCCAGCAGGGGCCAACCCCACTTGCCGTAGGCGAAGCCGAAGATCATTCCGACCAACGACACCATGGCGCCGACCGACAGGTCGATCCCACCGCGGCCGGACACGATGACGACGAGTTCGGCAAAGGCGAGCAGCGCCAACGGGACTGCGTCGATGAGGGTGGCCGACATGTAGTCGAAGTCGTAGTCGCCAGAGAGGTACCCGTTGGCGCTCATGTACGACAACCACGCGACGACCACGACGATCAGGACGCCGAGCAGCACGATCCGCTGCGTCAGGACCGCTTCGACGATCCGGTCCACGGGACGTCGCGTCGTGGACTTCTCCGCGGCCGGAGCGGGTGTCTCGACGCTCATGGGTCTCTCCTGGCACGGCGGCGGACGAGATCGGTTCCCACCGCGACGACGATGAAGATCCCGACGAACAGGTCGGACAGCTGCGAAGGCCAACCCAATTGGGTGACACCCGATTTCACGGTTTGCACCAGGAGTGCGCCCAGCACCGTCCCGAGCACCGAGCCGCGGCCGCCCATGATCGAGGTACCGCCGATGACGACGGCGGCGATCACGGCGAGTTCCTGGCCCGACCCGACCGACTGGTCGAGGTTCGAGGTGCCCTTCGCCAGCGTGAAGATCGACGCGAGGCCGACGAGCACGCCGGTGATCACGTAGGCGATCAGGATGCGGCGCTGCACCCTGATGCCGGCCAGTCGAGCGGCGACCGGATCTCCGCCAACACCGAAGAAGTGGCGGCCGCCCGGGGTGTGCCGCAGATACCACCAGGCGATGGCGGCCAGGACGACGGTGATCGCGAAACTGTGTGGGACGGCGAGTGTTCGGCCGTCGACTCCCCGCCCGAACCAGGCCAGCGTGTTGGGCATGCCGGAGATCGGTTGCGAGGCGAAGATCTGAAGGCCGATGAAGAGGAACAGATTCGCGGTGCCGAAGGTGATGATGATGGCGTGCACTCGGCCGTAGGCGATGAGGGCGCCGTTGACCAGGCCGAGGACGGCTCCGGTGCAGATCGCCACGACAAGGCACCACCACACGGGTAATGCGTGGTCCCGCATCAGTTTTCCGGTGATCACCGAGCAGACCATGATTGCGCCGCCGACGGAGACGTCGATGCCGCCGGTGACGATGACGAACGTCATGCCGATGCCGATCAGCGCGACCGGCGACATCTCGACGAGAAGCGGCACGATCGAGCCTGCGCTGAGGAATGCGGGCGTCGCGAAGGCCAGGGCGATCCACAGCACGACGATGACTGCGACCAACGCGATCTCGGCGGGGGTCACCGGTGGGGGAAGCACCCGCCCACGGGTCTTGACGGCGGCGACGGTCGGGTCGGTCGAGGTGGTCACGCGGTGGCCGTCCCTTCGCGGTCGCCTGCGGCTGCGGCAAGGACGTCGACCTGCTTGGCGTCCGGCCCGAATTCCGCGGCGATGGAGCCCGCGCGCACCACCAGCAGTCGGTCGGCGATGCGCAGTGCCTCCTGCAGATCGGAGGTGACGACGAGAACCGCGGTGCCGTTGTCGGCGAGATCGGTGATGATGCGGTGGATCTCTTCCTTGGCCCCGATGTCCACGCCCTGGGTGGGCTCGGCCAGCAGCAGCAGCTTGGGCCGTTCGACCAGTTGTCGGGCCAGCATCACCTTCTGGGCGTTGCCACCCGAAAGGTCTCCGACGTTCTGGTTCTCGTCCGAGGCGCGGACCGCGAGCCGCTTCATCAGGTCCTTGACCGTGGTGCGTTCGCGACGGCGGTCGACGAACGCCTTGCCCCACGAAAAGCGTTGCAGGTGGCCGATCGACACGTTGAAGGCGATGGACTGGAAGGAGAACATCCCTTCGGTCTTGCGATTGGCAGGCAGCAGCGCGATGCCCGCCTCGGCCGCCTCACGAGGTGACTTGGGCGCCACCGCACGCCCCTCGATCACGATGTCGCCCGCGCTGGCCTTGTCCAGTCCGTAGATGCACGCGGCGATCTCGGCGACGCCGGAGCCGACCAGCCCGTACAGGCCGAGGATCTCGCCGGACCGCAGCTGCAGGCTCACGTCGTCGAAGGCCCCGGCCCGCGCGAGGGACTTCAACTCGAGGACGGGTTCGCCCTTTGGCACCGTTCTGGGACCCGCGTGATCCGAAAGCGCCTCTCCCACCATCAGTTCGGCGATGCGCCGCACCGACATGTCCTGGATGGGATGGGTGCCGATGGTGCTGCCGTCGCGCATCACGGTGACCTGGTCGGCGATCTTGACGATCTCGTCGAGTCGGTGCGAGATGTAGATGATCGCCACGCCGTCGTCGGCGAGTCGCCGGATGATCTCGAACAGAACGTCGATCTCCGCGTCGGTCAGGATGGCCGACGGTTCGTCGAGAATGAGAACACCGCACTTGCCCGCCAACGCCTTGGCGATGGACACCTGCTGCTGGGTGGCAACCGACAGGTTGCCGACGACGGCGGTCGAGAGCTTGGCGGGTAGGCCGAGTGCCTCGAGCAGGTCGACGACCTTCTCGTTCTGGGCCGCCCAGTCGACCCGGCCACGGGTGACCATCTCGCGGCCCATGAAGACGTTCTCCGCGACGGTGAGTTCGCTGAACAGTTGGGGCTCTTGGTACACCGTCGCGATGCCCAGTGCGATCGCGTCGTTGGTGGACGCGATCGTCACCGTCTCACCGTCGTAGGTGACGGAGCCGGCGTCGGGCATCGTGGCGCCGGAGATGATCTTGATCAGCGTGGACTTGCCTGCACCGTTCTCCCCCACCAGGGCGTGGATCTGGCCGGCCTGGACCTCGAAGTCCGCGTGCCTGATGGCCTTGACCGCACCGTAGCTCTTGACCACCCCGGTGAGGCTCAGTCGCGACTCCTGCGACATCAACGCCTCCCGGGGGCGAGGATCGGCAGGTCAGTAATCGAACTGACCGACGTTCTCGGTGGTGATCAGCAGCGGCTCACCCAGGACCAGGGTCTTGCTGGCCTCGTCCCACTTCACGTCGGTCATCTGGTCGTTGACCTTGTTGTCCGCTTCGAAGGTCTTGCCGCTCGCGAGCTGCTGGCCGGCCCATGCGGTCAGGTAGCCCAGGTTCGCCACGTTCCACAGGATCGAGCCGGACGAGGATCCGTCGGCGAGGTACGGCGCCATCGACTTCGGCGTGCCGATCCCGACGGAGAAGACCTGGCCGATCTTGCCGGCGTCCTTGACCGCCTGCGCCACGCCGACGGCGGAGGTGGTGCACTGCCCGAGCAGACCCTTGAGGTCCGGGTGTGCGCTCATCAGGTCGGTGGCCATCTGCGTTCCCTTGGCCTGATCCTCACCGGAGTACACGACGTCGACGAGTTCGGCTTCGGGGTACTTGGCCGAGACGTAGGCCTTCTCGGCGGCGATCCAGGAGTTCAGGTTCTCGGCCGTCTCGCCGCAGGACACGATGGCCCACTTGCCCTTTCCGCCCATCGCCGTCATCAGCGTCTCAGCGGTCTTGTTGCCGATGCCCTCGGCGGTGGCCTGGTTCACGAAGGCCTCGCGCACCGAGTTGGGCGCATCGGTGTCGGCGGTCATGACCTTGATGCCGGCGTCCTGCGCCTGCTTCATCAGCGGCGCCATCGAGTCGGGGTCGTTCGGCGCGACAACGAGGACGTCGACCTTCTGCTGGATGAAGGACCGGACGATCTGCGCCTGCGCGGCGGCGTCGGCCGACGTGGGGCCCTGGTACAGCCATTCGATGTTGCCAAGGTCGGTGGCGGCTTGCTTGGCACCGGTGTCCATGGCCTCGAAGTAGGGCGATCCCTGCAGCTTGGGTACGAAGGCGACCTTGACCTTGTCACCGGAGGCGGCCTGCGACGAGCTTCCGCCACCCGTCGCCGGTGCGGCCGGTTCGTCGTTCTTCTTCGTACAACCGCCGGTGACCATCGCCATGGCCAGGGCCACGCTGATCACTCCGACGAAACGCTGGGAAATCGGCATCGACTCATCCTTCGGCCTGGGGCGAGAACCACCTCGCCCGAGACCTACCCGGGCAGGCGAACACCGGCGCCGTTTCATATATCGAACTCAGCGTCGAGTGATGAAACACACACTAAGCACCGCCTCGTGACGTTGTCAACAACTCCGCAGGAGCGCCACCTCATCGCGATTTGCGGTCTTCGCCAGTGCCACATCGCTTATGGTGAGCCGATGGCGGAGCCAGGACGCGTGCCCGCGCTGGCCCGTGCCGCGGTCGTCCTCCAAGCAATCAGCGACACGGGTCGACCGATGACGCTTGCCGACTTGGCGTCGCGGACGGGATTCCCCAAGAGCAGCGTGATGGGTATCTGCCATGCCCTGACCCACGAGGCCCTGCTGGTGCGCGGCGTCGACGGCACCTACGCGCTGGGTTCGCATCTGTTCGAATTGGCGTCGGCGGCGCGGGCGCACAGCTGGCCGATCCACGACATCGGGTTCAGCTATCCGGTCGACGAGAGCTTCTTCCTCGCCGAGATCGACGCACTGCACACCGAGGCCGACCGGCTCGGCGCGCGGCTTCACGTGCACTCCGCCAAGCAGCGCACGGCCAACCAGTCGCAGCGGATCCTCGAATTCGTCAGTGCCGGTGTGGACTTGGTGCTCATAGAGCCGGTGGCCACCGACGGCCTCGAGGAGGCCTGCGCGCAGGCCCGTGCGGCGCGCATCCCCGTGGTGGCCCTCGGCTCGGCGGTCAGCGGTGCGGACGCCGTCGTGGCGACCGACAACACCAAGGCGGGCTTCCTCGCCGGGTCCGCCCTGGCGAGGGCCCTCGACGGGCAAGGCCGCGTGGCCGTGGTCGGTGGGATACCGATCACCGCCAACTCCGACCGCATCGCCGGCTTCCTCGCCGCCATCGTCCCCCACCCCGGAATCGAGGTGGTGGCAACGAGTTACGGCGAGCTGGACGCCAAATCGGGCCGACGTGCCGCCAAGGAGATCCTCGCCGTCCACGCGACGGTCGACGGCTTCTTCGCCGCCAACGACCAGATAGCCATCGGCATCTCGGGCGTGTTGCGCGGCCGCAAGCTCTCGGTGCCGATCGTCGGGGTCGACGGGGCCATGGGGGCCATCGACGAGATCCGGGCGGGCGGCCCCATCATCGCCACCGCCACCCAGGATCCCCCGGCGTTGGTGCGGACCGCGATAGACATCGGGGTCGCGCTTCACGGCGGGGCGCATGTCGCCAGACGATCGCGCTACCTCGCGCCGCGGTTGATCGACGCGCACAACGTCGAGAGGTACCGACCATGGGGATAGACGGTTCACGGACCCCGGCGGTGCACCGTGGTGCCCGCATTCTCGACGCCGTCTCCTCGGGTGCCGCCACCACCCCCGCGGCGTTGATCGGACTGCTCGGCCTTCCGAAGAGTTCGATGGCCGATCTGCTGAGCACCCTTGAGGAGGTGGGTTTCGTCGCCAGAGGGGCCGACGGAGACCTTCACATGGGCAGGCGCTGGTCGGATCTCTCCGACCCCGACGCCATGGCGCACAACCTCTTTCGTGCGTGTGCCACCCCGGACCTCGACGGGCACACGATCTCGCTGGTGCAACTGTTCGGCAATCAGGTCGTCTTCGTCGACGTCCACCTCGGGCGGTTGCCGCTGCCGTTGACGCCGCGACCGGGACAACGCGCGCCTGCCGCGAGCTGTGCCGGGGCGGCAGCCATCCTGTCGGCGATGACACCGGAGGAGGCGGCCGAGACCGTGTCCGCCGCGGCCGCCCATCTGGGCTTGGGCGACGACGACGTCCAGCGCTGCCTGCAGTTGCGACACCGCCACCGCCGCAAGGTCTACGAGTCACAGTCCCCTCAGATGGGGCGGCAGTTCGCCTGTTCGGTGCCCGGGACCGGGTTCGCGTTGACGTTGCACGTGCCCGACCGCTGGCCCGAGCCGTCGACGCTGAAGGCGGCCCGCGCGCTGAACGCCGCCACCAACGCATGCTGACCTACTGCCCTACTGCGCGAGGTATCCCCCGTCGACTGGCAACACGGCGCCGGTGATGAAGGACGCGTCGTCGGAGGCGAGAAAGACGATGGCGCTTGCCACTTCAGCCGGTTCGCCGAGACGCCCCATCGGGTGCATGCCTTCGACCTCCGCCAGGTACTCCGCGCCGCCAGGCAGCTCCGGAATGCGCTTGACCGCGTCGGTCCGGATCGTTCCCGGGGCGACGGCGTTGACCCTGATTCCCCGGTCGGCCCACTCGACGGCCAGGTGCTTCGTCAGGCCGGTGGCGACGAACTTGGCGGGCCCGTAGGCGGCTTGACGCTTCTGCCCCGCCAGTCCAGAGATCGAGGAGAGGCAGACGATGGAGCCACTACCCGTCGTCAGCATGGCCTCGATCGCGTACTTACAGGTGAGGAACATACCGCGGCCGTCGACGGCCATCACCTGATCCCAACCGGCGGCGGTCATCTCCATCACGTCGCCGAGCGGGATGATGCCGGCGTTGGCCACCAGCACGTCAAGCCGTCCGAAGCGGTCCGTCGCCGTCCCGATCATCCGCCGCGCGTCCTCCTCGACCGAGACGTCGCCGACGACGGTCTCGACCTCGACGCCGGCGTTGCGCAGTTCGTCGGCCAGCGCGAGAAGCGGCTCCTCCTGGATGTCGGTCAGGGTCAGCCGCGCGCCCTCGTGGGCGAACAGCTCGGCGGTCGCCCGCCCGATCCCGAACGCCGCACCGGTGATCACGGCGGACTTCCCACTGAGGCGGCCTTGTCGTTGCGTCACGGTGTCCCGTCGCGGTCGGTCCACCGCTGGTCGCGTTGGGGTACGCCATCGTTTCACCGCTGGCCCGCGGTGTCCGCGCTTTGCCCGCGCCCGGTCCTCGCAGCTGCGTGCCGCACAATCGACGGATGAACATGGCGGCTGGTCGAGGGGCCGTCAGGAGATTGCTGGTCGACTCCGACCCCGGTCGTCTGCGGCTGCGCAGCGCCACGACGACCACCCTGGCGCTCGTCCTGGCCCTGAGTGCGTCGTACGCATTCATCACCGTCGCCGGTCAGCCGATCACGGTGGCCATGCTCGGCACGATCGTGGCGATGCAGTCCGCGGCCGCGGTCAAGGACCGTCAACAGCACAGCCGCGTCGTCACCACCCTGCTGCTCTTCTTCCCGGCCGTGGCCGCCGTGTCGCTGGCGGCGACGTTGAGCCACTTCGGCAAGGTGGCCGACGTCGGGTTCATCGCCGTCCTCTTCGGCGCGGTGTGGGTCCGCCGCTTCGGACCCCGGGGCAACGCCCTGGGAATGGTCGCGTTCATCTCCTACTTCTTCGCGCTGTTCCTGCGCGCCACGCCGAGTCAGATACCGGTGCTCGCCGTGGCGATCGCGATAGGCATCAGCTCCACCCTGCTGGTGCGCACGCTGATCCTGCCGGACCGGCCCGCCGTGGAGGTGCGACGTCTGGTGCGGGCGCTGCGCGGCGCGTCGACGGCGGTGCTGGACGTCGCCACGGAACGCGACGAGCTCGACCTCGCGTTGCTGCGCCGCCGGTTGGATCGCCTGGGTGAGACCGCGCTGATGATCGACGACTGGCTCGACCGTCACGACGCCGCACAGTCGCTGAACGTCACCAGTGACGATCTGGCCCTGAAGGTGTTCGACGCGCAGATCGCCATGGAACAACTGGCGAGCATGCTGTGGTCACTGGGGCCAGCGAGCTCGTGGCCCCGAGGCCTCCAAGACGCGGTCGCCGCCGTCCGGGTGTGTCTCTGGCCCCACCCCTCCGAGGAGCAGCTCCGGGCCGCCCGCAAGAGTGCGGCGGCCGCGTCGGACCGCGCCGACCTGTCCGGCACCGAGGGCATCGCGACGGTCGTGGCATTCCGCGCCGCCCAGGCGCACCTGGCGCTGCACCACATCACCACCAACGCACTCGGCGCCTCCGACCCCGCCGAACCCGAGCCGACGGCACCCGACGACGACGCCGACACCGGGCTCAACCCCAGCACCAAGGCGGCGATCCAGGTGGCGGTCGCCACGAGCGCGGCCACCATCCTCGGCGAACTGGTCTCACCCGATCGGTGGTACTGGGCGGTGCTGACCGCGTTCCTGGTCTTCACCGGGGTGTCGACCCGCGGTGAGATCCTGACCCGCGTCGGCCATCGCATCGTGGGCACCATCGCCGGGGTCGTGGCGGGCGTCCTGCTGGCCACCCTTGTCGGGCACCACCCGCTGGTGCAGATGCTGCTGCTGGTGACGTGCGTGTTCTGCGCGTTCTACCTCGTCACGGTGGCCTACGCGTGGTTGACGTTCTTCGTTACCGTGCTCTTGGCGATGCTGTACGGACTGCTCGGCGACTTCAGCGTCGGGGTGCTGGAGTTGCGCATCGCCGAGACCGCGGTCGGCGGCGTGGTCGGCATCGCGTCCGCGTACTTCGTCTTCTCCACCGGAACGCGGACCACCTTCGTCGAGAAGGTCGACGACTACCTGCAAAAGATGACCGACCTGATCGACGTGGCGATCGCGTCGGTGGTGGCGCCCGGCGGCGAGACCGACCTCGTGGCCGAGACCCGACGGCTCGACAACGCCCTGCAGGCCGTCGTCACGGCGGGCAAGCCGCTGCAGATGGGTCCCGCCGTACGCAGCCGACGCGGCGTCCAACGCCTGCTGCGCGGGCTGCAGGTGAGCAACCGGTCGGCCCACGCGCTGGCCCGTGCGGGCGTCAACGCGGCCCGGGCCGATGCCGACACCGCTCCTCCGGAGGAGACGGTGGCCGCGCTGCACGACGCCGCGGCGCACGTCTGCGACACCATCGACTCGGTGAAACGGGTGGTCGACGGCGCCGCGGTCGAGCGGACGGACAAGGCGACCAACGCGGTGATCCTGACCGTGGCCGGTACGGCGGATATTCCGCCGGGACCCGTGCGCGGCGCCATCAGGGCGCTGAGCAACCTGGACCGCGCGCTGCTCGAGGTGACGGCTCGGGTGTGACGGCCACCGACGCCCGGGGGCGGCTTAGCGGACGACCAACTGCTGAGCCACCGACACGAGCGGAGCCATCTTTACGCCGGCGAACGGAAACGCCAAGGTGACGACGACGGTGATCGACAGCGCCGGGATCAGGCACCAGACGAACATCAGTACCGGGTACTGCGCGTTGACCGTCGTGAGGCCCATCACGCCGGCGACGAGAACCCCCGTCACCAGTAGGAGGGCCGCCAATCTGCCGGGCAGGCTGCGCTGCGCGACGGCCGACACCTCGGCTGACGTCCCGCTAACCGACGCCGCCTCTCGCACCAGACTGGAGACTTCAGGACCACGCGCAGTTGGACCGTACGCATACGTGTGTAACGCGTCCTCGAAACGATCGAGTTGGTCGGCGGAAGGGAGTTTGGTGGTGTCTCCCCTCACGAGGTGCACGGCATCGTCGTTGGCCACCGCAGTTGCGTACTCGCGAAGCTTCTCCATCAGCGCGGTCGACTCGGCGCGATCCGGGACGCTGTTGATGCTCCAGCTCATCTGCTTCAGGGCCGACGCGTGCTGCTCGACGGCCGACTGCCCGGCAGAGACCGCGCCCCACGTGACGGTGATCGCAAAGCCGACGAAGAAGGCGAAGGTTGCCGCGAGACCGGTTAGGAGGCGACCTGCTTCTTCGGCTAAATCCGTGCGGCGTTCCTGGCTCACGCACCGGCGGCCAAGCCAGCGAGCGCCGAGGGCCACCGCACCGAAGAAGGCGAAGAGGGCCAGTGCAACCGCCCCGGACGGCATGGCGAGAAGAAAGTCCCTCATCCGGCGAAAAGTACCACCCCAAGGGGGGCGGCACAGTGCTCCGACACATACGAAAGCAGGCCAGGGATTATGTCCCTGGCCTGCTTCTTTCCGGTGGAGCTGCCGGGAATCGAACCCGGGTCCAACGGCATTCCCTCAAGGCTTCTCCGTGCGCAGTCCGCTATGTCTCTACTTGGATCTCTCGTTCACGCGAACAAGACGAGATGACGATCCCAGTCGCTGTTTGATGTCCCCGTACATCCCGCGACCGGACGTATGGGTTTGTCCCTCTAGATGACGCCAGGGTCCGAGTCGAGGGCTCTCTCGGTCTGACGGACACACCGTCGCTTAGGCAGCGAGGGCGTAGTCGCGCTGATTGGAATCGGCGCTTAATTGGTTGCAGCGACGCTTACGGTGGTCTCTTGCCTGCACCGGCACGCTTCCCTTGATTCGATGCGCGATGTCGAAACCGTTCAGCCCCTCGCACCCCTGCCGGACTTCAGCAGGACGTTCATCGTACCGCCTTCAGCGCGGATGCCCAGCGATTAATTCCCGGGTGTCAGCCGCCGGTCGCGGCCTTGAGGCGGAATTGGCACTACCCGCCCGCGAAGCGCCCGATCACGGCGACGACGACGGCCGCCAGGACCAGGGCCGTGCCGACGACCCCGGGCACCGTCAACCCGTCGCCGAATACCGCGACGAGGCCGAGCGGGATCGCACCGGCGAGCAACCCCACCCGGAGCGCGAGCGTGTGCTGGGTTCGCAGTGTGGAGCGCCACGTGCGCATCGGTACGACGCGGCTCAACCATCCCGCGTACACCGTCAACGCCAACGTGCCAACGCCGATCGCAATGCGGTGTCCCACAGTCAATGTGGCACCCTGACCAATGGCAGGGGTGCTCACCAGGATCAGCCAGCCCAGCGCCAGCACACCCACCGTCGCGAACCGGAGGAGGCGGGCCAGGGCGATGCCGATGTTGCGGCGCGCCAGGTCGCCGAGACCGGGGTCGAGCCTCGCCGCCCCGAGGAAACCACTCATCGCGGCCGACCACTTGCTGCGGGCAAGTCGGTTGACGCCGATGTTGTGGACGGCCGACGCGTTGGTCGGATCGAGCTGCAGCGCCTCCTCGTACGCCGCCGTCGACTCCCCGGACATGCCGAGCCTGGCCAGGATCTGGCCGCGCAGCACATGACTGTCCGCGCTAGTGGGGTCCAGCCGCAACGCTTCTCCCACGACCACCAGGGCGTCTTGAGGTCGACCGACCTTCAGCAGCAGCTCGGCGTAGACGAAGTGGGCGACGCGGTCGTGCGGCTGCAGGGCAACCCCGCGCCAGGCCATGTAGAGCGCCTGTTCCACCCACCCCATCGCGTCGAGCGCGATCGCGTAGATCCGGATGGCAAAACCGTACTCGGGCGAAATGGCCAGTGCGGCATATGCATTCCGGGCGGCGTCGTCGTACTGCTTGGCCAGCACCTGGACCCTGGCCAGGTTGGCCAACAGCACAGCGTTGTCGGGGGACGTGACGAGTGCGTCCCGCAACACCTGTTCGGCGCGGGCGTGGTTGCGGGCGTCGGCGTAGGCGGTGGCCAGAGCGACCGCCCCGTCGGCGTCGCCGGCAGCGGTCAACGCATCTTCTTGCGGCGCAAGTACTTCGCCAACTCGTCGTAGGTACCGTCACCGTTGGCGAATTCGACGACGTTTCGGGCGGTGTCGAACCACGGGCCTGCGCTCGGGCGAATCTGCAGCAGCGCCGCGTCGACGTCGCTCATGCGCACCGGACGCACCTCGCCGGCGCGCAGCGATGCCGCCATCGCGAGCTGCGTTGCGGTGTCGCAGACATGGGCGATGTCGGCTCCTGAGAAGCCGTCGGTCCGCTTCGCGACGGAGGCCGGGTCGATGCGCTCGACCGGACGGTCGCGAAGATTCATCCGCACGATCGCGGCGCGCGCCTCCGCGTCCGGCAGACCCACGAAGATCATCCGGTCGAAGCGGCCCGGCCTGCGCAGGGCGGGGTCGACGTCCCACGGCATGTTGGTCGCCGCAAGCACGTACACCCCGTCGTTGGAGGACGTGGCGGTATCCAGTTCGGCGAGAAGCGCATTGACGACGACGCGAAGACCCGAGCTGTTGCTCAACGCCGCGCGCCGCTGCCCGAGTGCGTCCACTTCGTCGAAGAACAACACGCACGGCGCATTTCGGCGGGCCGTGTCGAAGATGCTAGCCAGCGCCCGCTCGCTGTCGCCCAGCCAATGTTGCAAAACGTCGGCGATGCCGACGGCGTAGAAGTTCGCCCCGAGCTCGCCTGCCACCGCTCTGGCCAGATACGTCTTGCCACACCCGGGCGGGCCGTACATCAACAACCCGCCGCGGGCGTTGACCTTGTAGGCGCGCATCAGTTCGGGATTGCGGATGGGGCCCAGCAGTGACACGTCGAGCCGCTGCTTGACCGCCTCCATACCAGCGACGTCGGCGAGGGTGACGTCGCTGCGCCGGACGACGTCGAAGTCGGCGTCCCCCTCTCCGTCGACGGTCTCGGCGGCACCCTCGACGAAGGCGGGGCCGATGATGTCGGAGACCTCTTCCTCGGCGGCCGACCAGTTGAAGTCGGCGTTCGGGCGTTCCGCAGGAGCCGCGGGTGCGCTGCCCGTCGCCAGTGCGGCGGTGCACCGTTGCAACAGGCTCAGCGCCGCGGCGTTGGAGGCATCCTGCGCCAGGGCCGCGCTGCAGTGGGTGAGCGCCTCGGTGACATTGCCCTGCTGAATCAGGAGGTCGACGAGGTGCAGTCGGAGTTCGACGGCCTCGGGGGTTCGCTGAACGGCCGCCGTCAACTCGCGGATCACGGCGTCACTCGCCATCCCGCACCCCCTTCGCTCGCGCACGCTCGATCCTACTGACCGCCGCGATGCGCCCTACCCTGCGGCGATCAAGCCGACTGCGGCGACGGCCAGCACCATTCCCGCCGCCTGCCACCGCGTCACCCTCTCCTTCAGCACCACCAAGGCAAGCAGCACCGTGCCCGCCGGGTACAGCGAGATGAGGACGCTGGTCAGCGACAGCAACGACGCCTGCAGCGCGAGGAGCATCGCCACGTTGGCGACGGTGTCCAACACCCCGGCCGCCACAGCCAACCGGAGGGGGACCCCGGACGGCACGGCCAAGTTCCCCGACATCACCGCGATCGCGACGACCACCAGGGTCGCCGACAGTCGGGCGAACGCCAGCGGCCAGAGTCCTGCGTCATGGGGTGCCTGGTCGATCAGCACGAAGTTAAGCCCGAACGCGAGGCCGGCCCCGAGCGTCAGCCAAGCCACCTTGGGGGTGAAGCGCTGGACGGTCGAAAGCTCGCCGCGCTCTTCGCGACTCACCAGCGCGACCGCAATCAACGCCAGTCCGATGCCCGTACAGGCCAGCAGGCTTGGCCGCTCCCCCAGCAGCACACCGGCGACGATGGGGACGCCCGCGACGAGGATCGCCGTCAGCGGTGACACCAACGACATCGGACCGGCGCCGAGCGCGGCGTAGAACCACCACACCCCGAACGCCTGGCTGAGACCGCACAGCCCGCCCCACACGATCGCGGGCGTCGTCACGTGCCCACCGACGACGACGGAGATCGTGGTCAACAGGACCAGCGCCACGGGATAGGACACCAGCACCACGCGCAGCGCGGCGACCCGCCGTGACGCCAAACCTCCGACGAAGTCGCTGACCCCGTATCCGATACCGGAGACCAGGGCTAACAGGACCCCGATCAGGTCATGCCTTTGGAGCGCCTGCCTAGTTCACGAATCACTTCCCGATCGGCGTCACGTCTCGCCAAATCCTGACGCTTGTCGTGCGCCTGCTTGCCTCGCGCCAAGGCCAGTTCGACCTTGACCTTGCCCTCGGTGAAGTAGAGCGACAGCGGAACCAGCGAGAGGTTGCCGTCCCTGATCTTGCCGATCAGGTTGTCGATCTGGGTGCGGTGCATCAGCAGTTTTCGGTTGCGTCGCGGTGCGTGGTTGGTCCAAGAGCCGTGGTGATACTCCGGGATGTGCAGGTTGCGGAGCCACACTTCACCGTCGTCGACGGTCGCGAACGAATCGGCCAGCGAGGCCTGGCCTTCACGGAGGCTCTTCACCTCGGTGCCCACCAACGCCACCCCGGCCTCGAACGTCTCGAGGATCGAATAATTGTGCCGCGCCCTGCGATTGGTGGCCACCACCTGGTTGTTGCGGTGCTTCTTGACCTCGGCGGCCGACTTCTTCGCCACAGCTAGCGCCGCACGTACAGCCGCAGGGTGACGTAGGCCGTGACGCCGGACATCGCCAAACCGAGGAACAGCATGATGGGTGCGCTGAAGTAGAGGACGTCCTTGTAGTCGACCTGGGCAATCAGGTTCGCGTCGTAGAACTGCCGCAGCGCCTTTTCGAGGAACAACGCGCGCACCAGAATCAACCCCGCGATCGCTATCACCACGCCGATGAACGCGGCCAGCATGGCTTCGACGAGGAACGGCAGCTGCGTGTACCAGCGACTCGCACCCACCAGGCGCATGATGCCGATCTCCGTTCTTCGGGTGTAGGCCGCGACCTGAACCATGTTGGCTATCAGCAGAACTGCGCCAATGGCCTGAACCAAGGCGATCGCGAACGCCGCCGCACTCAACCCGTCGAGCACCGCGAAGAGCCGGTCGATGAGGTCCTTCTGATTCAGCACGTTGAGCACACCGGGCTGTTGCTTGAGGGCGTCGTCGAAGTCCTTGTGTTGCTCGGGGTTGTCGAGCTTCACCACGAATGATGCGGGAAAGGCGTCCTTGCCCGCAACGTCTTTGTATTGCGGGAACTTCTTGATCGCGTCGTCATAGGCGTCGCTCTGGTTGAGGAACCGAACCGACTTCACGTCGCTGCGGTCCTCGATCGTCTTGCGCACCGCCTTGCACGCGTCCGCGTCGCAGGTCGGGTCGTTGGCCGAGATGTCGTTGGTCAGGAAGACCTGGCTCTCGACACGGTCCAGGTAGATGCCCTTCGAGCTGTCGGCGAGGCGGACGACGAGCAGGCCGCCGCCGAACAGACCGATGGAGATGGCGGTCGTCAAGATCATGGCGACCGTCATGGTGACGTTGCGACGAAGCCCGGTGAGGACTTCGTTGACGAGAAAGCCGAAGCGCACTTAGCGATCCATTCCGTAGACACCGCGCTGTTCGTCGCGGATCAGTCGTCCCAGCTCGAGTTCGATGACTCGCTGGCGCATCGAGTCGACGATGTGATGGTCGTGGGTTGCCATCAACACGGTCGTCCCGGTGCGGTTGATCCGCTCGAGCAGATCCATGATGTCCTTGCTGGTCTCGGGATCCAGGTTGCCGGTCGGTTCGTCGGCCAGCAGCACCAGCGGCCGGTTGACGAACGCGCGCGCGATGGCGACGCGCTGCTGCTCACCACCCGACAGCTCGGTCGGCAGGCGATTGGCCTTGCCGGACAGGCCCACCATCTCGAGGACGTCTGGCACCACCCTGTTGATCACGTCGGACCTCTTGCCGATCACCTCGAGGGCGAAGGCGACGTTCTCGAAGACCGTCTTCTGCTGCAGCAGGCGGAAGTCCTGGAACACGCAGCCGAGGACCTGCCGCAGACCCGGGATGTGCCGACTGGGCAGCTTGTTGACGTGGAACTTCGAGACCTGAATGTCGCCGTGCGTCGGGGTGTCTTCGGCGAGCAGCAGCCGCATGAACGTCGACTTGCCCGATCCGGACGGCCCGATGAGGAAGACGAACTCACCTTTTTCGATCTTGAGCGAGACGTTGTCCAGAGCTGGCCGTGCCGAGGATTTGTACTGTTTGCTCACGTGGTCGAGGGTGATCATCACGGCACGCCAGTGTAGCCGGGCCGAGTTCGAGCCCCCGACTACCCGGGGGGCGGGGGCGTCAGAACGGGCAGCGTGATGCCCGGCAGGATCTCCGTCGTCGTGGTGGTGGACGTGCCCGAACGGTTCGGCACCGGCTGTCCCGGCGACGTGATCGGGGTCTGGGTCAGGGTCGTCGGCGGGAGCGGTCCCGGCCCGTCGGGGTCGACGACGGTCGTCGCAGTCTCGGGTCCGGTCGTGGTGGGGGTCTCCGTGCCGCTGGTGGTCTCCGTCGGGGTCGTTGACACCGTCGTCGAGGTTTCGGTCCTCGAGGTCCTCGGCGTGCTGTAAGTCGTCTTCGGGCGCTCGACGTTGGTGCGCGGCACCCAGGTGTACGCCGGGTCGGGGACGAACCCTGGCGGCACCACCTGAGTGGGCTCCGAGGCGGCGGGTGGCGGCGGGGCGTACGTCGAGTGCAGCCACCAGGTGAAGCAGAAGGCGGCGATGAGGGCGGCAGTCGACGTGCGCACCCGACCACCCGGCAGGTACGCCGGCCATTCGCGGCCCTCGCCCTCCTTGCGGAAGTTGAAGTTCAACCTCACTTGTCGTGACCCCCCTTCTCTGGGTCTTCGGCGATCGACGACGTCGCCGTCGGCGACAGAGCGCCGACCGTTGGCGACGATTCGGCCGGGCTCGCGATGCCCGCGCGACGCAGGGCGGCGACGACGAGCACACGCAGCTGCCGACCGACCTCGAATTGCTTGCCTGGCAACGTGCGCGCCACCATCCGCAGGTTGACCGTGTCCAGCTCGATGCTCTCCACACCCATCAGCTGCGGCTTGTCGAGCATCAACGCGGCCATCTGCTTGTCCTGCATCGCCTCGTCGCAGACGTGGTGCAGCACCTCGTTGACCTTGTTGAGGTCGGAGGTGGTCGGCACCGGGATGTCCACCACGGCTCTGGCCCAGTCCTTGGACTGGTTGACGGTCTTCACGATCTGACCGTTCGGGATCGTGAACACCTCACCCTCACTGGACCGCAGTTTCGTGACCCGCAGCGTGACGTCTTCGACTGTGCCCTCGGCGGGCAGCGCAATCCCGGCGACGGTCAGGGCGACCAGGTCACCGAAGCCGTACTGCTTCTCGGTGATGATGAAGAACCCCGACAACAGGTCCTGCACCACGCGTTGCGCACCGAAACCCAGCGCGGCGCCCAGAACGGCGGCGGGAGCAACCAGCGACCCCACCGGTATGGCCACGATGTCGGTGATCTCGACGAGGACGACGACGCACAGCAGTGCGATCGTCACCCAGGAGATCACCGAGGCGACGGCTTGGCGGTGCTTGGTCGTCTCCGACCGCACCAGCGCGTCGCTCTCGCGGAAGTCGGCGTCGATCCGGCGGGTGATCCTTCTTGCCGTCCACTGGACGAACCGGGCCGCCAGGATCGCGGCGAGGATCAGCATGACGATCCGGAGACCGCGCGTGATGATCCACTCGCCGATGTCACCGCGCCAGAAGTCGTGCCAGGTCGAGGCCCAGCCGATGGCCAAATACGTGTTAGTCGTCATCTTTCCTATTGCGCCAACGGATTCCCGCTTCCAGGAATCCGTCGATGTCGCCGTCGAGTACCGCGGCCGGATTGCCGACTTCGTAGTCGTTACGCAAATCCTTGACCATTTGATACGGATGCAGGACGTAGGAGCGCATCTGGTTGCCCCACGAACTGCCGCCGTCGTTCTTCAACGCGTCCATCTCGGCGCGCTCTTCGAGCCGCTTGCGCTCCAGCAACTTTGCCTGAAGAACTCGCATTGCCGACACCTTGTTCTGCAACTGCGACTTTTCGTTCTGGCAAGTCACGACGATACCGCTGGGAATGTGAGTCAGTCGAACGGCCGAGTCGGTGGTGTTGACCGACTGCCCGCCGGGGCCGCTGGATCGGTAGACGTCGACGCGGACGTCACCGTCGGGAATGTCGATGTGGTCGGCGGTGTCGACGACGGGCAATACCTCGACGTCCGCGAAGGAGGTCTGACGCCTGCTCTGGTTGTCGAACGGGCTGATCCGCACCAGTCGGTGCGTGCCCTGCTCGACCGAGAGCGTGCCGTAGGCGTACGGCGCGTGCACCGCGAACGTGGCGCTCTTGATCCCGGCCTCTTCGGCGTAGGACGTGTCGAAGACCTCGACGCCGTAGTTGTGCTTCTCGGCCCAGCGGATGTACATCCGCATGAGCATCTCCGCCCAGTCGGCCGCGTCGATGCCGCCGGCACCGGATCGAATGGTCACGACGGCCTCGCGCTCGTCGTACTCCCCCGACAACAGGGTGCGGACCTCCATTGCGGCGATGTCCTCGCGCAGCTTCTCCAACTCGGTGTTGACGTCGGTCAACGCGTCCTCCCCGCCCTCTTCGGCGGCGAGTTCGTACATGATCGGGAGGTCGTCGAGCCGCTGCCTCAACTCCTCGACGCGGCGCAGTTCGCTCTGCGCGTGCGACAGCTCGCTGGTGACCTTTTGGGCGCGCGTTTGGTCGTCCCAGAGCTTCGGATCGGACGCCGCGTCCTCCAATGTCTTGATGCGGTCGCGCAGCCCGTCGACGTCGAGCACTCGCTCCACGGTCGTCAGAGTCGTGTCGAGCGAGGCGATGTCTTCTTGCCGGTCGGGATCCACGGGAGATCAGGTTACCGACAGCTGTCCGGGTCTAGCATCGGCTTGGTAACCAGCCCGGTGACGACGCGACAGCCCCTTGCGCGTTTCCGGGCCTACTCGGCTTCCCCTTGGAGGGCTATTAGATGCGCCCCTATCACGTGGCGATCGTCGGTTCCGGACCCTCTGGCTACTTTGCCGCCGCGTCGCTGCTTAAGTTCGCGGACTCCACGGCAGACGGCGACGCCCCCAGAGACGTACGCGTCGACGTGCTGGAAATGTTGCCCACCCCGTGGGGCCTGGTCCGTTCGGGAGTCGCCCCCGACCACCCGAAGATCAAGACCATCAGTGCCCAGTTCGAGAAGATCTCGGCCGACCCTCGCTTCCGATTCTTCGGGAACATCCGGGTGGGCGAGGACGTCCAGACCGAGGAGCTGGCCGACCGCTACGACGCGGTGATCTACGCCGTGGGCGCGCAGGCCGATCGACCACTCGGCATCCCCGGCGAGGACCTGCCGGGCAGTGTCGCGGCCGTCGACTTCGTCGGTTGGTACAACGCCCATCCGCACTTCGAGGAGATGACGCCGGACCTGTCGACCGGGCGCGCCGTGGTGGTCGGCAACGGCAACGTGGCACTCGACGTCGCCCGCATCCTGGTCAGCGACCCCGACGCGCTGGCCAACACCGACATCGCCAACCACGCCCTGGAGTTGCTGCACGCCAGGGGCGTCGAGGAGGTGGTGGTGCTCGGGCGGCGCGGTCCGCTGCAGGCCACCTTCACCACGCTGGAGTTGCGGGAGCTCGGTGACCTCGAAGCGATGGCCGACGTGGACGTGATCGTCGACCCGGCGGACTTCGCAGGCATCTCCGACGAGGACCTCGAGGCGGCGGGCAAGACCGTCAAGCAGAACGTCAAGGTGCTGCGTTCCTATGCGGACAAGCCTCCGCGAGGAGCCAAGCGGCGCATCGTGTTTCGGTTCCACACCTCGCCGATCGAGATCAAGGGCGACGACCGGGTCACTTCGATCGTGCTCGGCCGCAACGAGTTGGTGGACGACGGTGGTCGACTGGTGGCCAAGGACACCGGCGCACGTGAGGAACTCCCCGCCCAGCTCGTCGTCCGTGCCGTCGGTTACCGCGGCGTTCCCACGCCCGGGCTGCCGTTCGACGAGCGGTCGGGGACGATTCCGCACACCGACGGCCACGTCGACGGCACTCGCAACTCCTACGTCGTCGGGTGGATCAAGCGTGGTCCGTCAGGCGTCATCGGCAGCAACAAGAAGGACTCGGCGGCGACCGTCGACACCCTGCTGGCCGATCTCGCGACGACCGATCTGGCCGACGAGCGCGAGGACACGCTCGACTGGCTGCTGTCTCGCCAGCCTCACCTCGTCACCAACGACCATTGGAAGTTGATCGACGCCCACGAACGGAACACCGGTGGTCCGTTGGGTCGGCCGCGGGTGAAGTTGAGCAATGTGGCGGAGTTCTTGCGGATCGGGCACGGCTGACGACGATGAGCTAGCCCCGTTGCGGTGAGTTCACCGAGTCGGCCTCGATCGTGATCACCACCCGCGTCTCGTTCGGGTTCCCGCTGAAGTTGGGGTACGGGATGCCGAGGTACTTCTGCGACAGTTCTTCAATGCCCTCGCGCCCGCCCTCGGTGGTCGTCTTCACCACCCGGCCGCGAACGGCGTAGTAGCCGTAGACGTTCTCGGGGTCGACGACGTTCACGGCGACCCGCGGATCCCGGGCGAGGTTCCGCGCCTTCTGCATGCCGTCGACGATGTTGATCACGATGTTCTCGCCGTCGGTGGTCACCCAGGTTTCGGTCAGCTGGGGGGATCCGTCCGGCATCAGGGTGGCGATGAAGCACGGGCTCGGCTTGCGGAGGAGTTCGAGCAGGCCTTCTGGGAGTGATTGGGACATGACCTTGTCATACACCCGAAGTAGACTCGAACACGTGTTCGACACG
>NZ_MVOC01000065.1 GCF_002043095.1 Mycobacterium sp. AT1 | reverse complement strand
TCAACGTCCCACTGCCGCCACGCGACCAGGAGATCGCGATACTGTCGAGGCACGCAAGGGGTTTCGACCCCCGGGACCTGTCCAACATCCGCCCCGTCGCGGGACCCGCCGAGCTCGCCGCCGGACGCCAAGCGGTGCGCCAGGTCCTGGTCGCCGACGAAGTGATGGGCTACATCGTGGACATCGCCGGGGCGACGCGGGCGTCCCCGGCCCTTCAACTCGGCGTCTCACCCCGCGGCGCGACGGCGCTGCTCGCGACGGCGCGGTCGTGGGCGTGGTTGTCGGGGCGCAACTACGTCGCCCCCGACGACGTCAAGGCGATGGCGCGGCCGACGCTGCGGCACCGGATCGCGCTGCGGCCCGAGGCGGAACTCGAAGGAGCCACTCCCGACGGCGTCCTCGACGGCATCCTGGCCTCGGTGCCGGTACCCCGCTAGTGGTGCTCACCGGCCGGGCCGGACTGGTCGCCCTGATCTGCGTTCTGCCCGTTGGCCTTTCACCCTGGCCCGCGCAGACCTTCGTGGCCCTGCTCGTTCTGCTGGCGGCGGCGATCGTGATCGACGCGGCGTTGGCGGCCAACACCCGGCGGCTGCGCTTCACCAGGCTGGGCGACGGAGCCGCACGCTTGGGCGAACCAGTCGACGCGGCGCTGATCGTCGAGAACCCCGGCCGCCGCGAACTTCGCGGCTGGATTCGCGACGCCTGGGCGCCGTCGGCGCGCGCCGAGCCGCGCACGCACGTCGTGATGATCGCTGGTGGACAACGACTTCGGGTCACCACGACGCTGCGGCCGATCCGCCGCGGTGACCAACAATCGGCATTGGTCACCGCCCGGTCCGTCGGCCCCATGGGCCTGGCGGGCAGGCAGAGCTCGCACCGGGTGCCGTCTCAGGTGCGAATCCTGCCGCCGTTCCTCTCGCGCAAGCATCTGCCGTCCCGGTTGGCGAAGCTTCGCGAGCTCGACGGCGCCATCCCCGTTCTGATCCGCGGCCAGGGCACCGAGTTCGACTCGCTGCGCGAATACGTCGTCGGCGACGACGTCCGGTCCATCGACTGGCGCGCCACGGCCCGGCGAGCCGACGTCGTGGTCCGCACCTGGCGCCCGGAGCGGGACCGTCGGGTGGTCATCGTGTTGGACACCGGCCGGACGTCCGCTGGGCGTGTCGGCGTCGACCCCACGTCGGGGGACCCGAGCGGCTGGCCGCGCCTGGACTGGTCGATGGACGCGGCACTGTTGTTGGCGGCGTTGGCATCCCGGGCCGGCGATCACGTCGACTTCATCGCGCACGATCGGGTGCCGCGGGCCGGGGTATACGGCGCGACGCGCTCCCAGCTGCTGCCTCAGCTCGTCGAGGCGATGGCGCCGCTTCAACCCGCGCTGGTCGAGTCGGACGCCGCGGCGACGGTCGCGACGGTGCAGCGGCGAATCCGGCGGCGCGCGCTGGTGGTGCTGTTGACCGATCTGAACTCCTCGGCGCTCGACGAGGGCCTGATGGGGGTGTTGCCGCAGCTGGCCGCCAAACACCAGGTGGTGCTCGCCGCGGTCGGTGATCCGCGCGTCGACCGCCTCGCGGCAGGGCGGGCCGACGCCGCCCAGGTGTACGACGCGGCCGCCGCAGAGCGGTCCCGCAACGACCGCGGCGCCTTGGCGGCACGGCTGCGGCGACACGGCGTCGACGTCGTGGACGCGATGCCGGAGGAGTTGGCGCCCGCGTTGGCGGACCGCTATCTGGCGATGAAGGCCTCCGGCAAGCTCTAGCGCGCCCCACCCCTCCCGCGAGCAGACGCAAACGGCCCTGAATTCGGGCGAATGAGGGCCGTTTGCGTCTGCTCACCGAGGCAGCGTCAGGACGTCGGCAGCAGATCCGGGGCGTCGTCGACGTCGCCCGTCTCGCCAGCCCGCACGGCCTTGCGGCCGAAGTGGACCACGTACGACAGGAACGCGAGCTCGGCGGCGACGCCGATCGCGATGCGCACGAACGTCGGCAACGGGGACGGCGTGACCAACGCCTCGATGAGACCCGACACCAGCAGCACGACGACCAGCCCGACGGCCACCGAGACGACGGCACGCCCCTGCTCGGCCAACACCTGACCGCGCGGCCGGTCGCCGGGTGACACCACCGACCATCCGAGCCGCATCCCCACCGCCGCGGCGAGGAATACAGCCGTCAGCTCGAGCAACCCGTGCGGGGTCAGCAGGCCGAGGAACACGTCGCCCTTGCCTGCGTCGAACATCAGCCCGCCGACGACTCCGACGTTCGCGGCGTTCTGGAACAGCACGTACGGGATCGGCAGGCCAAGGACCACGGCGTAGCCGATGCACTGCGCCGCCACCCACGAGTTGTTGATCCACACCCGCAGCGCGAACGAACCCGCTGGGTTCTCGCTGTAGTAGGAGGCGAAGTCGTGGTTGACCAGTTCTGCTACGTCGGAGGGGGTTCCGACGGCGGCCTGCACCTCGGGGTTGCCCGCCACCCAGCTCCCGATCAGAACCGCCACGACGAGGGATGCGACCGCCGCACCCAGCCACCATCGCCACGCGCGGTACGCCACGACGGGGAACGACACCGTCCAAAAGCGGGCGAACTCGCTCCACACCGGGGCGTGGGCGCCGGTGACCGCCGACCGCGCCGAGGCGACCAGGCCCGACAGCCTGCCGACGAGCACCGAGTCATTCGACGCGGTGCGCACCATCGACAGATGGGTCGAGACGCGTTGGTAGAGGTCCACCAGCTCGTCGACCTCGGCACCGGTTAGTTTGCGGCGACGTCTGACCAGAGTCTCCAGCCTGTCCCACGCGGGCCGGTGGGCCAGCACGAATGCGTCCACGTCCACACGGGCGAGCCTAGTAGCGTGGGGCGGCATGGTGGCCAAGCCCGAGCCGATGGTCACGGGTGACGCCGTCGTCCTCGACGTTCAGATCGCCCAATTGCCGGTGCGTGCCCTGGCCGCGCTGATCGACCTGACGGTGGTCTTCATCGCCTACATCCTTGGGTTCACACTATGGGCCGTCGCCGATCTCGACGACGCGCTGTCGGCGGCGGTGCTCATCGTCTTCACAGTGCTGAGCATCGTCGGCTATCCCGTCATCTTCGAGGTTGCCACCAGGGGCCGGTCATTGGGGAAGATGGCGCTCGGCCTGCGCGTCGTCTCTGACGACGGCGGCCCGGAACGCTTCCGCCAGGCCCTCTTTCGAGCGCTGTCGGGGTTCATCGAGATCTGGATGTTCGCGGGGGCACCCGCGGTCGTCTGCAGCATGCTGTCGACCAAGGGCAAGCGGATCGGCGACGTGTTCGCGGGCACCATGGTGGTCAGCGAGCGAGGGCCGAAGATGCCGCCGCCCGTTCCGATGCCGCCGGCCCTGGCGTGGTGGGCGTCGTCGCTGCAGCTTTCCGGGTTGCGACCCGAGCAGGCGGAGCTGGCCCGCCAGTTCCTCGTGAGGGCGAATCAGCTCGAGCCCGTGATGCGCGATCAGATGGCGCATCGCATCTACGCCGAGGTGGTCGCCCAAATTTCGCCGCCACCGCCGGCGTCGGCTCCCCCACCGCTGGTGTTGGCAGCGGTGCTGGCCGAGCGCCACCGCCGGGAGCTCGACAGGCTGCGTCCGCAGGCCCCCACCGCGTGGCCGCCCCATCCCCCCGGGCCGGCTGCGCCACCTCCGACCGTCTACTCGAGGCCGCCGGGGGGATTCACCAACCCCGACTAGTGGGACACTTATGTCCCACTATGGGGCAGGTGTGCTAATTTAGGTACATGACTGCGTCGCTGTCGGCCATCGGTGGCCCACGTTCGAGAACCCGCAAGGCGATTCTCGACGCGGCGATGGACGTGCTCGGCGCCAATCCGATCGCCTCGCTCGGTGACGTCGCCGCGGCGGCCGATGTGGGCCGCAGCACCCTGCACAGGTATTTCGCCGAGCGCACCGACCTGTTGCGGGCCCTTGCCCTGCACGTGCACGAGCTGAGCAAGTCGGCCATCGAGCGCGCGGAGCCCAACTGTGGGCCGCCGATCGAGGCGTTGCGCCGCGTGGTCGAGTGTCAGTTGGACCTGGGTCCGATCGCGTCGTTCATCTACTGCGACTCGTCGATCGTTCGCGACGAGGAGCTGACCGCCGAACTCGACACCGGCGACGAACTGATCGTCGAGGTACTCGACCGGGTGGCCACCAAGGGCACCGCCGGGCCGCCGGGGTGGCCCCGGCTCGTCTTCTGGGCGCTCCTGGATGCCGGCCACGACGCCGCACGTCAGGGCGCCCCCCGCGTGCAAGTGGTCGACGCCATCATGGCCAGCTTGACCCAGGGCACCATCAACCCGAATCAGTCTTAGCGTCAGGGGTTTTCACCCCGACCACGTTTCAGTAGTTCTCAGGAGCAGACCAATGTCCATCCGAATGGACGCCACCCCGACGTCCATCCCCACACCGCGGCGCGCCTGGTTCGCGCTCGGGGTTCTCATGCTGCCGGTGCTCCTCATCGCCGTCGACAACACCGTGCTCGCCTTCGCGCTGCCCAGCATCGCCCAGGACTTCCGCCCGCCCGCCACCACCCAGCTGTGGATCGTGGACGTCTACTCCCTGGTGCTTGCCGCTCTTCTGGTGACGATGGGCAGCCTCGGCGACCGGGTTGGCAGGCGTCGGCTGCTCATGATCGGTGCCGCAGGCTTCGCGGTCGTGTCGGCCGCCGCGGCATTCGCGCCAAGCGCGGAATACCTGGTCGCCGCGCGCGCACTCCTCGGCGTCTTCGGCGCGATGCTGATGCCGTCGACGCTGTCGCTGATCCGGAACATCTTCATCGACGCGTCCGCACGGCGGCTCGCCATCGCCCTGTGGGCGTCCTGCTTCACCGCCGGCTCCGCCCTCGGCCCCATCGTCGGCGGTGCGCTGCTGCAGCACTTCCACTGGGGCGCAGTGTTCTTGGTCGCCGTGCCGATCCTCTTGCCGCTTCTGGTCTTGGCGCCGCGACTGGTGCCGGAATCGCGGGATCCGAATCCGGGCCCGGTGGATCCGTTCAGCGTGCTGCTGACGCTGACCACGATGCTTCCGATCGTCTGGGCCATCAAGTCCGCCGCCCACGACGGGGTGTCGGGGCTGGTCGTCGCCGCGCTGGTGATCGGAGTCGGGTCCGGACTGGTGTTCATCCGCCGTCAGCGCCGCACCACAACCCCGATGCTCGACGTCGGGCTGTTCGCCAATCGCGCGTTCACGTCCTCGATCCTGGCGAACTTCCTGTCGATCGTCGGCCTGATCGGGTTCATCTTCTTCATCTCGCAGCACCTTCAGCTGGTGCTCGGGTTGAGCCCCTTGGCCGCCGGACTGGTCACCCTGCCCGGTGCCGTACTGTCGATGATTGCGGGCGTCGCGGTGGTGCCGATCGCGAAACGCATTGCGCCGCATGTCTTGATGATCATCGGACTGATCTTGGTGGCCGCTGGCTTCCTCGCCATCCTGCTGTTCCGGCACGACCTCACCGTGGTCGCCGTCATCGTCTCGTTCATCATCCTGGAGATCGGCGTCGGGATGTCCCAGACCATCTCCAACGACACCATCGTGGCGTCGGTCGAGCCCGCCAAGTCCGGTGCCGCGTCTGCGGTTTCGGAGACGGCCTACGAGTTGGGTGCCGTCGTCGGCACCGCGACACTCGGCACCATCTTCACGGCGTACTACCGCGCCAGCGTCGAGCTGCCGGGCGGTCTCACCGAGCTGCAGACCGCCGACGCCAGGGAGAGCATCGCAGGCGCCGCCTCGGTGTCGCAGACCCTGCCACCGGCGCTGAGCACGAGGCTGATGGACTCGGCGCGGGTGGCGTTCGACGCCGGGATCGCGCCGACGGCGACCATCGCCGCGGTACTGGTGTTGATCGCCGCGGGCGTGGTCGCCCTCGCCTTTCGCGGGGTCAGCGGCCGCGTAGCCCGACCAGCATCAGTACCGAGCCCAACAGTGGAGCCGCGGTCCGCACGTGATTCCACGCCGTCCACGGCCCCAGATACGCGTGCCATTCCCTCGTCGCGTCCGCTGCGGACAGACCCGACGAATCCACCGCGTCCAGGTGATCGTTCAGCGGAACGTTGAACGCCATCGTCACGACGAAGGCCACCAGCGCGAGTACGGCACCAGCCAGTACGTAACCGGCGCCCGGTTGCGACAGCCGGAACGCCGCGGCGACGCCGACGCCGAGGGCAAGCACCGCCGACCCGGCGAACATCACCAGGAACGGGACGTTGGCCTGCGCCTCGGCGTTGACGCCGCGCATCGCCGCGATCGCCTCGACGGGTCGTGCGCGGTCGAGTCCCGACATCACGAAGGTGGAGAACGGGTAGAAGATGCCGCCGACGACGGCGCTCGTCACGGCGGCTGCGGCGGTGGCGACCAGATACGGGCTGAAGGACATGAGCCCAGTCAAACGGTCGACGCCTAGACGATCCATCGCCAAGACTCCCGAATGCATACGCAGGCGTCTACATTCGAGGGCATGGACGCGCTCGGCGGACTACTCGACGGGGTGCGGGCCCGGGGAGCGTTCGTGCTGCGCCTCTCCCTGAACCCGCCGTGGTCGATGCGCATCCAGGACGACGCTCCGCTGACCCTGATCTGCATGACGCAGGGCAACGCGGTCATCGTGACGGATTCCGGCGGGTCGTTCGATCTCGGGCCCGGGGACGTCGCCATCGCGCGCGGCGTTGAGCACTACCTGTTCGCCGACCGCGCGCTCACCGCACCGCAGGTGGTCGTCCACCCCGGAAACCGCTGCACGACGCTGCACGGGGAGGATCTGCGCTTCGAGATGTCGGTCGGGGTGCGGACGTGGGGAAACACCACATCGGGGGACGACCGCGCCGTCGTGTGCGCCTATGAGGGGCACAGCGAGGTGAGTTCCCGGCTGCTGCAAGCACTTCCGACGGTGCTGGTGCTTCGATCCGACGAATGGCAGACCCCGCTGGTGGCGCTGCTCGCCGGCGAAGCGGGGCGCGACGGGCCTGGCCAGGCGGCCTACCTCGACCGACTGCTCGACCTGCTGTTGATGGACGTGCTGCGCACCTGGTTCGACCGCGACGAGCGGGCGCCCACCTGGTGGCATGCCGAGCACGATCCCGTCGTCGGTCCCGCATTGCGACTGATGTACGACAACCCGGCACACCCGTGGACGGTCGCCAATCTCGCTGCGGCCGTTGGCTGCTCACGCGCGGCCTTCGCCCGCAGGTTCGCCGAGCAGGTCGGCGAGCCACCGATAGCGTTCCTGACGGGATGGCGACTGGCGCTGGCCGCCGACCTGCTGCGGGCCGACTGTGCAACGATCGCGTCAGTCGCCCGCCACGTCGGGTACGGCACGCCGTTCGCGTTGAGCAGCGCCTTCAAACGCACCTACGGCGTCAGCCCGACTGTGCACCGGGCTGGGGCGTCGACCGGCTAGTTCGCGCGGCGATCACCCCGGCGGCCGAGGTGGCCGCGATGGTGATGAGCGCCCCCAACACCAGTGCCGCGGGCTCGCCGGGAAGCAGCAGGTGCCCCTCGGTGCCGACCGTCGCCGCCGCGACCGGGACGCCGAGCTGCGCCGCCGACAACACCGCCAGCGTCATGGACTGTTTGAGGATCCGCCCGACGGCGTGGGCGAGGATCGCGCCGACCCCAAGGGCCACGCCGAGCAGGATGAACTGCGGATCGTCGACGAGGTCGCGGACCTGCAGCGAGGCGCCCAGCCAGACGAAGAACAGCGGCCCGAAGAACCCCTCGGTGATGCCGAACAGCTGCCGTGTCAACCGCCGTGGTTCGCCGATCGACGCGACCACCAGACCCAGTGCGAAGCCTGCCAACATGATCGAGACGTGGGTGCTGATGGCCAGCGCTGCCAACCCGAACAGGATTGCCAGATTCACGCGCAGCTCGAGGGCGAACTTCTGCTTCTCCGAGTATTTGTGCAGCCGTTTGCGCAATCCCCTGTCGTTGGCCCACCGCAGCGCGAGGTAAAGAATCGCCGCACACGCCGCGATCGCCAGGGCACCGAGTGCCGCCCGCGGCGCCCGGGCCGGGTCGATGACCAAGGGCAGCAACACGATGCACGCGGTGTCGGCCACCGCGATCTGGGCGGTGAGCGACAGGATGGGAGGACCCGTCAGCTTGAGGTCGCCGATGATGGGCAACGCGAGCGCCGCGGACGACGACGCCATCAACACGGCGTAGAGAGCGGCGTGCCCCGTGCCGAAGATCTGCGCGAGGCCGACACCGAGGCAGGCGGCGACCGCACCCACCAGAATGGCGCGGACCAGCGCCGCAGGCACCGCCGAGCGTTGCGCACGGTCGCGGATGGGCACGTGCGTTCCGACCACGAACATCACCAGGGCGAAGCCGACGTTGGCCAGCAGTTCGAACGTCGGCTCGGTGTGGTCGACGACCCCAAAACCTGTCTTCCCCAACACGATTCCCACAGCAAGCTCGCCGATCACCACGGGGAGACGCAGCCGCGGCACCGACGCCAGCAGCGGACCCGCCAACCCGGCGACGACGAGTAGGGCCAGCGTGCCGAACCCCATGTGCGTCATCTCAGTTCGTGGCTTGCCAGGACACCAGACGACACGGGATGGGGGTGTTCTCGTCGGTCAGGTAGCTGGCGCAGACCCGGTGGTACCCGTCGGCGATCTGCAACGCCACGCCGTCGAGAACCCGTCCGCGGACCAGCAATACCGGTGAAAGTTTCTTTCCCGCATCGATCTTCGCGAGGTCGGTCGTGACGCGTGGATTCGTCGCGGGCAGCAGATCGAGGTGGGCGGCCCGAAGGACGTCCTTGGCCTTGCGCAGTGTGGTGTCCGCGGCCCGGAGCGCGTCGACCGTCGCGGCGATCGCCTCGGGCTCGCTGATCAGGCTCAGATAGTCGGCGGCCGCCTCGTAGTCGTGGTCCTCTGGATCGTCGAGCCACTTGACAGCCATCGGGACACCCTAAACCGAAGGGTTTTCCCCGATTCGCCGGACGCCGTCCCCCGTTAGCGTGAGGATGGATGCGTCTGGGGAGACGCAAGTGTTCGGGGGGATGTATGTACACATCTGGAGACGTGTTGTCGGCCGATGCGCACGTCGAGGCCGTGCTCGTCGGCATGACCCTCGACGAACTGAGCCACCTGCAGGACGCCTTGCTCGAAGAGCTCAGGACCGGTATGCCGTCCGCCGAGCAGATCGCAAAGGCCCTCGAAGGTCAGAGCGTCGAGGTGGCGGCCTGGTTTCGCTTTCGCCAGTCCACGGGTGAGGCCGTCAAGATCGTGATGCTGCTCGGGGCGCTCGCCGTCGCGATCGCCTGGATGACACACCGTCACGTGCCCGCGCCGGCCCACCGGCTGCAGGATGCGATGGCACGCGTCCGCGAGGACCACGTGTACATGCTGCCCATCCCCCGCAGCGACCCGTGCTTCTGCGGCAGTGGCAGCCGCTTCCGGTCGTGCCACGGCCGCCCGCCAATGGCTGCCCCTGCGGTTTGAGGTCAGGCGCCTATCCAGTTGCCGTGGAAGCCGAACGGCACCCGCTGCGGCAG
Organism: Mycobacterium sp. AT1; assembly: GCF_002043095.1. Taxonomy (GTDB): domain Bacteria; phylum Actinomycetota; class Actinomycetes; order Mycobacteriales; family Mycobacteriaceae; genus Mycobacterium. The sequence goes on along the minus strand of NZ_MVOC01000065.1, from coordinate 48,130 downwards.
CTTGATCGTCGCGACCGGAGCTCCGGCGAAGTCCGAGGCATCCAGGATCACCAGGTCGCTGCCGTCGCGCGCGGCGTCGTAGACGTAGCCGAGGTAGTAGCCGTTGGCCTCGTCGGCCGGCCCGCTGCCGGGGACGAAGACCGCCTCGCCGGGGACGCCGGGCGAGGCCGCCGTGCCGAACGGGTGCTCGATCGCGCTGCCGGTGGTGAGGTCGTGCCGGACGAGCCTGTCCTTGCCGACGGAGACGGAGTACCGAGCCGCAAGGCCCGCGAGGCGGTCGTCGATGCGGGGGAACTCCACGGCACGGTCGTCGAGCTGTTGCTCGCTGACGGTGCCCTTCGCCAGGTCGATCGTCCAGGTCCACATCATCGCGTCCTGGTCGAATCCGGCGTGTCCACGCCACAGCTCGGGGTACCGAACTGCCTGTAGCACAATCGAATTGCCGACGTCGTAGGAGTTCGCGACGTGGAACACGTAGCACGGGTCGACGTCGAACCAGCGGATCGGACCGAACGGGTCGTCGCGGCGCATGACGCCGAGGCGAGCCCCGTAGCCGTCGTCCCAGCGGAACGGCATGTCCCCGGCGCCAGCCGCCTCGGCGTTGAACACGATGGGCAGGTCCATGAATATGACGTGCTCGGCGGTGAGCGCGAAGTCGTGCATCATCGTCAGCGCCTTGACGTCAACCGGCCGGTTGACGGTGAGCGTCCCGTCCGCGTCGACGCGGTGGTAGGTGACGTAGGGCTCGAACAGGTTGCCGTAGCCGAAGAAGTGCATCTCACCGGTGGTCGGGCAGATCTTGGGGTGCGCGGTCATCGAGTCGACCAGCTGGCCACCAAAGTCGTAGGCGCCGACCGTCTCCAGGTCGTTGGTGACCTCATATGGAAGGGACGACTCCACCAGCGCCAGTGTCTTGCCCGCGTGGTTGACGACGTGGGTGTTGGACACCGCCGACCGCAGATTGCGGGTGCCGTCGGTGTTGTAGAGCGGGAAGTCGTTCTCGAAGCTGTCGGTGCGGACCCAGCGGTTGCGGTACCAGGCGGCACGTCCGTTCTCGACGCGGATGCCGTGGATCATGCCGTCGCCGCTGAACCAGTGCCCGGCGGGCTTTCGCGGGTTGGGTCCGTTGCGGAGGTACCAGCCGTCCAGTTCCGGAGGGATCGACCCCTCGACCGTCAGATCGAATTCGGTGAGTTCGTCGGCTACCGGCGCATAGTTGCCGCGCTGGAAGAACGTGCCGGTGCCGAACATTTCGGCCTGCTCGGCGTCCGTCGTCTCGGTGTGGGTGTCGGTCATGTCGAGTGCTCCCTGGGCTGCGGGTGGGACCTTTCCACCATGACACTCCATTACTGACATGTCAATAGTGGAATGTGGTTGCGTCGCCACCCAGCCGAAACCGGGGCAGGATGAAGCGATGTCGGTCCGCCGCCACTCCGCCTGGGCGCTGCCGCTCGCGGTCACCCGGGCCGGGTTCTCCCAACAGGGAATCGTCGACGAACTTCGTCGCGTCATCCTCGACGGCGCGGTGCCGCCCGGCACCCCGATCCCCGTCAGCGAGGTCGCCGAACTCTTCGGCGTCAGCCACATCCCCATCAGGGAGAGCCTGAAGACGCTGACGGGCGAAGGGCTCGTCGCGCATCAGACCAACGTCGGCTACGCCGTCGCACAGTTGACCGCCAGCGAGCTCGCCGAAATGTACATCGTCCGTGAGACATTGGAGTCCGCAGCGTTGGCGGCTGCCGTCGTCCGCGCGACCGACGCCGAGCGCGCGCACGTCACCCACGCCAATCAACTGCTCGAAGATGCCGTGACCGTGGACGATCCGCAGGCCTACCACCGCCAGAGCCGCATCTTCCACATGGGCCTGACCCGACCGTCGGGGATGCTCCGCCTCATTCACATGCTCGAATCAGCTTGGAACATCACCGAACCCGTCCAGGTGATGGTGCACGTCGAACACTCCCAACGCGCGCGGCTGCACGAAGACCACGGCGAGATGCTCGACGCCTTCCTCGCCCGCGACGTCGACCGGTTGTTGACCACCAGCGCCGCCCATCACCGACGACTCAACGAGGTGGTCGCGACGCTGCCGGTGGACACCGGTCTCGTCGCCGACGAGGGCTGACCAGAATATATTTTTGGCGCAACGGCACCGCAACAACTCGCCGCTAGCTTTTCCCAATCGCATTGCAACACGTGCACACGATCAGGAGCTAGCAATGACAGAGGTAAAGGAACCACCGCCAAGCGCGGTGATCGCCGTCGGCGACATCGTCGAGGCCGCAGGCCATCCGGTCGGCGGCGGAGTGATCAAGGACGGCTACGACCCCCAACTGACCAACGAGGATCTCGCGCCGCTCGGCAAGCAAACCTGGTCGTCGTACAACATCTTCGCCTTCTGGATGTCCGACGTGCACAGCGTCGGCGGATACGTCACCGCGGGCAGCCTGTTCGCCCTCGGCCTGGCCAGCTGGCAGGTGCTGATCGCCCTGTTGGTCGGCATCGTGATCGTCTACTTCCTGTGCAACCTGGTCGCCAAGCCGAGCCAGCAGGCCGGCGTGCCGTACCCGGTGGTGTGCCGCAGCTCGTTCGGCGTGCTCGGGGCCAACATCCCGGCCATCATCCGCGGACTGATCGCGGTGGCCTGGTACGGAATTCAGACCTACCTTGCCTCCGCGGCGCTGGACGTCGTGCTGCTCAAGCTGTTCCCGGGCCTCGCGCCGTACGCCGACGTCGACCAGTACGGCTTCACCGGCCTGTCGCTGCTCGGCTGGGGCAGCTTCACGCTGCTGTGGATCCTGCAGGCGGCCGTGTTCTGGCGCGGCATGGAGTCCATCCGCAAGTTCATCGACTTCTGCGGCCCCGCCGTATACGTGGTGATGTTCATCCTCTGCGGCTACCTGCTGTGGAAGTCGGGGTGGCACGTCAGCCTGAACCTCGGCGGTGAGAAGAAGGGCAACACTCTCGTCGTCATGCTCGGCGCGATCGCGCTGGTGGTGTCCTACTTCTCCGGCCCGATGCTCAACTTCGGCGACTTCGCCCGCTACGGCAAGAGCTACTCGGCGGTGAAGAAGGGCAACTTCCTCGGCCTGCCCGTCAACTTCCTGGTGTTCTCGTTGCTCGTCGTCGTCACGGCGGCCGCGACGGTGCCGGTGTTCGGCGAGCTGCTCACCGACCCGGTCGCCACCGTCGCCCGGATCGACAGTGTGACCGCAATCGTGTTGGGCGCCTTGACGTTCACCATCGCCACCATCGGCATCAACATCGTGGCCAACTTCATCTCGCCCGCATTCGACTTCTCCAACGTCAGCCCGCAGAAGATCAGCTGGCGGATGGGCGGCATGATCGCCGCCGTCGGTTCGGTGCTGCTGACGCCGTGGAACCTCTACAACAATCCCGAGGTCATCCACTACACGCTCGAGACCCTTGGCGCGTTCATCGGTCCGCTGTTCGGTGTGCTGATCGCCGACTTCTACCTGATCCGCAAGCAGAAGATCGTCGTCGACGACCTGTTCACCATGTCCAAGACGGCGAACTACTGGTACTCGAAGGGCTACAACCTGGCCGCCGTCACGGCGACCGTCGTCGGCGCGGTCCTGGCGATGGCGCCAGTGTTGCTCGGCGGCATCGTGTTTGGGATGGCGGGTGCCGCGCAGTACAGCTGGTTCATCGGCTGTGGCGTGGCCTTCGTCCTGTACTACCTGCTGGCCACCCGCGGCCCGTGGCGGTCGACGGCGCTGCGGGTTGCCGAAGGCGCCACGCTCGTCGACGCGGAGGGCACCCCCTAACCGCCAAACCGCACCGAGCGTGACGCCACTGCGAAGATCCGGCCCGGATTTCGCACTGGCGTCACGTTCGGCAGACCCGACACACCGTACGGCCCGACATTCCACAACTGGAACGTCGGGCCGTACGCTCGTTATGTGAGCCTCCGCTTCGCCGCCCTCGGCCTTCTCGCCCAACACCCGGGCAGCGGCTACGACCTTCTCCGCCGCTTCGAGCAGTCGATGGCCAACGTGTGGCCCGCCACGCAGAGCCAGCTCTACGGGGAGCTCAACAAACTCGCCGCAGACGGGCTCATCGAGGTCTCCGACGTCGGCCCCCGCGGCCGCAAGGAGTACCAGGTCACCGGCGCCGGCCGGACAGAACTCATCAGGTGGGTGACCAACCCCCGCGACGACCCGCCCCATCGCAGCGCCGCCCTGCTGCGCGTGTTCCTCCTCGGCGAAATCCCTCACGAGCAGGCCCGCGAGTACATGGTGAGCGTGGCCAGCCATGCCGATTCCGAGCTGAACCGACTGACCGCACTCCGCGACGAACTCGCGCCCTGGGGCGACAGCGACGCCGAGTTCTACGGCGGCGCGGCCCTCGAATACGGCCTCCGGGCGGCGGCCATGGAGGGCGACTGGGCGCGGGCCCAGGTCAAGGCCATCGACGGGCGTACCGCCAACTAACCGACTCCAAATGGTTGCATCGCGATAGTTTCCGATATATCGTCAACGTATCGGAAGCGCATTCGGCGTTTCCCGGCCAAGGAGACACACACATGAACACCCCATTCACACCCCCCAACGGCGGCTTCGGCTTTGGTTTCGGCCCCGGCTTCTCACCCGTCGACCGGCGTGCCATGCACGAGCGCCGACATGCCGCCCGACGCGGCTTCCGCGAAGCGATCCTCGAACACGACGCAGGCACCGACGGTGGCTTCGGCCCCGGCTTCGGTCGTGGCTTCGGACGCGGTTTCGGCGGCCCCGGATTTGGTCCCGGCTTCGGCGGTCCCGGCTTCGGCGGCGCACGTGGCGGAGGCCGCGGTCGCGGTCGCGGCAAGCGTGGCGACGTTCGCGCCGCCATCCTGTCGCTGCTGGTCGAACGGCCCATGCACGGCTACGAGATGATCCAGGAGATCGCCGAGCGCAGTCAGGACCTGTGGAAGCCCAGCCCCGGCTCGGTGTACCCCACCCTTCAGCTGCTGGTCGACGAAGACCTGATCAAGAGCGCACCCGGCGAGGGCAGCAAGAAGCTCTTCGAGCTCACCGACGCCGGCCGCGAGACCGCCGAGAAGATCGAAACCCCGCCGTGGGAGGAGATCACCGACGGCGCCGATCCCGGTCACGCAAACCTGCGTGGTGCCGTCGGCCAGCTGATGGGTGCGGTCGCGCAGTCCGCGCACGCCGCGTCCGCCGAGCAGCAGCAGCGCATCGTCGACGTCGTCAACAATGCCCGCCGAGAGATCTACGGCATCCTCGGCGAAACCGAGTAACAAGCGATTCGGGGGGCGTATTCGGACTGAATGCGCCCCCTTCGCTGTTGGATGGGGACATGACGACTTTTCAGCTCGGCAGCTTCACCGTCAACCGAGTCGGCTTCGGAGCGATGCAACTACCCGGACCCGGCGTCTTCGGACCACCGCGCGATCACGATCAGGCGATCGCCGTGCTCCGGCGCGCCGTCGAGCTCGGGGTCAACCACGTCGACACCGCGCAGTTCTACGGCCCGGACGTGGCCAACCAGCTGATCCGTGAGGCGTTGCACCCGTACTCCGACCAACTGGCACTGGTCAGCAAGGTCGGCGCCCGCCGCGACGGGGAGGGCAACTGGGTCCCGGCGGCCGAACCCGACGACCTGCGCGCCGACATCGAACTGAACCTCCGCGAGTTGGGCGTCGACCAGCTCGCCGCGGTCAACTTGCGCATCCACTCCGGTGACCCGAACACTCCCGGCGTCGTCGACCACGAGCTGTTCGACCGGCAGCTCACCGCGATGATCGCCGCCCGCGACGAGGGCCTGATCGGCGGTATCGGCCTGTCCAGCGTCAACGAGGACGACCTGCGCCGCGCGCTCGACCGGACCGAGATCGTCACGGTGCAGAACGCCTACAACCTGGTCGACCGGACGTCGCAACCCGTCCTCGACCTGTGCACCGAACGCGGCATCTCCTTCGTCCCGTTCTTCCCGCTCGGCTCGGCGTTCAACGACGACAATCCGGTGCTGGGCAACCCGGCGGTGAAGAAGGCGGCCGCCGACCTGGGCTACACGCCGGCCCAGATCGCGTTGGCGTGGACCCTGTCGGTCGCCCCCAACGTGCTGTTGATTCCCGGCACCTCGTCGGTCGCCCACCTGGAGGAGAACCTCGCCGTCGCCGACATCGAACTGCCCGACGACTTCAACCCCTAGCCTCGGGGCCACGACGGCCTGGTGGCGAACGCCCGCGATCGCCCGAACCCGACGACGTCGTACCGACCCACCGCTACAGTGACGTCGTCGGGTCATCACCGCGAGACCGAAAGGTGCCGTTGATCAACGCCTCTGCGATTGCGCGCGGCCGTCGTGTCGCAGCGCTGGCCGCGGCGTGCGCCGTTGGCCCGTTACTTCTGTGCGGAATTGCCCGCGCCGAGCCTGATCCCGTTGCGCCTGCGCCCGACCCGCAGGCGATGTGCGAGGCGCCCGGCTTCGATGGCGTGTTCGTCACCGGGCCCGCTTCGCAGGACGGGACGACGCACGATCAGTGCCAGTACATCGTCGAGGGTCACTTCTATTACGACAACTACGACAACGGCACCTATACCGGCACGCTCGTCTACCGCGACGGCGCGAGGGTGCCCACTGAGCGCCCGGTGATGCCGGAGACGTTGCAGGTCCCGGGCGGGCGCTCGCCCCTCATCCCGTTCCCCGGACAGTTCTGACTCGACGTCGGCCATGATGGAGGGGTGACGCACCCGGTGACTGACGTCTCCGACATGCCCCGCGGAGGGTTCGACGCGTCCTGCCTGGACCGGCTCCTGGAGACCGACCGGCTGGAGTACCTCGACAGAGAAGACGTCGACCCGGGGGTCAAACGCAGCGTGGTCCGGGCGCTCGAGCTGACCGGCGAATGGTTCGGCAATCACGAGAAGTTCGCCCACATCGCCCTCGACGAGGTTGCCGACGTGCCCGATCCTCGAGTCCTCGAGCTCGGGGCCGGGCACGGCGGCCTGTCGGCCAAGCTGCTGGAGATGCACCCGACCGCGCACGTCACGGTCACCGACGTCGAACCGGAGTCGGTGGCCGCGATGGCGGCGGGACCGCTGGGCTCCGACGAGCGCGCCACCGTCCGCCTCGCGGACGCCACCGAAATCGACGCCGCAGACGGCTCTTTCGACCTCGCCGTCTTTGCGCTGTCGTTTCACCACCTGCCGCCAGCCAAGGCGGTCCGCGTGATCGCCGAGGGCACCCGCGTCGCCGACAAGCTGGTGATCGTCGACCTGCCAAGGCCGCCTGCGCCGCTGCACCTCGTCAGGCTGGCGACCATGCTGCCGTTCGCGCCGTTCATCCCGTTCGTCCACGACGGCGTCATCAGTTCGCTGCGCAGTTACAGCCCGTCGGCGTTGCGCACGCTGGCAGCCCTGGCCGATCCGGCCGTCACCCTAGAACTTCGCGGCGGTCTTCTCAGTCCGCAGGTGGCAGTGGCCTCGCGTCGATAGGCTCGGCCCATGGGTGACGAGGTCCGGCAGACCGAGTACAGCCGCGAACACCGGCTTCAGTACCGGCGGAAGGTCCAACTCAGCCTGGACGTGTTCGAGACGATGCTCGCCCAGGCGAGCTTCGAGTGCGAACGCCCGCTGACCGGCATGGAGATCGAGTGCAACCTCGTCGACGCCGCCTATCAGCCGGCGATGACCAACCGCGAGGTGCTCGCCGCGATCGCCGATCCGGCGTTCCAGACCGAGTTGGGCGCCTACAACATCGAATTCAACGTGCCGCCGCGGCCACTCGGCGGCAACTCGAGCCTCGAACTCGAAGACGAGGTGCGCGCCAGCCTCAACGCCGCGGAGTCCAAGGCCAACTCCGACGGTTCGCACATCGTGATGATCGGCATCCTGCCCACGCTGATGCCCGAGCATCTCGCGGCGGACTGGATGAGCGAGTCGACGCGGTACCAGGCGCTCAACGACTCCATCTTCACCGCCCGCGGCGAGGACATCATGATCGACATCGGCGGGGCCGAACGGCTGACCCTGCAGGCGGCGTCGATCGCCCCCGAATCTGCTTGCACCAGCATGCAATTGCATCTGCAGGTGTCACCGGCGGAATTCGCGCAGAACTGGAACGCCGCGCAGGTGCTGGCCGCGCCACAGCTGGCCCTCGGCGCCAACTCCCCCTACTTCTTCGGCCACGAGCTGTGGTCCGAGACCCGCATCGAGCTGTTCGCCCAGGCCACCGACACCCGGCCCGAGGAACTCAAGACCCAGGGCGTGCGGCCCCGAGTGTGGTTCGGGGAGCGGTGGATCACGTCGATCTTCGACCTGTTCGAGGAGAACGTCAGGTACTTCCCGTCGCTGCTGCCGGAGGTGTCCGACGAGGATCCGGTCGCCGAGCTGGCGGCGGGCCGGACGCCGACGCTTCCCGAGCTGCGCCTGCACAACGGCACCGTCTACCGATGGAATCGGCCCGTGTACGACGTCGTCGACGGACGGCCACACCTGCGGGTCGAGAACCGGGTACTGCCCGCCGGGCCGACGGTGGTGGACATGCTCGCCAACGCGGCCTTCTACTACGGTGCGTTGCGCGCGTTGTCCGACGACGACCGCCCGATCTGGACGCAGCTGAGTTTCGCTGCGGCAGAACGCAACTTCACCTCCGCCGCGCGCAGCGGGATGGCCGCACGGCTGTACTGGCCCGGGCTCGGCGAGGTCACACCCGACGAGTTGGTGCTCCGCGAACTCCTCCCCCTCGCCCACGAGGGACTCGAACGGTGGGGTGTCACCGCGGAGGTCAGGGACCGCTACCTCGGCGTCATCGAAGGCCGGGCCAAGTCCGGCCGCAACGGCGCGACCTGGCAGGTCGACACCGTCCGGGCGCTTCAGAACCGTGGCATGGCCCGTCCGCAGGCCCTGGCGGAGATGCTGCACCTGTACTGCGAGCGCATGCACGGCAACCAGCCCGTGCACACCTGGGACGGGCCGTCGTGATCAAGGCGTGGTTGCCTGCGCTTGCGGCGGTGAGCCTCTTGGCTGCGGAGTGCCAGGTCGCCTCGGCCGATCCCGTCACCGTTGGCCTCGACCGGGACTTCACGCTCGGCGGCGGGCAGGAGGCCTCGGTCGACGGTCTCCGCGTGCGTTTCGCCGACGTGCTCGAGGATTCCCGCTGCCCCGCCAGCGTCGCCTGCTTCTGGAGCGGACAGTCCCGCGTGACGGTCGTCGCACAGGCCGAGGGCGAGCCGCCGACGACGGTGGAGTTCAACACCAATCCCGCCCCTGGCCAAGGTGTTTCGTCCGGCCGGGCCGGCGAGTACACGGTCACGATGCGCTCGCTGGAGCCGTACCCGCAGACACCCGAGGACTCGACACCGCTCGAGGACTACCGGCTGACGCTGTCGGTCGCGAAGGGCTGAGCCCCACGGGGTCCCGAGGCGTACGTTGGATTTCGTGACTGATTCCTCTGACTCCAACGCCATCGACTGGGACGACGCCTACCGCGGCGATGGCGGATTCGACGGGGCACCGCCGTGGAACATCGGCGAACCACAGCCGGAGCTGGCCGCCCTCATCGCCGCAGGCAAGGTGCGCGGCGAGGTACTGGACGCGGGCAGCGGACACGCCGAACTGTCACTGGCGCTGGCCGCTCGGGGCTACACCGTGGTGGGCATCGAACTGACCCCGACCGCCGTCGCCGCCGCCACGAAGGCCGCGCAGGAGCGCGACCTGCCCAACGCCACCTTCGTGCAGGACGACATCACCACGTTCACCGGCTTCGACGGCCGTTTCGACACCGTCATCGACTCGACGCTGTTCCATTCGTTGCCCGTCGAGGGACGCGACGGCTACCAGCGGTCGGTGTACCGGGCGGCCGCACCGGGCGCCGACTACTACGTTCTGGTCTTCGCCAAGGGTGCGTTCCCTGCCGAGCTGCAGGAGAAGCCCAACGAGGTCGACGAGGCCGAACTGCGTGCGGCAGTTGGCAAGTACTGGGAGGTCGACGAGATCCGCCCCGCCTTCATCCACGCGAACATGCCGTCGGGGCCGGACGCGCCGTTCCAACTGCCACCTCATGACAAGGACGACAAGGGCCGGACGAAGATGCCCGCGTTCCTTCTCACGGCGCACAAGGCGAGTTGACGGTCAGTCACTCATTCCGAGGTCGCGCCGGAACCCGCTCGGGATGATCAGATCGGCCGGGCTGAGGTCGTGCACCGACGAGTGGCCAAGACCCAGCAGAGCCGAATCGATGCCACCCCGCATGATGTCGAGGACGTTCTCCACGCCGGTCTGACCGCCTGCCGCAAGACCCCATAGGTAGGCCCGGCCAAGCATCACGGCACGCGCCCCGAGCGCCAGCGCCTTGACGACGTCGCTGCCCCGCCGGATTCCGCCGTCCAGCACCACCTCGACCTCGCCGCCGACCGCGTCGACGATCGCAGGCAGGGCGCGGATCGGTGCTGGCGTCCCGTCGAGATTGTTGCCGCCGTGGTTGGACACCGAGATGGCTGTGACTCCGGAATCGACTGCACGCCTTGCATCGTCGCCCCGCATCACGCCCTTGAGCATGAACGGCCCGCCCCACTGCTCCCGGAGCCACGCGATGTCGTCCCACGTCGGCAGGGGGGTGCCCATCCACTCGCCGTAGGCCCCGAAGAAGGTCGGGGCGGGTCCGCCGTCCTGGGACAGGTTCGGCGCGGTCAGGTCGGGCACCCGTCCGGTCTTGGCGAAGTCGAGTAACCATCGTGGGCGGGCGATCCCCTCCGGCGCGAACCGGATCATGGCCCGCAGGTCCATCCGCTCAGGGATGGACGGGCTGCCCCAGTCGCGCCCGTTCGAGAACGACCAGTCCGAGGTGACGATCAGACCCACCGCGCCCGCGGCGCGGGCCCGCTCCATGCGCGCCACCAGCTTGTCCCGGCTGCCCGTCCAGTACATCTGGAAGAAGGTTTGCGGGTTGGCGGCGGCGACGTCCTCGACCGGCTTGCTCGCGAACGACGACAAACTCATGACGGTGCCGCGCGCGGCCGCTGCCCTGGCGACGGCCACCTCCCCGTCGGGATGGACGGCCTGCACGCCGGTCGGCGAGATGAACACCGGAAGCGAGATCGCCTGCCCCATCACCGTCGTCGAGGTGTCGCGCTTGGCCGAGAGGCCGGCGACGTGCGGCGCGAAGCCCAGTTCGGCGAACGCCGCGGTGTTGTCGTCGGCGGAGACACCGCGTTCGGACCCCGCGACCAGCGCGCTGTAGACGCTCTTGGGCAGGCGTTTGGCCGCGCGCCGTTGCGCCTCGGCCACCGTCTCGAACCAACCGGTCTTGGCCATCATCGAACTCCTCGGGTCGTCAACGGGTTCTCGTCGCACACCCGTTGGGGTTGACGGGCGATCACGGTCAGCGGTATCGCCCGGGAATGGTCGACCGCCGACTTGGGGACCTTGCGGTCGGCCGCCAGCGCCGTCTCGCCGTAGCCCTTGACGCACTCTGGATCCGGACCGTCCAGCGGCAGACCGGTGAAGAACTTGGCGGCCATGCAGCCTCCGCGGCAGGTGTCGAAGAACGAGCACTTCGCGCACGCGCCACCGGTGGTTGGCGAGCGCAGTTCCTCGAACAGGTCGGAATCACGCCAAACGGTGCGGAATCCGCCGTCGCGCAGGATGTTTCCCGCGAGGAAGGAATCGTGGATGGCGAACGGACAGGCGTAGACGTCACCAACGGGATCGATCAGGCACACCACGCGTCCGGCGCCGCACAGGTTCAATCCCGGCAGCGCCTCCCCGTAGGCCGACAGGTGAAAGAAGGAATCACCAGTGAGGACGCCGTCACCGCGGGCCACCAACCAGTCGTAGAGCTCGCGCTGTTGGACTGCGGTCGGGTGCAGTTCGTCCCAGACGTCGGCGCCTCGGCCCGACGGACGCAGTCGGGTGATGCGCAGCGTGGCGCGGTAGCTGTCGGCCAACGCCTTGAACTCGTCGAGCTGGCCGACGTTGTGCCGGGTCATCACCACCGAGATCTTCGCGTCGCGAAATCCGGCCTCCGACAAGTTCTCCAGCGCGCGGATCGCCATGGCGAAGGACCCGGGTCCACGCACCGCGTCGTTGACCTCGGCCGTGGCGCCGTCCAGGGAGATCTGAACGTCGACGTAGTCACTGGCCGCCAGCTTGGCCGCGACGGCCTTGTCGATGCGGACGCCGTTGGTGGAGAACTTCACGCCGACGTGGTGCTCGGTGGCGTAGTCGACCAGCTCCCAGAAGTCCGACCGCACCGTCGGTTCGCCGCCGCCGATGTTGACGTAGAAGACCTGCATGCGTTCGAGCTCGTCGATGACGTTCTTGCACTGCTGCGTGCTCAGCTCGCGCGGGTCGCGCTTGCCGGAGGACGACAAGCAATGCACGCAGGACAGATTGCACGCGTAGGTCAGTTCCCAGGTCAGGCAGATCGGAGCGTCCAGCCCGTGCTCGAACTGCTCGACCAACTTCGGAACCGGCGCGGCGGAAAGAGTCGTGCTCATGTGTTCTCCTCGCGGACCAGCATCTTGGATGTGACCAGCACGCCGAGGGCGTGCAGGTAGGGCGCCAGCCCGGCGTCGTCGATCCCCGCAGCGCGGCAGGCCGACCTGGCATCGGGGTGAGCGTCGAGCGACTTGACCACCTCGACGATCTTGGTGTTCTTCAGGAACGAAAGCTTGCGCGTGCCAAAGTGATACAGCAGCGCGCCGAACGGCTCGGGCCGCACCGCCACCTGGGGGTGCAGCCGCCAGCGGACGTCGGGATCGAACACCGGTACGTCCGCCGGCGCCTCCGAAGAAGCGGCCACCGTCAGTAGACGCCGCACATGCCGTCGATCGAGACCTCTTCGACGAGGCTCTCGGTGACGAGCTCGGATTCGGCCTCGGTCTGCTGAGTCGGCTCCATGGTTTCGCCCTTTCGATGGGTGGGGGTCTCGACAAATGTGATCGAGATCGCAAGAATATGGCATCGAGTGCCGAAACGGAAGGGCGGATCTCGATGAGTCGTCAACCCGCGGCCCGTGTGGGCAGACGCCGGTCCACCACCGGCGACCACATCACCAACGTCGCACTCGAATTGTTCGCCAGTCGCGGCTTCGACGACGTCAGCGTCGACGACGTCGCCCGCGCCGCTGGAATCGCCCGCCGCACCCTCTTCCGCTATTACCCGTCGAAGAACGCCATTCCGTGGGGTGACTTCGACGCGCACCTCGACCACATGCGCGCATTGCTCGGCGACGTCCCCACCGACGCACCGATCACCGCCGCGTTGCGCTCGGCCCTGTTGGCGTTCAACAGCTTCGACGAAGCCGAGACCGCCCATCACCGCCAGCGCATGCGCGTCATCCTCGAGACCGACGCCCTTCAGGCCCACTCGATGACGATGTACGCGGGCTGGCGGGCCGTCGTCGCGGACTTCGTCGCCGAGCGGCTCGGACTCGATCCTGGCGACCTCATCCCCCAGACCACGGCGTGGTCGATGCTCGGAGTCGCGCTCTCGGCCTACGGACACTGGCTCGCCGACGAGTCGGTGTCGCTGCCATGGTCACTCGGCGAGGCGTTCGACACCGTAAGCGCCGGCCTCGCCGCACTCGACCCCTAGCCCCCCTCGCGATTTGTGTGCGATTGGGAGCGCTCACCGCTCCTGAGGCTCCACGAATCGCGAGAATGGGCGTCGGAGTTCGGGCCGCAACGGCGACGATGAGGGTGTGAGAGCCGAATCGCACTCCCAAGACGCGCCCCGGGCGCTGCTTGCGCTGTACGACGAGGCCCTGCCCGCCGTCTACGGGTACTTCATTCGCCGCTGCGGTGACCGCGGCGCCGCCGAGGACCTGACGTCGGAGACCTTTCTCGCGGCGATGGACGCCGCGAGACGCGACTCGCCACCGCCCATGACGGTCGCGTGGCTGATCGGCGTCGCGCGCCACAAGCTCGCCGACTACTACCGGCGGCGGCACGATCGGTTCACCGTTCCGGTGGCCGACCTGCCCGAGCCCGTCGATCCGGCCGACGACTGGGACGCCGAACTGGACCGCATCGTGGCCGAGAGCGTGCTGGCCAGGCTTCCCGAACACCATCGGGTGGTGCTGACCCTGCGCTATCTGGACGACCGGTCGGTGCCCGAGTGCGCCGAGCTGATCGGCCGGACGGTGCACGCCACGGAAGCGCTGCTGGTGCGGGCCCGCCGAGCGTTCAGAACCCACTACCCGGAAGGAGGAATGCCGTGAACGGTGAGCGCAACAACCACGATCCGTTGAGCGTGCTGCGCGGCGACGACCTTCCGGTGGCGCCCGATCCGTCGTTCGCGGCACGACTGCGGGCGCGTCTGGAATCGGCGCTGGCCCTGCCCAATCGAACCGAAGGAGTCACCATGAGCGGCACCGATACCGCCATCGCCGAGTTGAACGCGACCGCCGTCGCCCCAGCTGCGCCCCGGTCCGCGGCACTTCCCTACCTCGCCGTCGCAGGCGCCACGGAGGCGATCACGTGGTATGCCGACGCGTTCGGCGCCGTCCTGGTGGGCGATCCGATCGTGATGGACGACGGCCGCGTCGGCCACGCCGAGCTGTCGATCGCCGGTGGCACGTTGTACCTGGCCGACGAGTTCCCCGAGCTTGGCCTCAAAGCGCCTGCCCCGCAAGCTGTCTCGGTGAGTCTGATGCTGCACGTCGCCGACACCGACGCTGCGCTGGAGCGGGCGCGCGAACACGGTGCCGACGTCGTGCGCGAGGTCTACGAAGGCCACGGTTCCCGCAGTGCCACCGTCGTCGACCCGTTCGGCCATCGGTGGATGTTGAGCGGGCCGGTCGCGGGAGCGGTCAGCCCAATCCGTCACGGTGACATCGGCTACGTGTCGGTGTGGACCAACGATCCGGAGCGGTCGGCAGCGTTCTACGGCCAGGTGCTTGGCTGGCGGTGCGACCCCACGTCGCGCCGCGTGACCAACACCGATCAGCCCATCGGCATCGTCGCCATGCCCGGCTCGCCGACGTTGTTCTGCTGCTACGCGGTGACCGACGTGGCGGCGGCGCGGCAGGCGATCCTCGACGAGGGCGGACAGGCCGGGGAGATCTCGCAAACCCCGCACGGCCCGACCGTCGACGCCGTCGACCCGGCCGGCACGGCGTTCGCGGTGTATCAACCCACCGGCAGCGACCCTCGACCCGCACTGAATGGCACTGGGCCGGGAGAACTCTCGTACGTCACCTTCATGGTCACCGACTCGGCTACCTTCCGTCGGTTCTACGGACGAGTGCTGGGCTGGACATTCGAACCGGGCCGCATCGACGACGGTTGGGAGCCCAGGTCGGTGCACCCAATGGCGGGCGTCGCAGGCGGGAACGCCGAGCCGGTGACCGTGCCGATGTGGACCGTCGCCGACATCGAATCCGCGGTGCAGCGGGTTCGAGAGGTGGGCGGCACCGTGATCGAGGAGCCGTCGGCGCAGTCCTACGGCAGCTCGGCGCTGTGCGCCGACGACCAGGGCGTGCGCTTCTACCTCGGCCAGCACTAGCTCTTTGCGATTTCGGGGTGATCAGCGGCGGTGACCGCCGCTGATCACGCCGAAATCGCTAGAGGACGTCGGCGATCGGGGCGCCAGCGGCGATCTTGGCGCGGGCCTTCATCACCTTGCCCGGCATGCCGCCACCCACCACGCCGACGACCGCACCGTCCCGCTCGTAGTAGGCGAGGAACTTGCGGCCGTCGTCGGCGACGAGGTGCACGACGTCGTCGGCCTCCGGCTCGCCGAGGCACTGGATCTTGACGTCGTACTGGTCGCTCCAGAAGTAGGGCACCGTCACCGCCGAGGCGGCGTCGACGCCGAGCATCGCGGGCACGATGACCCGGGCTTGTTCGGCGACGTTGCTCCAATGCTCAACGCGCACTTGATCACCCAGCGCATCACGCCAGGAGGCGACGTCGCCGATGGCCCACACCTTCGGTGCGCTAGTGCGGCCGGCGACGTCGCAGACCACGCCGTTGTCGACCGCGACGCCACTACCCTCGAGCCAATCCGTCGACGGCCGTGACCCGACGCCGACCACGACGATGTCGGCGTCCAGCTCGGCGCCGTCCGACAGCACGACCTTCTCGACGTGGCCGGTGCCCTTGATCTCGGTGACGCCGACGCCGCAGCGCACGTCCACTCCCTCGGCCCGGTGCAGCCGTGCGACCAGCTGGCCGATCTGCTCGCCGAGCACCGAGGCCAACGGCGTGGGCTGTGGTTCGACGAGCACGACGGCGACGCCGAGCGAGCGCAGGCTCGCGGCGACCTCGCATCCGATGAACCCGGCTCCGATGACGACGGCGTTGCGCGCCGTGCCTGCGTGATCGCGCAGCGCCAAGCTTTCGCCGAGAGTCCGCAGCACGCGGATGCCCTCGAGGTCGGGGAAGGACGGAATCCTCTTGGGCACCAATCCCGTTGCGATCACCAGTTCGTCGTAGGACACCACCTCGCCGTTGGCGAGGGTCACCGTCTGCGCGTCGGTGTCCAGGCTCGTCGCGGCAGATCCGAGCCGGACGGTGATGTCCTTCTCGTCGTAGAACGCGGCGGGCTTGAGCGTGACGTCGTCGGTCTCGGCCCGCAGCACTTCCTTCGACAGCGGTGGCCGGTCGTAGGGCAGGTGGTCCTCGTCGCTGATCAGCGTGATGGGGCCGGTGTACTCGGCGCGGCGCAGTTGCTCGGCAGTGCGCGACGCGGCCAGTCCCCCACCGACGATGACGATGCCGCCAGTTGTAGTCACGGGGCTTTTCTTACACGATGGGGCCGGTCCGCAGTGCATCACCCATGGCGGACGACGGTCAGACGGGCGCCCGCTCGATGATGTTGGACAGCACGACGATGCTTTCGCTGCGCTCGATGTCGGCGCTGGCCCTGATGCGTTCGAGCGCTTCCTCGAGGTGACGCATGTCCCGTGCGAGCACGTGCAGGATGGCGTCGGCGGTGCCCGTCACCGTGGCAGCGCTCACCACTTCGGGGATGCCGATCCACGCCTTGCGAAGCTCCGCGGGCGCGATCGTGCCGTGGCAGAACACCTGCACGTAAGCCTCGGTGTTCCAACCGATTGCGTTGCGGTCGACGACGGTGGTGAAGCTGCGGATCACCCCGTCGTCGAGCATCCTGTCGACGCGTCGTTTCACCGCGGGCGCGGACAGATTGACCCGCTGCCCGATCTCGGCGAAGGTGGCGCGCGCATGGTCGGCCAACTCGGCGAGAATGCGTTCATCGGTCTGGTCCAGACGGTCCACGGTGCCCCATTTCCGATCGTGAACAACAGATCGTCACAATTCTAGCTTTCACACAACGAAGTGCGCACCATTACGCAATGAGTGGCGATTGATTGCGTACAGGCCGCCCCATATCGTTTGTTTCATGACGATTGCAGACTTCGCCGGTGGTCCGGCGGCCGACATCGCCGCCGCGACACCTCGAGCCCGTACCCCGAGCCTCCGCCGATACGCCATGACGGCGCCGACGTTCTTCACCGTCGAGTACGCCATCAACCCGTGGATGGACACCTCCACCCCCGTCGACGCCGCGCTGGCGGTTCGGCAGTGGGAGCATCTGCTTTCGACCTATCGCACGCTCGGGCACACCGTCGAGATGGTCGAGCCCGTCGCAGGCCTCCCCGACATGGTCTACGCCGCCAACGGCGGACTGGTCGTCGACGGCACGGCGATCGTCGCCAGGTTCGCCTACCCGCAGCGCGCCGGTGAGGCCGTCGCCTACGCCGAGTGGATGAGCAGTCGCGGGTTCGAGCCGCACCACACCCACCACGTCAACGAGGGCCAGGGCGACCTTCTGGTGGTCGGCTCGACGATATTGGCGGGCTACGGTTTTCGCACCGATCGGCGGGCCCACGCCGAGGTGGCCGACCTCACCGGCCTTCCCGTCGTCAGCCTGGAATTGGTCGACCCCCGCTTCTACCACCTCGACACCGCACTGGCGGTGCTCGACGACACCACCATCGCGTACTACCCGCCCGCGTTCAGCGACGACGCCAGGGTGCAGTTGCAGCGACTGTTCCCCGACGCCGTCGAGGTCGGGTCGGCCGACGCCTACGTCCTCGGCCTCAACGTCGTCTCGGACGGCAAGCACGTGGTGTTGCCCGCCAACGCGACCGGCTTCGCCGCCCAGATCGCCGAGCTCGGCTTCGAACCGATCGGCGTCGACCTTTCGGAGTTGTTCAGGGGCGGCGGATCCGTCAAATGCTGCACGCTGGAGGTGTACTCGTGACCATTCTGGAGACCGTCATGACCGAACCCGGAGAACTCAGCCAGGCGGCGATCGCGCTCGACGACCACTACGCGGCGCACAACTACTCGCCGCTGCCCGTCGTCGCCGCGTCCGCCGAGGGCGCCTGGATCATCGACGTCGAAGGCCGCCGCTATCTGGATTGCCTGGCCGCCTATTCGGCGGTCAACTTCGGCCACCGCAACCCCGAGGTGATCGCCACCGCGCACGCCCAGCTCGACACCGTCACCCTGGTCAGCCGGGCCTTCCACTCCGACCGGCTCGGCCCGTTCTGCGCCGCGCTCGCCGACCTGTGCGGCAAGGACATGGTGCTGCCCATGAACAGCGGCGCCGAGGCCGTCGAGAGCGGGATCAAGGTCGCCCGCAAGTGGGGTACCGACGTCAAGGGTGTGGCCACCGACCAATCGAACATCATCGTGGCGCACAACAACTTCCACGGTCGCACCACCACCATCATCAGCTTCTCCGACGACGAGACCGCGCGCCGCGGCTTCGGTCCCTACACACCGGGATTCCGCGCCGTGCCCTTCGGGGACGTCGACGCCATGGCCGCCGCGATCGACGAGAACACCGTCGCCGTGCTGTTGGAGCCCATCCAGGGCGAGGCGGGCATCATCGTGCCCGCCGACGACTACCTGCCGCGGGTGCGTGCCCTGTGCACCGAACGCAACGTCCTGATGATCGCCGACGAGATCCAGGCCGGTCTCGCCCGCACCGGTCGCACGTTCGCGTGCGACCACTGGGGCGTCGTGCCCGACGTCTACCTCCTCGGCAAGGCGCTCGGCGGCGGTGTCGTCGCACTGTCGGCGGTCGTGGCCAACCGCGACGTGCTCGGCGTGCTGCACCCCGGTGAGCACGGCTCGACGTTCGGGGGCAATCCGTTGGCCGCGGCCATCGGCACCACCGTGGTCTCGATGTTGCAGCGCGGCGAATATCAGGCTCGCTCAGCCGAACTCGGCGAGCGCCTGCATGCTCGCCTGCGCGGCCTCGTCGGCCACGGTGTCCTCGCCGTCCGCGGTATGGGCCTGTGGGCGGGCGTCGACGTCGACCCACGAATCGGCACCGGCAAGCACGTCAGCTTGCGCTTGGCCGCGCGCGGTGTTCTCGTAAAGGACACGCACGGTTCCACCCTGAGGTTTGCCCCGCCCATCGTCATCACCGAAGAGGAGATCGACTGGGCCGTCGACCAGTTCGCCGCCGTACTGACCGACGCCCTCGCATCACGAACGACCGCCACCGTTTGAACCCTGCCGAGGAGGCCCCATGGCATCACCTTCACCAACGGTCAGCCTGACCGAACAGATGCTGCGGCGCCGCCCGATCATGGGTGCCCCCGTCGCGCATGGCGCCGCCCAGGAACTCAAACGCACCATCGGCGTGTTCCAGCTGACGATGTTCGGCGTCGGCGCCACCGTCGGCACCGGCATCTTCTTCGTCCTGTCGGAGGCGGTCCCCGAGGCGGGACCCGCGGTGCTCCTGTCCTTCGTGCTGGCCGGTATCGCAGCCGGCCTTGCCGCCATCTGCTACGCCGAGATGGCCTCGGCGGTACCGGTTTCCGGGTCGACGTACTCCTACGCCTACACGACGCTCGGTGAATTCGTCGCGATGGGCGTGGCGGCCTGCCTGCTGCTTGAGTACGGGGTGTCGACCGCCGCGGTCGCCGTCGGCTGGAGTCAGTATCTGAACAAGCTGCTGCAGAACCTCTTCGGCGTCAGCCTGCCGCACGCGATCACGGCGGCACCGTGGGACGACGACCCCGGGATCGTCAACCTGCCCGCCATCGTGCTCGTCGTGATGTGCATGCTGCTGCTCATCAGAGGCGCCTCGGAGTCGGCGAGAGCCAACACCATCATGGTTCTCATCAAGCTCGGCGTGCTGGCGATGTTCTCCGTCATCGCGTTCACCGGCTTCACCACCAACCACTTCGCAGACTTCGCCCCGATGGGCGGCGCCGCCGTCGGCCTCGCGGCAGGCACCATCTTCTTCTCCTACATCGGCCTCGACGCCGTGTCGACCGCTGGTGACGAAGTCAAGGATCCGCAGAAGACCATGCCTCGCGCCATCATCGCCGCGCTACTGATCGTCACCAGCATCTATCTGCTGGTGACGTTCGCGGCGCTGGGCGCACAGGACTGGACGGGGTTCGAGGGCCAGGAGGCCGGACTGGCGCAGATCCTCGACGACGTCACCGGGCTGAGCTTCTGGAGCACCGTCCTCGCCGCGGGTGCGGTCATCTCGATCTTCTCGGTCACCCTCGTCACGATGTACGGCCAGACGCGCATCCTGTTCGCGATGGGCCGCGACGGGCTGCTGCCGTCGATGTTCGCCAAGGTCAACCCAAAGAGCATGACGCCGGTCAACAACACCATCGTCGTGGCGATCGTGGTGTCGATCCTGGCCGGCTTCATCCCCTTGGACAAGCTCGCCGACATGGTGTCGATCGGCACCCTGACCGCGTTCATCGTGGTGTCCCTCGGCGTGATCATCCTGCGCCGCCGTGAGCCCGATCTGCCGCGCGGCTTCAAGGTGCCGCTGTACCCGGTGACGCCGATCCTTTCGATCCTGGCGTGCGGGTACATCCTGTACAGCCTGCATTGGTACACGTGGATCGCGTTCAGTGCCTGGGTGATCGTCGTCTGGGCGTACTACCTGCTGTGGGGTCGGCACCACAGCGCACTCAACGACGGTGGGGACGGCGTCATCGCGACGGCGGCACCCGGGGTGGACGACGTGGACATCGTGGGGCCGAGGGACAAGGACGTTCCATGACTGTCGTCGTCGGTTACCTCGCCGGAAAGGCCGGAACGTCCGCACTCAACCTCGGCGTGGAGGCGGCCAGGACGCTCAAGACGTCACTGTCGGTCGTCACCGTGGTGCCCAAGCCGTGGACCACGCCGTCGCCCGCGCGCATCGACGCCGAGTACGCGCAGTACGCCGACAAGCTGGCCGCCGACTCGGCGACTCAGGCCAGACAGTGCGTCGCCTCGCTCGACGACACGCTCGAGGTCAGCTTCCACAAGTATGCGCACCGGTCGGCGCCCGGCGGACTGCTGCAGGCGGTCGCGGACCTGAAAGCCGAAGCGCTGGTGCTGGGTTCGGCGTCGGACGGCAGCCTCGGGCAGGTCGTGGTCGGGTCGACGGCAGACCGGTTGCTGCACTCGTCGCCGGTGCCGTTGGCGATCTGCCCGCGCGGCTACCGCGGCTCCAAGTCGCACCGGTTGACCCGGATCACCGCGGCGTACCCGGGCACCGCCGACTCGTTGCACGTCGTCGAGCGCTGCGCCGCCCTTGCCAAGCAGCTTCAGATTCCGTTGCGCGTCATCACCTTTGCGGTACGGGGTCGCACGATGTATCCGCCGGAGGTGGGGCTGGACGCCGAGACGTCCATCCTGCAGTCCTGGGCGTTGGCGTCGCGAGAGGCGTTGGCGGCGTTGAAGACCAACGGCATCGTCGGCGACGACGTCCAACTTCAGGTCGCCACGGGCAACGGCTGGGATCAGGCGTTGGACGCACCGGACTGGGACGACGGCGACCTACTCGCCATCGGCACGTCGCCGCAGGGTCCGATCGCGCGGGTGTTCCTGGGGTCCAAGGGCACGAAGATCGTGCGCCACAGCCCGGTTCCGGTGCTGGTCCTGCCGAACTAGTACTTCATGGTTCCTCGGTCGACCGCGATCTGCGATCCGGAGATCGTCGCGGACGCGTCACTCGCCAACCAGGTCACCACGTCCGAAACCTCTTCGGCCGTCATGAATTCCTGAAGCCCCTTCTTCCCCTCGTGGTTGACGGGGTGGAACGGCATCGGCGAGAAGCTGTGGATGTAGGTCGGGTACTTGCCGAAGATCTCCATCATGGCGTCGGGCTCCACCATCGGGGTGTCGATGGAGTACGGGTGGATCGAGTTCACCCGGATGCCGTACTCCCCCACCTCGAGTGCCAGGGAGTTGGTGATGGCGACGAGGCCGTGCTTGGAGGCCGCGTAGTGACTGTTGCCCGGGGTGGCCTTCAGTCCGGCCGACGAGCTGACGACGATGATCGACCCGCCGTTGCCCGCCTCGATCATCGCGGGCACGGTCGCGCGCAGGGTGCGCCACGTGCCGTTGAGGTTGACGTCGATGACGCTGTCCCACTGCTCTTCCGACATCTCGAACATCCGGCCCCAGCTGAGCACGCCTGCGTTGGCCACCACGACGTCGAGCCTGCCGAACTGTTCGATCGTGTCGGCGACCAGCTGCTGCTGAGCGGCGAGGTCGCGGATGTCGACCTCACGGGCCAGCACCTTGCGGCCGGTCGCCTCGACGGCGCTTGCGGTCTCCGCCAGCTCCTCGGAGGTGGCGGCCGGATAGGTGATCGTGTCGGAGACGGGTCCGCACACGTCGACCGCGACGATGTCGGCACCCTCGCTGGCCAGTCGGACGGCGTGGGCGCGGCCCTGCCCCCGCGCCGCTCCGGTCACGAATGCGACGCGTCCCTCGAGTGTTGCAGCCATCAACCGCCCTTTCGTCGACCATTTCCGGTGCCACGAGCAGGCTAGCAGCCAAACTGGAACGTGTTCTAGAAGCGGTCAGAGTTCGGAGATGATCTGCTGCCGCTTGGTGGTGTACTCGGAGTCGGAGATGGTGCCCATGGCACGCAAGGTCTCCAGTTCCTGCAGACGCTGTGCGGTCGACGGCCCGGCGGGAGCGGGCATGGGCGGCGGAACGTACGGGGCCGCGGGGTCGACGGTCGGTGCCGCCATGTGCGCGGCCGGGGGAACCCGTTGCGCGGCCGCCCTCCTCACCACGTTCATCACCTGTTGGCGGACCGCCGGGTTGGAGCGGATGTCGATGGTGCCGTCCATCGCCACCCCGTTGGCCTTGAGGATCTGCATGATCTCCATCAACGGCCCGGCCTGCCCGGACAGGTCGTAGGTCCGGTCGCCGTCCTCGGCAAGGGTGAACTGGGCTGGCATCATGCCGCCCACCAAAGCGCTTCGGTTCCAGTCGATTTGGTACTGATTGGTGGCGGGGTCCACGAGCACCACCAACTTCCGGCCGGTGATCAGCGGCAGCCGCGTCACCGAGGCGATCACCCTGTCCTGGACGTCGAACGGGCTCAGGCCGGGCGCTTCGACGTGCAGCCCAATCGTCACCACCGGTTGGTCGTTGATCCGGGTACCGGTCTCGCCGATGGCCGTCACCTGCGCGAGGGCCAAAACGCCGTTGGCCTCCAGCATTTGGGTCTTCGCGGCGGACTTGGCGCCGTAGTTGGCCAGCGCGATGGCGACGAGCACGTCTACCGCGGTGATCAGCAGACCGGTCCAGAACATCCACCGCATGGAGTCGGCGAACATGCCCTGGCCGACCGTGAAGTACACCCCGAGGAAGATCGGGCCGACGACTCCGCCGCACAGCAGCACCATCAGCTGTGCCTTCACGTATCGACCCAACATTGCCACGCTCCTTAACAGCTGGCCGTTTTGCAGGTCAGACTAGCCCTCGGACGACAATTCCGGAATCTCCACGATGAGGAAGGAGAAGTTGTCGTGAGCGCCGTTGCGACGGGTGGTTTCGATGATCGTGGCGGCGACGTCGTCGAGGTCGGGTTGCTTGACGGCCTCCCGCAGTTCCTCGGGTGACATCACCCCGCTGACACCGTCGGAGCACAGCAGGTACGTACCTGCCTCGAGCGGACGCACCTCGAGGTGTGGTTGCACCGGCGGGAACTGACCGAGGGACTGCGTGATGATGTTGGTCGGCCGGCCGTTGGTGTCGAACACCGAGTCGTCGATCGAGATCTGGGCCAGGACGCCGTCGGTGATCGAGAAGACCGGGCTGTCCCCGACGTTGAAGATCACCAGGCCCTCGTCGAGCAGGCACAGCCCGGCCACCGTCGTACCCAGCCCCTGCAGGTCGGCGTCGACGCCGACGGCGCGCACCTGCTCGCTGGTCTCGACGAGGGTGTCGGCAATGTTGGCCGGGGTACGCCAGTCCACCGATCGTTCGGAGATGACGGTCAGGGCCACCCGACTGGCGAGATCGCCACCGGCGTGGCCGCCCATGCCGTCGGCCACGGCGCACGTGAACGGCGCGGCGGGCGCGAAATCCATTGTGACGAGCGACCCTTCGCGCGTCTGACTGAGCCACCCGGCAACCAGGATGGCGTCTTCGTTGCGCTTGCGCACCAGACCAAGATCGGTGAACGCACGCACGTTGATCACGGACAACCCGCACCACCCTTTTCGTTTGACCAGCTCAGCACGCTCATCGTGCCAGATCGTGGCGCAATCGCAGCGCATGCCACGACTTCCATGCGCCGTGTGCGAATACGAAAGCGGCGCCCACCCTTTCGGGTGAGCGCCGCTTTGCGACTAAATTCAGATCACTTGATGATCTTGGTAACGCGTCCCGCGCCGACGGTCTTGCCGCCCTCGCGGATCGCGAAACGCAGACCCTCGTCCATGGCGACCGGCTGGATCAGCTTCACGCCGATGTCGACGTTGTCGCCGGGCATGACGATGTCGGTGCCCTCGGGGAGGGTGACGACGCCGGTCACGTCCGTGGTGCGGAAGTAGAACTGCGGACGGTAGTTCGACAGGAACGGCTTGTGACGGCCGCCTTCTTCCTTGGACAGGATGTAGACGCTGCCCTCGAACTCGGTGTGCGGCGTGGTGGTGCCGGGCTTGACCACGACCTGGCCACGCTCGACGTCTTCACGCTTGACACCACGGACCAGCAGGCCGACGTTGTCGCCCGCCATGCCCTGGTCCAGCAGCTTGCGGAACATCTCGACGCCGGTGACGGTGGTCTTGGTGACCGTCGGCTTGATGCCGACGATCTCGACCTCTTCGTTGACGTTGATCACGCCACGCTCGACGCGACCGGTCACGACGGTGCCACGACCGGTGATCGTGAAGACGTCCTCGACGGGCATGAGGAACGGCTTCTCGGTCTCACGAACCGGGTCCGGGATGGACTCGTCGACGGCTTCCATGAGCTTCTCGACGGACTCGACCCACTTCGGGTCGCCTTCGAGCGCCTTGAGAGCCGAGACCTGGATGACCGGGGCTTCCTCGTCGAAGTCCTGGGCGGCCAGCAGTTCGCGGACCTCCATCTCGACGAGCTCGAGGAGCTCCTCGTCTTCGACCATGTCGGCCTTGTTCAGCGCGACCAGGATGTAGGGCACGCCGACCTGACGAGCGAGCAGCACGTGCTCCTTCGTCTGGGGCATGGGGCCGTCGGTCGCGGCGACCACGAGGATCGCTCCGTCCATCTGGGCGGCACCGGTGATCATGTTCTTGATGTAGTCAGCGTGACCGGGGGCATCGACGTGGGCGTAGTGACGCTTCTCCGTCTGGTACTCAACATGCGAGATGTTGATGGTGATGCCGCGCTCACGCTCTTCGGGTGCATTGTCGATCTGATCGAATGCACGCGATTCGTTCAACGTCGGGTACTTGTCGTGCAGAACCTTGGTGATTGCTGCCGTCAACGTGGTCTTGCCGTGGTCAACGTGACCGATGGTCCCGATGTTGACGTGCGGCTTCGTCCGCTCGAACTTCGCCTTCGCCACTTCTGTGTCCTCCTGGACTTCGATGATGCTTGTTTAAAGGTAGGTCTGTTTTCAGTTGTGTGGTCCGCCGCGAGGCTACCGGTTGTTACCAGATGGCTACTGGCCGGTGGCCTTCGCGATGATCTCCTTCGACACGTTCGCCGGAACTTCGGCGTAGGAGTCGAACACCATGGAGTAGTTCGCCCGGCCCTGAGTCTTCGACCGGAGGTCTCCGACGTAACCGAACATTTCGGACAGCGGCACCGTCGCCCGCACTACGCGGGCACCGCTGCGCTCCTCCATGGCTTGAATCTGACCACGGCGGGAGTTCAAGTCGCCAATCACTTCACCCATGTAATCCTCTGGGGTGGTGACCTCGACGGCCATGACGGGCTCGAGAATGGTCGGCTGCGCTTGCGCCGCAGCCTTCTTGAGCACCTGGGATCCGGCAATCTTGAACGCCATTTCCGAGGAGTCCACGTCGTGGTAGGCACCGTCGAGCAGGATCAGCTTGACGTTCACCAGCGGGTAGCCGGCGAGCACGCCGTACTGCATTGCGTCCTGCGCACCGGCATCCACCGATGGGATGTACTCGCGCGGGATGCGTCCGCCGCTGACCTTGTTCTCGAACTCGTAGGTCGCGCCGTCTTCGCCGGTGAACGGCTCGATGCTGACGAGAACCTTCGCGAACTGGCCGGAGCCACCGGTCTGCTTCTTGTGCGTGAACTCGACCTTGTCGACGGCGCGCTTGATGGTCTCCTTGTAGGCGACCTGCGGCTTGCCGACGTTGGCCTCGACCTTGAACTCACGACGCATGCGGTCGACGAGGATGTCGAGGTGGAGCTCGCCCATGCCACCGATGATGGTCTGGCCGGTCTCGTGGTCCTGGTTGACCTTGAACGTCGGGTCTTCCTCGGCCAGCTTCTGGATGGCCAGGGACAGCTTTTCCTGGTCGCTCTTGGTCTTGGGCTCGATGGCGACCTGGATGACTGGATCCGGGAACGTCATCGACTCGAGGACGACCTGGTGCTGCGGGTCGGACAAGGTATCACCGGTGGTGGTGTCCTTGAGGCCGATCACGGCGTAGATGTGGCCGGCAGCGGCCGTCTCGACCGGGTTCTCCTTGTTGGAGTGCATCTGGAAGAGCTTGCCCAGACGCTCCTTCTTGCCCTTGGTCGCGTTGATGACCTGGGCGCCGGAGTCGACCTTGCCGGAGTACACCCGGACGTAGGTGAGCTTGCCGAAGAACGGGTGCGTCGCAACCTTGAACGCCAGCGCCGAGAACGGCTCGCTGGTGGACGGCTTGCGGGTGACCAGTTCCTCTTCCTTGCCGGGAATGTGGCCGGTCACGGACTCGACGTCCAGGGGCGACGGCAGGTAGTCGATGACGGCGTCGAGCATGGGCTGCACGCCCTTGTTCTTGAACGCACTGCCACACAGCACCGGGTAGATCTCGGAGTTGACGACCATCTTGCGGATCGCGCCCTTGATCTCGGCGACCGTGAGGTCTTCGCCACCGAAGTACTTGTCGAGCAGCGCTTCGTCGGTCTCGGCGACCGTCTCGAGCAGCTTGGTGCGGTATTCCGCAGCCTGCTCCTTGAGCTCTTCGGGGATCTCGATGGTCTCGTAGGTCTCACCGAGCTTGGTCTCGCCACGCCACACCTTGGCGTTCATCTCGACCAGGTCGACGATGCCCTCGAAGCCACCCTCGGAACCGATGGGGAGCTGGATCGGCAGCGCGCGGGCGCCGAGGCGCTCCTCGATGGTGCGGACGGTGAAGTAGAAGTCCGCGCCGATCTTGTCCATCTTGTTGACGAAGCAGATGCGCGGCACGTCGTACTTGTCGGCCTGACGCCAAACCTGCTCGGACTGCGGCTCCACACCCTCTTTGCCGTCGAAGACGGCGACGGCGCCGTCGAGAACGCGGAGCGAACGCTCCACCTCGACGGTGAAGTCGACGTGCCCGGGGGTGTCGATGATGTTGATCTGGTTGCCGTCCCAGAAGCAGGTGGTAGCGGCCGAGGTAATGGTGATACCCCGCTCCTGCTCCTGCTCCATCCAGTCCATCGTGGCGGCACCGTCGTGCACCTCACCGATCTTGTAGCTGATACCGGTGTAGTAGAGGATGCGCTCGGTCGTCGTCGTCTTACCGGCATCGATGTGCGCCATGATGCCGATATTGCGGACCTTGGTGAGGTCGGTGAGCACGTCCTGTGCCACGGCGTCTTCCCACTCTTTCTTGCTTGTTGGTTGTTGATGTTCGACCGACGAAGGGCTAGCGCCCGCCGCCGGTGGCGATCACCAGCGGTAGTGCGCGAATGCCCGGTTTGCTTCGGCCATCTTGTGGGTGTCCTCGCGTCGCTTGACGGCGGCACCCAGGCCATTGCTCGCGTCGAGCAATTCGTTGGCCAGACGTTCGACCATGGTCTTCTCGCGGCGCTGCTTGGAGAAGCTCACCAGCCAGCGCAGGGCCAGCGTGGTGGACCGCTCGGGGCGGACCTCGACGGGCACCTGGTAGGTGGCGCCACCAACGCGACGGCTGCGGACCTCGAGGGCCGGCTTCACGTTGTCGAGTGCGCGCTTGAGGGTGACGACCGGGTCGGTGCCGGTCTTGTCACGAGCCTGTTCGAGCGCTCCATAAACAATGCGTTCTGCGAGGGATTTCTTCCCGTCCAGCAGAACCTTGTTGACGAGCTGCGTGACCAGCTGCGAACCGTAGACCGGATCGTTGACCAGCGGCCGCTTGGGTGCGGGCCCCTTGCGCGGCATTAGCTCTTCTCCTTCTTGGCGCCGTAGCGGCTCCGTGCCTGCTTGCGGCTCTTGACACCCTGCGTGTCGAGCGAACCGCGAATGATCTTGTAGCGCACACCGGGAAGGTCCTTCACACGGCCTCCACGAACCAGCACCATCGAGTGCTCCTGAAGGTTGTGGCCTTCGCCCGGGATGTAGGCGGTGACCTCAACCCCGGTGGTCAGCTTGACGCGCGCGACCTTTCGAAGTGCCGAGTTCGGCTTCTTCGGGGTGGTCGTGTAGACGCGGGTGCAAACGCCGCGGCGCTGCGGGCTGCCCTTGAGGGCCGCGGTCTTGACCTTGGCGATCTTGTCCCGGCGACCCTTGCGGACCAGCTGGTTGATGGTTGGCATGTACCGGCTTCCTGTGTTGCTTCGTGTAACTGCTCTGCTGTTTCTAGGTCATTCTCAAGACTGTGTACTGCGGTTACGCCCTGCCGTGCTACCCCGCGGCCGGGTGTGTCGCACACGCTCGCGCACCGAATTCTCGTCGTTGCGTCGTGGACATGCGAATTTGCCCGGCGTGCAGGCTCGCTTGCAGGCGTCACAGCCCCAAGCGCCCTAACGGCCAGGCACGATCGACCACGATACCTGTTCGCGAGGGCTTGGGTCAAAGCGCGCCAACCCTGCCGCTCACCTGGGCCGTTCGGGACGATTCTAGAGCCTCATCGCTGCCGTCTGCTCTTCGCGCAAGCGCTCATCGCCGCTGTCTGCTCTTCGCGCAAGCGCTCATCGCCTCTCCATGCCGACCGCCAGCCTCAGCACCATGTCCGTGAAGACGGCGTCGGTGTCGATCGCGTCCATCACTCCCGTCATCTCCAGGAGGACGAACCCGTGAAGCGCCGACCAGAACTCCAGCGCCGCGAAGAAGCCGTCCTCCCCCTCGAGTCCAAAGGAGGCCAGCACGGCGATCACCGGCTCCGCCGCGGCACGGGTCGCCGCGGTGTACTCCGGGTCGTCACCACCCAAGGGCATCCTGGTGAACGCCGAGTACCGGCCGGGATGGTGGTGGGCATAGCTGCGGTAGGCGCTGGCCATCGCGACCACGGCGTCGTCCCTGGTGCGCCCGTCCCCCACGGTGTTGAGCATCCCGATGATGTCTTCGATGACGCGCATCCGGACGGTCCGGCGCAGGTCCTCGAGACTGTCGACGTGGTTGTACAGCGACGGGCCCTTGGTGCCGAGTTGCATGGCCAGGGCGTTGATGGTGAGCGCATCCCAGCCTTCGCGGTCCAGGAACGTCAGCGCCGCGTTCACGATGGCGTTCCGGCTGAGCTTGGTGGTCCGGCCCGGCGAGCGCGTCCTGCCCGTGCCGGATGTCGACTCCGACCGAGCTGTCATGGGGTTGCGTCCTTCGGATCGACGGATAGACATCGCGCGTCCTGCAATCCAGGACTGCTGACTGTAACCCGCCTGCCGTGGCGAGTCAGTTCACTCTGTCCTGGCTGAGCTGGGCGAGTGTCCCGGTGATCGAGCACAGATCGGGCAGCTTGCCGGGGTTGACGGTTTGCACCGACCAGGTGATGACGTCACCGCCCTTGGCGACGTAGACGCTGCAGGCGTTGCCGTCGCTGGCCTGGAAACCCTTGTTGCCGTTGACCTCGAGTTCGGTGATGGTGCGGCCCGTGTCGCGTTCGAGCGATCGCTCGGCGTCGAGGTCGCTGCCGCGGTACCACCACGTCGAGAGGCCCATCCCGAGTTCGACGTCGCCGATCGCGGTGTTCTCCTGCCAGAAGCAGCCTGCGTCGTTGACCACCACCCTGGTGAACAGGGTTCCGCCGACGGCCCTGGTCACGTCGGCGTCGGCGACGCCGTTGCACTCGGCGCTTCGGAACGTCTGGCCGGAACCCGGTGAGGGCGCGGACGTCGTCGGCGACCCGCAGGCCACGACCGAGCAACCGGTGGCCAGCAACAGCAGGATCCTGGTCACGAGTCGGCCGACAGGGTGGCCGTCAGCAACGTCTCGGCGTCTGCGCAGGCATCGCCGGCGCTCTGCCGAAACTGCACCCACCACGTCAGCACTCCCGACCCGGCGGCCGCGGTGGCAGAACACGCGTTGGGGGTGTCGGGGCGCTGGGCCAGGAACGCCGGGTGCCGCACCACCGTCTTCTCCGTCAGACGTGCGTTGCGACCGACGGCGACCTCGCGCTCGCGGTCGATGCTGCCCTTGTCGAACCAGGTGAAGACGACGTCGACGACCCCCGAGTCGGTCGAGAGGACGTATTGGCACACGGCACCGCTGAAGGGCTTGACCATGCTGCTGGCACCCAGCAGTTCCTCGAGCGAATCGTCCTGCAGCAGTCCGCATCGATCGTCGACGTATCCATAGCTGCGGTCCGGGTCCGGCACGGTGGGGCTGGCCCGTTCGGCGACGCCGCCGACGGTGTGCGTGCACGCCGTCACGGCCGTCATGGCGATGATCGCCGTGACGCTCCGTGCCATCCGCCCACGCATAGTGAGCACACGCTACCCAGCGACAACGACCGAAGTGCTGCCGCGGGCGGCACTCGGCGACGTAGAGTCGGCGAAGGCCGATCGGGGCCGCGTCGCGAAGGGGGCCACCGTGGGTTGGAGAGCGTCGAGCACGTCGCTGGGGTTGAGCGTGGCCGTCATTCTCGGAACGCTGGTTGCGGCAGCACCGGCCGCCCAGGCCAAGAACGGCGACACCCACATCACGGGTCAGGGCGTCGTCCAGACGCTGGACTGCAACGACTCCACGCTCATCGTCGTGGGCACCGGAAACAACATCACCGCCGTCGGCACGTGCTGGGGCGTGTCGGTCCAGGGTTCGGCCAACGTCATCGTGGTGGACAACGTCGTCAACGACATCACCGTCTACGGATTCGACCAGACGGTCCTCTATCACCAGGGCGAGCCGCTGGTCTGGGACCGCGGTCGCGAATTGGGCATGACCAACCGCATCGACCGGGTACCCGTCTAGGCATGCCCGCACGGTCCCTTCGATTCGTCCCCGCGCTGGCCGCATTGGCAATCGGCCTCGTCGGCTGCGGTTCGGACTCGGGCACCTCGCCGACGATGACGGCGGGATCGTCAGGTGTGCAGGTCGAGATCGCCAACACCATCAACTATGGCTCGGTCGGCACGACCGCCGAGATCGACTGCGCCGACGGCAAGTCACTGACCGTCGGCGGCTCCAACAACTCGCTCACCGTGAAGGGCACGTGCTCGAACGTGAACGTCGGCGGCGCCGACAACAGGTTGACCTTCGAGAAGATCGTCGACGGCCTCAGCGTCGTGGGCCTCAACAACACCGTCACCTACTCCGACGGCGACCCGAAGGTGAACGACACGGGCTCGGGAAATTCGATCAGGAAGGGCTAGCGAGTCCGTGCCGACCCGCACCGTCGGCGAATTTCTTTGCCCCGGAAAGTGATTCGGCGGCCACCCGGGACATGCTGCCGAATTCGACGTCCATCGCCTCGGCCTCCGACATGCCCCACTGGTTGAGCGCGGAGAGCCGGTCGGCCCGCAGGCACCGTTGCGGAAGCGCGGCCAGCTCGGTTGCCAGCGTCTCGGCGGCCTCACGCGCCGCACCGGGTGGCACGACGCGGTTGGCCAGTCCGATCGCGAACGCCTCACTCGCGTCGACGCTTCGGCCCGTGAGGATGAGGTCCATCGCCCGGCTGTGCCCGATGAGCCGCGGCAGCCGGACCGTGCCACCGTCGATCAGCGGTACGCCCCAGCGGCGGCAGTAGACGCCGAAGACGGCGTCCTCCTCGACCACCCGCAGGTCGCACCACAGCGCGAGTTCGAGTCCCCCGGCCACCGCGAACCCGCTGACCGCGGCGATGACGGGCTTGGACAGCGTCATGCGTGACGGCCCCATCGGGCCGGGGCCGGTGCGGTGTACCGGGTTCGCGTCGGGCGTCCCGAAAGCCTTGAGATCCGCTCCGGCACAAAATGTTCCGTTGTCACCCCACAGCACCGCGACGGCCGCGTCGTCGTCTGCGTCGAAGTCTTCGAACGCGGCGTGAAGGCCGGCCGCGGCGGGTCCGTTGACGGCGTTGCGGGCTTCGGGCCGATTCATGATCACCGTCGTGACGGGACCGTTGCGTTCCACTCGTACGCCGCCTGGATAGTCGGTCACGTGGCCTCCATCAGTGTCGTGTCGTCGCGTCGCGCCACCAGTTCGGCGGCGAAGTCGTGGTAGGCCTGCCGCAGTGCGGCCCCCGGCCAGTCGTCGGGCAGCAGTTCGGCTGGCAGCACGGGGTCGGCCAACAGGTGCCGAACCGTGGCCGCGGCGGCCACGAATCTGGCAGGCACGTCCGAGGCGCCGGACAGGTCGTCGAGCAGGCGGCGCCCGGCGTCAACCCAGGTGGGCACGTCCCACAGCGCGTCGACGAGGCCGGCCGGGTCGTCGTCGCGGGCACTCAGCACCCGCACCCGCCCCAGGAGTCCGCCGGCCAACTGCAGGTCGAGATTGGCCGGTCGCATCCACACGCCCTCGCGCAGCTCGCCGAATCGCTTGGCCTGCAGAGTCGTTCGCAGGGTCGCCCTGGTTTTCGCGTCGGTTCCGACGCTGGTGATCACCAGGGTCGACCACGTTCCGTCCCACGGCCGGAGCTTCGGGTCGAGGGCGTCGTCTTGACGGCGTTGCCTGGCGAGCAAGCGGTCCGAGAGGCGGTAGCCGTCCGCGGAGCGCACCAGATCACCGGCGCCGACCATTCGGGTCAGAGCCACCCGCAGCGTCGGCTCCCTGATCCCGAAATCGGCAGTGAGCCTGATCAATTCGGCCGCGGTGGCCCACGCGGGATGGGCCCCGAGCAGAACGCTCAGCACGACGGACCTGGCCGTCAGCCGAGTGAGCACGGGCTAGACGCCCGAGGTCTTGCGGCCGGCGTCCCCAAACGGTTCGTCGCGCGACTTCACGGCGTCGCGGAACCCGCGGGCGGTGGCCTCGGCGACGAAGGCGTGCCCCTCTGGCGTGTGCCGCGCGACGCCGTCGAACACCGTGCTGACCATGCTGCTGGTGGCGACGCCCTGGTTGAACAGGGCGGTGTTGAGCGCCAGCTTGGCCATGATGAGCTGGTTGACGGGCATGGCCGCGATGCGTCCGACGAGGTTCTCGGTGCGCTCGTCGAGGTCCTCGGGTTCGGGCGCCTCGACGGCGAGTCCCCATTCCGCGGCCTGGGCGCCGGTGAGGCAATCACCGGTGAAGAGAAGGCGTTTCGCACGTTGGTCGCCGAGGCGGTGCGCCCAGAGGCCGGCCGCGGGCACCCCCCAGACGCGCATCGGCGGGTAGCCGATCTTCGCGTCGGCGGCGACGATCACCTGGTCGGCGTGCAGGGCGATGTCGGTGCCGCCGGCCACGCAGTAGCCGTGAATCTTGACCACCGTCGGCTTGTCGGCGTGCATCAGGCTGGCGAAGCCGCGGACGAACCGGCTCATCATCTGGTAGTCGACCATCGGGTCCCACGGCTGATCGGGCAGATGGTTGACCGCCTGGGTCTTGCCGTCGAGCACCGTGCCCTTGTAGCCGCCGGTGCCGCCTGCCGACGACGTGCGGTCGGCGTAGGCAGACAGGTCGAAGCCGGAGCAGAAGCCCGCACCGCGGCCGGAGATCAGCATGACGTGGACGTTCGGGTCGAGGTCGGCCCGCTCGACCAACGCGGACAGCTCCAGTGGGGTGTCGGCGACGATGGCGTTGCCCTTGTCGGGGCGGTTGAACGTGATTCGGGCGACGCGGTCGGTGACCTCATAGGTCATGGTCTTGAGGTTGTCGAAGTCGACGGGTCGGATGGCGTGGGTCATTTGCCGATCACCTCTCCCCGCGAGCAGTCACAAAGGGCCCTGAAATGTGCCCCATGAGGGCCTTTTGCGACTGCTCGCGCACGGATGGGGGTCATCCCTTGACCATTGCACGCTCGATGATCGGCGCCAGGTCGAGGCCCGTCGGCAGCGTGCCAAACGCTCCGCCCCACTGGCCGCCGAGCCGGCTGGCCAGGAACGCCTCCGCCACCGCGGGGTGGCCGTACCTCGCCAGTAGCGAGCCCTGCAGGGCGAGCGAGATGTCCTCGGCGATCTTGCGGCCGCGGTACTGGATGGTCTCCAGATCGCCGAGCTCCGCGCGCAAGGACTTCACGTGCGCGTCCAGCCGCAGATCGTGCCCCGCCGTGCGACCCAGCTCGTCGAACAGCACCTCGACGCACGCGGGCCGGGTTGCCATGGCGCGCAACGTGTCCAGGGCGCTGACGTTGCCGGAGCCTTCCCAGATGCCCATCAGCGGTGCCTCCCGGTACAGCCGGGGCATGCCCGACTCCTCGACGTATCCATTGCCGCCAAGGCACTCCATCGCCTCCGCCGCATGCGGGGTGGCGCGCTTGCACACCCAGTACTTGCCTGCGGCGAGACCGATTCGCCGCAGCAGGGTCTCACGCTCGTCGCCGCGGTTGGCCGCATCGGTGGCGCCGGCCATCCGCATCGCCAGCATGGTGGCGGCTTCGGCCTCGACGGCGAGGTCGGCGAGCACGTTGCGCATCAGCGGTTGGTCGATCAGGTACTCCCCGAACGCCTTTCGGTGCTGGGCGTGGTGGATGGCCCTGGTCAGGCCGGTACGCATGCTGGTCGCGCTGCCGAGCGTGCAGTCCAGCCGCGTCAGGTTGACCATCTCGATGATGGTCGGCACCCCGCGACCCTCTTCGCCGACGAGCCATGCCGTGGCGCCGTCGTACTCGACCTCGCTGGACGCGTTGGCGTGGTTGCCGAGCTTGTCCTTGAGCCGCTGCAGGAACATCCGGTTGCGCGTCCCGTCGGGCAGCACCCGCGGCAGGAAGAAGCAGCTCAAGCCGTTGGGCGCTTGCGCCAGCACCAGGAATACGTCCGACATCGGGGCGGAGGTGAACCACTTGTGGCCCCGCAGCGAGTACGTGCCGTCTCCGTTCGGCGTCGCCTGCGTGGTGCCGGCGCGGACGTCGGAGCCGCCCTGCTTCTCGGTCATCGACATGCCCGCGGTGAGGCCGGCCTTCGCGGTGGGCACCGCCAACTCGGGGTCGTACACCCGGCTGCTCAACAGGGGCTCGTAGACCGCGGACAGTTCGGGGTTGTGCCGCAGCGCGGGCACGACGGCGTAGGTCATCGAGATCGGGCAGACGTGGCCCGCCTCCGGTGTCCAGACCGACGTCTTGGCGGCGCGGACGACGTGCGCGCCCGGCCGGTCGTCGGCCCACGGGGCCGCATGCAAGCCGTGACCGACGGCGACCCTCATCAGTTCGTGATAGGCGGGGTCGTACTCGACCTCGTCGACGCGATGTCCGTAGCGGTCGTGGGTCCGCAGTGTCGGCTGATGACGATCGGCGAGCTCACCCCACCGCTGCGCTTGAGCGCCTCCCGCGAGCGCGCCGACCTCGAAGACCTCGTCGGCACCCCACTGGCCGCCCTCGCGCATCAGCGCCTCGGCGAGCACGGGTGACGTCGCGGGGTTGTAACCCTCCAGCGTGGGGACCTGATTGGTGACGACGTGCGTGTCCGGCATGCCGTTCACTGTTACATTTCACCGACAGTTGCACAAGGTTCGTAATGAGGCGACGTCCACGCATACTGATCCGATGACGCCGAACACCGTCGTACACGCCGCGACACTCGAACTCGACCACGAGCCGGTCCCTGCCGAACAGTCGGTGCGCGGCGAGCCCACGACGGGCGCGATGGCAGTCGACCAGTTCGGCGGCCTCGAGGTCGGGGTGTGGGAAATGACGCCGGGCGTGATGAACGACGTCGAGACCGACGAGGTGTTCGTCGTGCTTTCCGGCGCGGCCACCGTCGAATTCGTCACCGGCACGGAGACCATGCACCTCGGACCCGGCGACATGGTGCGGTTCGCCGCTGGCGCCGAGACGGTGTGGACGGTCACCGAGACCCTGCGGAAGGTCTACCTCACCGCCAGCTGAGCGGAGCCCTCATCGTCGCGCCTCGTAGCGGCGCAGGGCCGTCAAGACGACCGCCGCGAGCGCCCACCCGAGCAGGATGTCGACGACGTAGTGCTCGGCGGTGTACACCAGCGTGAACGCCATGATCAACGGATACGCCACCAGCAGGGGGCGCCACCCGGGGCGCACCCGTGTCCAGATGAAGGCCGACACCGCGGCGCTCATCCCGGCGTGGAGCGACGGGATCGCCGCAACCAGATTGACGCTGGCCTGCCCCTGATCGATCAGCGCGCTCGCCGTGTGCAGGTTTAGGTTGTCCCAGCCCCGGCCAACGATTCGCTGCACCCAGGGGTTGGCGCCGTCGTGGTGGGGTGTCACGGCCCCGAGCAGTCCGCCGCCGGGGACGCCACGGCCGGAGCCGAACATGCACTGCGGGTTCGACGGCCCGGCGGCGACGTCGTCGGGCGTACACCTGGCAGCCGCCCACGGCGGCGCAGCGGGAAGCAGCGCATAGATGACCAGCCCGGCGAGATTCAGTCCGACGAACAATCGGACGAACGCCTTCCATTCGTCACGATTGCGAAGCCAGAGGACCGCCGCCACGACGTACGGAAGGATGAAGAACGACATGTAGACGGTGCTGAGCGCTACCTCCCACCAGGGCGGCTGCAGTTGCTTCAACCGCTCCTGCAGCCACACCGTCGGCATGGTTCCGAAGAACATCAGGCGATCCATGTCCGCCTGCCAGAGCCACATCGTCGGTCGGCCGATCAGCGTCGCCGCTCCCCTGCTGAGGTCGTAGGCGATCAGGAGGAGCGCAAACGGCAGCCAGTCGCGAATGACGTAGAGGACGCGGCGGCCCTGGCCGATGCTGGCGGTTGCGAGGCCGGTACAGATGTAGACGAGCAACAGCTCTCGGTTGAACGCGAAGCCACGGGTCACGGTCAGATAGCCCACGACGCAGGCCCAGACGGCCACCCCAAGCAGACGCGCGATGCGGAGTCGTCGCTCGCGGACGCCGGCCACTGGCTTGGCATGGGCCAGTACTTCTGGGGATGACTGGTCGAGTACGGGCACAGGAGCCTTTCGCGATCGGAAAGTGCAGTGTTCCCGTGGTGACGTTAGTCAACCCTCCGTACATTCGCCGTTCATGTGAGCGTCAGACGTCGTCGCGAAGGAACGCGATGCCGTCCTTGCGTCCCTCCTCGTGATTTCAGGGGCGGCGACCGTCGCATTCACCAGCGGCAGTCAGAGGTAGGAGCCGTGACCCAGCGACGTGGCGCGACTTGTCGCCGGCGCCGAGACGGTGTGGTCGGTCACCGTTCACCACCGCGGTTTCATCGGCGCACGCACGGCACGACGTCGCACTTGGCGCCGGTTCACTCGCGCGCGCCCGTCAGCCCCCGCCGCCCCGCGAGGCGACAGCAAGTTGCAGTGATCTTGATGACGTAGCCTGGCTAATTTCATTGGACACCTCTAGGAAAGTCTTTACAAGCTACTTGAACTGGCATAAGTATGCCCTCAGGCATTCCTAGCAAACATCACATACGCCTATGCAGCAACGTCCACGGCAAGCTAAACTGACCCCGACGTCAAACAGTTTCAATCCATATAGCCGACCCGCGGCTCGCAGTCGCCGCAGGGCGCTGATTGCTGACATTTGGGGTCTCGTAGCATGAAACACAGTAGGTACGTCGGTCGGATCGGCGCCTTGGCAGTTGCCCTGGGGATTGGGTCAGCCATCGCTGCCCCGGCGGGCATCGCGTGGGCCGACTCGGAGACGGCGAGCGACAGCCCCGACAAGTCGACGCCCCCAAGCAGCAACAGCACGCCGGATACCACCGGGCCGTCGGGGGTCGACACCTCCCCGCAGCCGACCAACAATCCGCCTGCGACCGGCAACCCGTCTGGCCCCACCACACCGGTGAGTGGCGGCGGCACGGGGACGTCACAAACCGTCGACGCGGTCGCGCCGGGAGTGACGGTGTCCTCCTCCGGTGGCGCGCACACCTCGACACACGGAAACAAGTCCGCGGACGACCCAAAGCCGAAACCGGCCACCAAGACCCGAACCAAACCGGCCACGTCCACATCGGCGCAGACCACCCGCGTCACCAAGACGGTCGACGACGCGGCTTCGTCGACCCAGACGTCGACGCAAACCGCCAAGACCCCGGTCACCACTGCCGCATCGGCCATGCAAGTCACGACGGCACCCGCGGTCGCAGCACCGCCGGTCATGGTGAGCCCGGTCCAGGCGGTCATCACGTCGGCTCTCCACAATGCCGTCGGGGTCGCGCTGTCGTCGTTCTTGAAGGCCCTGGAGCGCGGTGTTGCCGAGTCGCCGATGTCATGGATGCTCCTCGCCGCGGCCCGCCGCGAAGTGGGTGTGACCACGACCGCGACCACCGCGGCCAAGGTGTCGCAAACCGCCACCGCGCTGACGACGACGGCGGTCAACGCACCCCCGACCGCCCAGGCGGTGTTCGGCACCGCCAACCCGACGACCGGCGCGATCACGGGTCAGCTCGTCGGCACCGACGATCAGGGCAAGAAGGTCACCTTCGCGGTGACGGGCAAGCCGACCACGGGAACGTTGGTCTACAACAGCAAAACCGCGTCCTTTACCTACACCCCGACGACGGCTCAGCGGGTACTTGCCGCCCTGACGACGACGGTCGACACCGTCGCCATGACGGTCACCGCCTCCGACGGCGTCAACAAGGTGGCCGTCCAGATCGACATACCCATCGGAGCCATTCCGCTGTCCGTGCGCACCGACGTGGCCTCAGGAGGGGCAGGCGCCGCCGCCGCCACGAATACGCGGGCGTACGTCACGAACCGCGGCGCAGGCACCGTCACGGTGATCGACACCGTGACCGGCACCGTGGTGGGCACCTTCGCCGCAGGCGCAGAACCCGACGGCGTCGCGGTCAAACCGGACGGCACCAGGCTGTACGTGTCGAGTTCGACCAAGAACACCGTGACCGTCATCGACACCGCCACCGGTGTGGTGAAGGCGTCCATCGCCGTGAACGCGCCCACCGCGATCACGGTCAGCCCGACCGGGGGCTCTGTCTTCCTCACCAATGACGTCAACGGCACTGTCACGCGTATCAGCACCTCTACCAACAAGATTGCCACCGTCACGAAGCTGCCGGTCGGCTCACGCCCGACCGAGGTGGTCGTCAGCCCCGACTCGAAGTACGTCTACGTCACCGCCACGACTGCCACCGGCTCATCCACGGTGCTGAGGTTCGCCCCCACCTCGACGACTGCGACCAAGATCGCCGAATTGTCAGGCCCCGCAACGGGTGTGGTGGTCAGTGCGGACAACGCCAAGATCTTCGTGAGCCAGGTCGACGGCACCGTCACCGTGATCGACGCGAAGACGCAAGCCGTCGTGAAGTCCATTCAGACCGGTGCGGTCGCCACGGGACTGGCGGTCACCAGGGACGGCAGCACCGTCCTGGTGACTGACGACGCGGGTCGGGTGAGGGCATTCGGCGTAGCCAACGGAGAGCTGCTCAACGAGGTGAGCACCCGACCGTCGACCACTCCGCTGTCCCAAGGACCGGCAACGATCATCAGCCCGGACGGTACCGAGCTGTACGTGACGGACTACGACGCGGGCACGGTTCACGTCGTCTCGCTCACACCGCCA
Organism: Mycobacterium sp. AT1; assembly: GCF_002043095.1. Lineage (GTDB taxonomy): Bacteria > Actinomycetota > Actinomycetes > Mycobacteriales > Mycobacteriaceae > Mycobacterium. The sequence goes on along the minus strand of NZ_MVOC01000065.1, from coordinate 8,046 downwards.
AACGCACGTCCGACGGCAGGAACCCCGACCACGGGAACGCCGAGCACGTCGACGGGAGCGACCACCGGAACCATCGGGGTGACCGACCCCGACGGAGACCCGTTGAGCTACGTCGTGTCCGGCGCACCAGGCAAGGGGAAGGTCGTCGTCAACGCGAACGGCACCTTCACCTACACGCCGACGGCAGCGGCCAGGCACGCCGCCTCGACGCTGAACGCACCGTCCAGCGTCACCACCGACTCGTTCACCGTGACGGTGTACGACGGTCGCCGAGGCGTCGTCACGACCACGATCACCGTCGCGATCAGCCCAACCAACAAGGTGCCAACTGTCAAGAAGACGGTTGGCAGTCCCAATGCCAGCGGCGTCGTCACGGGCAGCGTCAAGGGAACTGATCCCGAGAAGGACCTCGTCACCTACTCACAGGCGAGCGGGCCCACCAAGGGCATCGTGACGCTAACGGCGACAGGCGCTTTCACCTACACGCCGACTGCGGAAGCTCGCCACGCCGCGATGAAGATCGGTGCCACTGCCGCAGACAAGAAGGACACGTTCACCGTCGCGGTAGCCGACGGGCACGGCGGTGTCGTCAACGTCGTGGTGAGCGTGACGATCAAGCCCGCGAACGTCGCCCCCACCGGCGGCGGTAGCACCCCGGTCCAGACCGATCCCCGGACCGGGGTCGTCACAGGAACGCTCACGACAGTCGACGCCGACGGGGATCCGCTGACGTACAGCGTCACCGGCCCCAAGAAGGGGTCGATCGTCGTCCGGCCCGACGGCACCTTCACCTACACGCCGACGACCGCGGCACGCGATGCCGCCTCCGCCGCCAACGCGACCGCGGCGACGAAGTCGGAGGCCATCGCCATCACGGTGACCGACGGTTACGGCGGCACGGCGAAGTTCACCCTCACCGTCCCGATCGAGCCCTATCCCCCGGGCAACCGGCCACCGTCGAACGGTCAGGTGGTGGTCACCAGCACGTCCTCGGCGCTCGGCACCGTCACGGGCACGGTGACGTCCGTCGATCCCGAGGGCGACCCACTGAAGTACACGGTCACCGGCGGACCGACCAAGGGCGTCGTGAAGGTCGATCCCCTCACGGGCGCCTTCACCTACACCCCAAGCGTGGACGCCCGATACACCGCGCTGGCCACCCCCGGCGAGGACGTCGACAAGTTCACCGTCACCGTCAGCGACGGCCTGGGCGGCGTCACGACGACCACGGTGAGCGTCACCGTCGTCACGCCGGCCGCGAGCGCAGTGGATCAGAGGCCGACGGGCATCGCCGTGCACGTTCCCGACATGCTGTTCTACACGCAGGCCCAGATCAACGACGCGTTCGACGCGTTGCAGGCCAACGGGATCGACACGGTCAGGGTTCTCATCCCGTGGGCTGCGATCGAGACCTTCCCGGGCGTCTACAGCTGGACCGCCGTCGACCGCGTGGTGAACACTGCGGCACTGCGCGGCATCAAGGTGCTCGGCGTGCTCAACTCGACGCCGTTGTGGGCGGCCGCGCCGAACACCCTTCCGCTCGCCGGAATGCCCAAGGACAACGCGCAATTCGCGAAGTTCGCGAAGGCCGTCGCCACTCGATACAAGGGCAAGGTCGGCAGCTACGAGGTGTGGAACGAGCCCAACGGCATTCAGTTCTGGCAGCCGTCTCCCAACGCGGCGCAATACACCGAACTGCTCAAGGCTGCCTACACGGCGATCAAGTCCGCCGACCCCAACGCGGTGGTCGTCGCAGCGGCCGTCGGCGCGGTGGTCGACTTCGGCAACTTCTCGGTCAACCCGGTGCGGTTCATCTCCGAGATGTACGACGCTGGCGCGGCGGGCTACTTCGACGCTCTCTCGTTTCACCCGTACCTCTACAACCAGGCGTTCTCCCAGCAGGGGGCGTACCCCGAGTCGCCGCTCAACCAGGCGAAGCGGATCTACGCACTGATGGTGGCCAACGGCGACGGTGACAAGAAGATCTGGGCGACGGAGTACGGGCAGCCGTCGTCGCTGGTGTCCCAGGCAAGCCAGGCGCTGTTCTTGGGCGACTTCCTGAGGACGTGGCGCACCCTGCCGTTCGCCGGGCCCACGTTCATTCACCAACTGGTCGACACGAACGACGCAAGCGCGACCGAGGCGTCGTTCGGCCTGTTCGACACGAACTGGGTCCCGAAGCTCGCGCTGTTCACCGTCAAGCTGGTCCTCGCGGAGAACAAGCTGATCGAGGCGGCAAAGAACGCCACGGCGTTGTAGGCGTCGGGGTCAGACGTTGTCGCGCAGGAACGCGATGTCGTCCTTGCGTCCCTCGTCGGAGGTCTCGCAGATGACGGGGCGTCGGCGGCCTTGACCACGGCGACCAGCAGCTGGGGGTCGATCTGCCCGGTGCCGAAGTTGGCGTGCCGGTCGGCGCCCGAACCCGCGGCGTCGCGTGAGTCGTTGCAATGCACGAGGTCGATGCGGCCGGTGATGGACTTGATTCGCTCGACGGCGTCGATCAACGCCTCGCCGGCCGCCCACGCGTGGCACGTGTCGAGGCAGAAGCCAATTCCCTTGTCGCCGATGTGATCCCACAGTCGGGCGATGGTGTCGAAATGGCGGGCCATCGCGTGGTCACCGCCCGCGGTGTTCTCCAGGTACACCGGGACGTCGGTCGTCAGGGAGTCCAGTGCCTTGACCCACCGCTCGAACCCGGCGTCCATGTCGTTGTCGTCGGCGTGCCCGCCGTGGACGATGACGGCCGTGGCGCCGACGTCCGCGGCAGCGTCACACGTGTCCTGGAGGATCTTCCGCGACGGGATGCGCACGCGGTTGTTCGCCGACGCCACGTTGATCAGATAGGGGGCGTGCACGTAGAGCGGCACGCTGGCGGCACGTAGCGCCTCGGCGTCCTCGCGCGGCTTCGGCTTCTTCCAGCTCTGTGGGTTTCCAAGGAAGAACTGCACCACCTCGGCGCCTTCTGCAGCAGCGGAGGCCAGTGGGTCGTCGTCGTGGACATGCGAACCGATCAGCACGCGGCCAGTCTAGGTCGGCCGTCCGACAGCTCAGGTCAGAGGTGTGTCGGCCCTGGCCGGGCCGATGTGCACCGACCGCCGGGGGTCTGGCACGCCGAGCAGCGTGCCGTCGTGTTCGACGGCGGTTGCCCCGAAGCGCAGCGCACTGGCCAGCGCCTCGGCTCCACCGTCGGGTTCGGCCAGGTAGCCGGCCAGGAAGGCGTCCCCCGCCCCGACGGTGTTGACGACGCGTCGGACCGGGGCGGCCCCGTGCAGCGCCTCCGGAAGGCCTGCGTCCACCAACAGGGCGCCTGCGCCGCCGAGGCTCACCAACACGGTCCGGACGCCGCGGCCGAGCAGCGTGCGCGCGGCCGCCTCGACGTCGCCGACGGTGTGCAGCTCGACGCCGAGCACCTCGGCCAGCTCGTCGGCGTTGGGCTTGACCAGATGCGGCAACCCGCCTCGGTCGTTGTCCAGCACCGCCGCCAGCACGGGGCCCGACGCGTCGACCGCCACCCACCGGCCCGCCGCGCGCGCCTCGGCGACCGCCCTAGCCAGGCGGCTCGGGGCGAATCCGGCGGGCAGGCTGCCCGCCCACAGCACCCGGTCGCCGGCGCGGGCCGCAGCGCACAGCGCGTCGACCTCGTCGCCCGACAACGCGGGGCCCGGCTCGTTGACCTTCGTGCTGCGACCGTCGGCTTCGACGATGGAGACGTTGCTGCGGACGTCGCCCGCGATCGGCACGCCGACGACGTCTAGTCCCAAGAGCGTTAGAGCCGAACGTATTTCACGTCCGGTGCCGCCGCCGACGGGAAGTACTGCGCACACCTCGACGCCGACCCCATGCAGGGCAAGGGCGACGTTGACCCCCTTGCCACTCGGCTCGGTCATGGTGGTGGTGGCGCGGTTGACGGCTCCCGGTTCCAGCCGGGGAAGGTGCAGCGTGCGATCGAGGCTCGGGTTTGGCGTGACGGTCACGATCATCGGTCGGCCACCTCGACGGTGACGCCGGCCGCCCGCAGCCGTTTGCGGTGTGCCGCGGTCGCCTCGGCGTCGGTGATCAGCACGTCGACGTCGTCGAGAGTGGCGTGTCTGGCGTGACTGACGCGTTCGAACTTGCTGGAGTCGACCAGGAACACCCGCTGACTGGCCGCGGCCAGCATCTGGTGTTTGACGTCGGCTTCGTCGGCGTCGGGGGTGGTGAGGCCGCGGTCGAACGACAGTGCGTTGGTTCCGAGGAACGCGACGTCGACGTTGACTCCTGCCAGCGCCTGGCCGGTGAGCGGTCCGACGGAGGCCATCGTCGCCGGTCGGATTCGGCCACCGAGTGCGACCACGTCGATCCCCCGCTCGTGCAGGGCCGCGCCGACGGGCCAGGAGTTGGTGTAGACGACGAGTCCGCGGTCGGTGGGCAGCATCTCGGCCAACCGCAGGGTCGTGGAGCCCGCGTCGAGCAGCAGTGAACCGCCGTCGGGGACGAACCGCAGCGCCCGGCGGGCGATCGACGACTTCTGGGTCAGGCGTACGTCGCGGTCGGCGACGGGTGGTTCGGCGCGGCTTGGCTCACACGGCACGGCGCCGCCGTGGACCCGGCGCAACAGCCCGCGCTCCTCGAGGAGGGCGAGGTCCTTGCGGACGCTCTCGGCGCTGACGTCGAATCGCTGTGCGAGGAGCGAACTTTCGACGCGTCGATCAACGGTCAGCAGCCGAAGCACCTCGGCGTGGCGTTCGTCGGCGAACCACGTCCTGCTCACGGGGCACCCAGGTGGTCGTTCGCGCCGATGTCGCCGCAGGTCCTGGCGGCGAGGGTGGCCGCACCGAGTGCGCCTGCCTCCTCGACGCTCGACACCTCGAGCGGGCCAAACCGGGCAACCTTGGCGCGCATAACTTCTGCGCTGTGCCGCCATCCTCCTGTGACGACGACTCGGGCGGCCGGGCCGACGACCTGGTCCATGGCGTGGTGAAGTGCCAACGCCTCGTCGGCGGCCGCGGCGACCACGGATCGCCACTCGACGCCAGGGCCGCTGCCTGCCTCGGCGGCGGCGTCCAACTGCGCCACGTTGGCACCGAGGCGCTCCATGGCGCGCAACTGCGCCAGCCCGCCCTCGGTGCCGCCGAGCAGACTCCAGTGGCCGGCCTCGACGCTCGGGTCGGTGGTGATGCCCGCGTTGGCGAGTCGCGCGACGTCGGCGCGAGACGGAATCGGAGTGATGGTGCGGACCAGCGCTTCGGCGGTGCCGGACGAATCCAGTTCGTGCCCTTGGCCGGTGGCGCGGGCGCCGAGTGCGGAGGCTTGATGATCGTGGCCTGCCAAGGTCAGGACCGCGCCGCGGAGCAGCGGGCTGACCTCGTCGGAGGACACGACGCCGACCGGCACTCCGGCGGCCACCAATGGCGGCATCAGCGCGCGGCGGGCGCCCGACCAGTCCAGCGCCGCATCCCACCAATCGCACGTCGTGACGTCGAGCCATCCGGTGCGGCCGGCCAAGGAGAGTTCGAGAACGGCGTCGCCGCCGAGTCGACGCACCACCCAGCCGCCGACGTCGAACCGGGTCGTCGCGTCGCGCGTGGCCGGTGCGTGGCGCAGCAGCCAGCGGTGCTTGGTCAGCGAGAATTGGCCTCGCAGAGGCTTTCCCGCGATGCCACCGAAAGTCTCGGCGCCGATGGTCGCCGCCAGGTCGGCCACTTCGTCGCCGTCGCGGTCGTCGTGCCAGGCGATGACGGGGGCGAGCGGGCGTTCGCGCGCGTCGACGAGGACGCCGGACTCCCCCATGCAGGTCACGCCGACGGCGCGCACCTCGACCCCGGCGTCGACCGCCGCGGCGTTGAGGGCATCGAAGGCACTGCGGCACAACGCTTCCGGGCTGATCTCGGTGCCGTCGGGCGTGGTCTCCCACGTCGTGGCGGCACGTCCAGTGCCGAGGACCAACCCGTCGGCGTCGTAGACCACGGCCTTGCTCGAGGTGGTGCCGACGTCCAGCCCGGCGAACGCCGCCATCGCTCTCCTGCCCATTGCCCAATTGGAGGTACCTGGATATGGTTGCGTTTGATTGGATGTCAGTCAAGCCCCGACAGGAGCCGTCATGCCGCTGGTCCCCACGGCTGAACTACTGCGTACGGCCGCCGCGAACGGCAACGGCGTCGCCGCCTTCAACGTGGTGACCCTCGAGCACGGGGAGGGCATCGTCGCGGGCGCCCAGCACGCCGCCGCTCCGGTGATCCTGCAGGTCAGCGAGAACACCGTGGCCTTCCACGGCTCGCTGCGACCAATCAGCGCCGCGCTGGCAGCCTTGGCAGCCGATGCCGGCGTGCCGGTCGGCCTGCACCTCGATCACGTCGAGGCGCCGCACCTATGGGAGCAGGCAGCCGCCGCCGGGTATTCGTCGGTGATGGTCGACGGTGGCGCCCTGCCGTACGACCGCAACGTCGCCGTCACCGCCGCGGCCACCGTGTTGCTGCACGGACGGGGCTTGGCCGTCGAGGCCGAACTGGGTTACGTCGGCGGCAAGGACAGTCAGGTCAGCAACGCCCACGCCCCCGGCGTCCGCACCGATCCCCGGCAAGCGGCCGAATTCGTCGGCGCCACAGGCGTTGACGCGCTTGCCGTCGCGGTGGGCAGCTCACACGCCATGACCACTCGCACCGCCGAACTCGACCTCGACCTCATCGCCGCCCTGCGGGACGCGTTGTCGGTGCCCCTGGTGCTGCACGGCTCGTCCGGCGTGCCCGACGACGCGCTGCGCGCCGCCGTGCGGGCCGGCATCGTCAAGGTCAACGTGGGAACGGCGTTGAACGTCGCCTACACCGGCGCGGTGCGATCGGCGCTGGGGGCCGACGACGCCGTCGACCCGCGCAAGGCCCTGCGCTCCGCGCGCGCGGCGATCGGCGACACCGTCGCCCACCTGCTAGACGTCATCAGCCGCTGACCCGAACTTCCCGCCCCCTCGCCGAATGTGGACTTCTGCCACGCAAAGCCGCCGCTCCGCGTGACGAAAGTCCACACTCGGCGAGGGGGACGGTCAGCACTCCGACTTGTACGCCGCCGCCCCGCCCTCGCCGTCGAGGTTCTCCTTGGTGATGATCGTGAACCCGGTTTGCACGTTGGGGGTGTTCTGGCCGCCGTCGAGTGCTGTCACCGCTTCGTCGACGCCGAACCTGCCGATGGCGCCGGGATCCTGCGCGACGAGCGCCTGCACGGTGCCCTCACGCAACGCTTGAATTTGGTTGGGGCCTGCGTCGAATCCGACGACCTGCACCTGACCGCTCTTGCCCGCCTGCTTGATGCCGGTGGCCGACCCTTCGGCGGAGAACAGGTTGACAGCGAAGACGCCGACCAGGTCGGGATCCCGCTGCAATTGCGCACCGATCAGCTGCGCGGCGGTCGCGGGGTCGTTGTGGCTGTACTGCACGCCGACGTAGTTGAACTTCGGGTCGGCCTTGACGGCGTCCTCGAACCCCTTGGCGCGCGCGTCGGTCGTCGAGACGCCGGGCTCCAGACCCATCACCATGACCTTGCCGCCCTCGGGGTGTAGTTGCTTGATGGCGTCGAACGCCGCCGCACCGCCACCTTCGTTGTCACTTGAGATCGCCGACGTAGCGAAGGACGGATCGGCGGTCGTGGTGTCGACCAGGACGACCTTGATACCCGCCGCGGCGGCCTGCTGCAGCGGTTGCTGCAAAGCCTGGACGTCGGTCGGCGCCACCAACAGCGCGTCGGGCTTGCTCGCCACGATGGAGTCGAGGATCGGCTTCTGCAGGGTGGGGTCGAACTTCTGCGGCCCCTGCGTGTTCACCTTGACGCCCAGCTTGGCGGCTTCCTCTTGGGCGCCACACTGCATGGTGATGTAGAACTGGTCGCCCACCACACCCTGCAGGAGCGCAATGTCGTACTCCTTGCTGGCCTTTGGCGGCGCGGTCACGGTGGTGACCGCCGCCTGCGGGGCGGCCGAGGACGACGACGCCGCGCCGCCAGTCGACGTGCCGCTCGGTTCGGACTGGGGCTTGGACGACGTGCAGGCGACCATCGGCAACGCGAGCGTCATGACGCTCG
>NZ_MVOC01000064.1 GCF_002043095.1 Mycobacterium sp. AT1 | reverse complement strand
GCGCTCCTTCGAGCTCAAAGACGTTGCGGGCGAGGACATGCCACCATCATAGGAGCGAGGTCCGACAAATCCTGGCCGTGCAGTCTGCCGCCCCTACCGACGATGTGAGTAGGGTTTTCTCCATGACGCTCGGCGGCCCGCCAGACCTCCATCCCGCGCTTACCGCGCTCGCTCCCCTACTGGGCACGTGGGCGGGCTCCGGCGCGGGCGAATACCCGACGATTCCGTCGTTCTCCTACCTCGAGGAGGTCACGTTCGGCCACGTCGGCAAACCGTTCCTGAGCTACGGGCAGCGGACGAAGGCCACCGACGACGGGCGGCCCCTGCACGCCGAGACCGGATACCTGCGGGTGCCCTCGGACGGCCGTGTCGAACTGGTGCTTGCGCATCCGACGGGTGTCACCGAGATTCAGGAGGGCACACTGACCGTCAGCGGTGACGTGCTAGAGCTGGAGTTGACGGCGACATCGATCGGGCTCACCGCTTCGGCGAAAGACGTTACCGCGCTCGGTCGTTCGTTTCGCGTCGCCGGTGACGAGCTGACCTACACCCTTCGCCTTGGCGCGGTGGACCAGCCGCTTCAGCACCATCTTGCCGCGACGTTGCACAGGAAGACGACGTGACCACCGACGGACGGATCCGCGTTCCCGCCGACCTCGACGCCGTCACGTGCGTCGCCGCCGAGGACCACTCCGACACCGATCCCGGGTCGGTCGAACGCATCTGGCAGGCCACCCGCCACTGGTATTCGGCCGGGATGCATCCCGCGATCCAGGTCTGCATCCGACACCGTGGTCGCGTCGTCCTCGACCGGGCCATTGGTCACGGCTGGGGCAACGGCCCTCAAGATCCGGCCGACGCCGAGAAGATCCCGGTGACGACCGAGACGCCGTTCTGCGTCTATTCGGCGGCAAAGGCGATGACTACCACCGTTTTCCACCTGTTGGCTGAGCGCGGTGCCTTCTCACTCGACGACTTGGTCTGCGAGTACCTGCCGACCTACACCAGCCACCGCAAGGACCGCACCACCATCCGGCACGTGCTGACCCACAGCGCGGGCGTTCCCTTCGCGACCGGACCCAAGCCCGACCTGAAGCGGATGAACGACAGCGAGTACGCCCGCGAGATGCTCGGCAACCTGCGAACCATCTACCCGCCGGGAATGGTGCACGTCTACCACGCACTGACGTGGGGACCGCTGACCAGGGAGATCGTCTCGGCTGCCACCGGCAAGGACATCCGCGACGTGCTCGCCGACGAGATCCTGAACCCGCTCGGCTTCCGCTGGACCAATTACGGCGTTGCACCGCAAGATGTTCCGCTGGTCGCGCCCAGCCATGCCACGGGATCGCCGCTGCCCGCACCGATCGCGGCGGCCTTCAAATTGGCCATCGGCGGCACGACGCACCAGATCATCCCGTTCACCAACACGCCGAAATTCCTCACCAGCGTGGTGCCGTCGTCCAGCACGGTCTCGACCGCCCACGAACTGTCCCGCTTCGCCGAGATGCTTCGCCGCGGCGGGGAGCTCGACGGTGTGCGTGTCATGGCGCCGGAGACCCTGCGCGCGGCAACGGCGCTGGCCCGGCGACTGCGGCCCGACATCGCCATGGGCCTGATGCCGATGCGGTGGGGTACCGGATACATGTTGGGATCCAAGCGGTTTGGACCGTTCGGGCTCAACGCTCCCGCGGCGTTCGGTCACACCGGCCTGGTCGACATCGCCGTCTGGGCCGATCCCGAGCGCGACCTCGCCGTCGGCGTGGTCAGCAGCGGCAAGCCCGGCGGCCACCGCGAGGCCAAGCGCTACCCCGCCGTGCTCGACGCCATCACCGCCGGATTCCCGCGCGGGGCGGCGAGTTAGCCTGAGCGGGTGGCCAAAGTCGAGCTGTCCCGCAAACTGTCCATCAGCCCGGAGGAGGCGTGGTCGCACGTCTCCGACCTGTCCTCCCTGGGGGACTGGTTGACGATGCATCAGGGCTGGCGCAGCGATCTGCCCGACGAACTCGCCGTGGGCACCACCCTCGTCGGCGTCGCGGGCGCCAAGGGCATGCGCAACCGCGTCACCTGGACGATCAAGGAGTACGACCCGCCCCAGCTGATGAGCATCACTGGCGAGGGCCTTGGCGGCACCAAGTACGCGTTGCGGATGACGGTCAAGCCGCTGTCCAACGCATGCGAGTTCAAGCTGAAGATCGACCTCGGCGGGGCGCCTCTGTTCGGCCCGATCGGCATGGCGGCCGCCCGCGCCGTCAAGGGCGACATCGAGAAGTCGATCAAGAAGTTCGAAGAGCTCTACGGCTAGCGAATCGCTTCGCCGTAGACCTTCTCGATCGCAAGCGCCATCAACACGCGCCGATCCGACACCATCACCGACCGGTATTCGTCCCAGTCCGGATGCTCCCCCGCTGCGGCGCGATAGTAGTCGACGAGCGCCTCCACCTCGGGGCCCTGGGGGTCGGTGCCCGGCCCGGTGAGCGTCACCGTGCCCTCGGCCGTGGCCCACGACCAACCGTCGGCGCTGGTCACCTCGAGCGCGGCGCGTGGATCACGTCGTAGGTTGGCGGTCTTGGCGCGTCCCTCGGTCATCGAGACGTAGACGACGTCGGCGGCCTGGTCGTAGAACGGGGTGACCGGCGAGAGTTGCGGCAGACCGTTGGCCTTGATGGTGGCCAGCACGCCGAGTTTCGCGTCGGCCAGCAGGGTTCGCGGGTTGAACGATGAGATCGTCATGTCCACCCCAACCGGTGACCGGCCACACACTATTCCGGGGGGAGTGAGCCCATGGAAGCCAACTCGGCACGTGGCCGGGCGCGGTGGGTGAGCTACGTCACGGTCTGCCAACTACGTCACATGCACTGCCGCGCGGGGCGTTACGAGCTACGTAGGCGACGTCGACGTAGGGAGTGCGAATGCCGATCCGTAGCTTGTATTCACAGGCCGTGCCGCGGCGCGGGCGTCGCCGAGCGACCACCTGATGGCGTCGTCGCGAGCAGCCAAACCCGTTGGCCTGATTGCGCGTCTAAATGGACAGCCGCCGCCAGACGTTGCGTTGGCCGACGTCGGGCTCGGTTCGTCGGCGCACTGGGATCTCGACGACGACTTTCACGACGGCGCATTTGCGACCTTGCGCCGCGAGGCTCCCATTGCGTTCTTCCCGGAGACGGGCCGGAGTGGACGGTCGGTCGGCAAGGGCTTCTGGGCACTGACGACACATGCCGACGTACGGTTCGCCAGTCGAAATCCCGAACTCTTCAGATCTGCACCCACTACCGTGCTGACCGACCAGCCGTCGACGGAAATCGCCGGATACGTGGAGTCGATGATCAATCTCGACGATCCCCGGCATCACCGGCTGCGCTCGATCGTCAGTCGGGCATTCACGCCGACCGTCCTGGCTCGCACCGAGGACGCCGTGCTTGAACGCGCACGGAGCTTGGTGGCCGCGATGGTGAGCAGGCATCGAGACGGTGTTGGCGAGTTCGTCTCCGAGGTGGCGGCACCTCTTCCGCTGCAGGTGATTTGCGACATGATGGGGGTCCCGGAAGCCGACCATGGCGCGATCTTCGACTGGACCAACCTCATGATGGGCGTTGGCGACCGCGACGTGACACCGAGCCGCGACCAGTGCAACGCCGCCGTGATCTCGATGGGCACTTACGGCAAAGGCCTTGCCGAGGACCGTCGCCGTAATCCGAAACGCGATCTGACGACCAGCCTGGTGCAGGCCGAGGTCGACGGTGAGCGATTGTCCTCTGGCGAGATCGCCTCGTTCTTCATACTGCTCGCCATTGCCGGCAACGAAACCACCCGGCACGCCACCAGTCACGGCCTATTGGCTCTGACGCGCCATCCCGAGCAGCGCCAGGCGTGGTGGGGAGATTTCGAGGCCCATCGGAGGACCGCCGTCGAGGAAATCGTGCGATGGAGCACGCCAGTGAGGTACATGCGCCGCACGCTGTCAGAGGATGTCGAGCTCAGCGGCGTACGCATGAGGGCCGGGGACAAGGTTGCGTTGTGGTACTCGTCCGCCAACCGCGACGAAAGGAGATTCACCGAGCCGTGGAAGTTCGACGTGCTTAGAGACCCGAACCCACACATGGGGTACGGCGGCGGCGGTGCCCACTTCTGTCTGGGAGCGAACCTCGCCCGGCGGGAAATAGCGGCGGTGTTCCACGAATTGAAGGCCCAAGTTCCGGACATCGTGGTGACGGAGGATGCTGCGCGTCTGAGATCGGCCTTCGTCCACGGGATCAAGCGGCTGTCGGTTTCGTGGAGTCCCGGCGGTCGTGCCTGACACCTTCGCACCTGCTGTGGCGTCCGCGCTGACGGTTTGGTCTTAGCCGTTCGGCGCGGTCCAGGTCGCGGCCGCGGAGCACCCGCTGGATGCCCGTGGCCGCGGTTCGTCGGCGAGGCGCGTCAGCCGGCCATGAACTCGGCGTAGGCCGATTCCAGGTCCGGTGGCAGCACGGAGACGTTGCACGTCCGCTGTGTGTCGCCGATCGGGGCGATGATGCCGCGCAATTCGTAGTACTCCTGCGAGTTGGCCGTGAAGTAGTTCCGAATGTTGGCGGCTGCCTCCTCGCGCGGCTGGTTGCGCGCCGCGGAGAGCACCTGGTCGGCACCCGGGTGGGCGCGCAGGTAGTCGCGGGCCGAGCCCGTGACCGAGCTGACGGTGTTGGCGACGCCCTGGCCGCTGCAGTCCGGTGCGGCTGACGCAGCCGGGGCCGCGATGGTCGCCGCGGCGACTCCGGCGAACAATCCGCCAGCCACCATGCCGACGGTTCCACGACGCATGGACGTCGACGACTTACCACTGAATTTCATGATCGATTTCCCCTCGGGAGTCTCGTGTGAACGAGCCGTGTACTCGACCCGAATTCCACGGTACGCAGCGCATGGGAGACGACCAGTTGGCTATGCCGAGCCCCTCGCGAATGCCCTGCCAGGCGTTACGTGGACTCGGCGTGAAATGGGCAACAATCCGGCGAAATTCGGCGGCGCGCCCGGAGTCGATCTTCAGAGTTGGCGCCGAACTCTTAATTGATCGTGATTTACCGCCCGGAAGCGCGTGACCGAATCGTTATCCGAGGCTTTAGCTACACGCCTGAAAATGCGTCCCTAATGCACTGCCGCAACCATTGGTGCGCGCCGTCGGCGTCGTATCGCGGATGCCACGCCAGGCTCAGATCAAGCGTCGGCAAGTCCAGGGGGATCTCGAAGGTGCTGAGCTCGAGCGCGGCCAGCGTCGTGCGGGAGATCACCAGCGCGGTGATGCCGACGAGGTCGCTGCTGTGAACGAGATGCAGCGACGCGAGCGCAGTCGGGGTGCAGACGGCGACGCGACGCCGCAGCCCGTGCTCGGCGAGCAGGCCGTCGATCGGTCCGGTGAGGCGCCCACGCCGTGACGACACGACGTGCTCGGCGGCGGCGAAGCGCTTCAGCGTGACCCGCTTGCCGGCGAGCTCGTGGCCTGCCCGCACGACGCCGACCATCCGGTCGGAGAACAGTGGCTCGATGTGGGTCTCCGGGTGGATCCGCGGTATCTGTCCGACTTCGACGTCGACGCTGCCGTCTCGCAGCGCGTCGGTGTCCTCGTGGCTGTCGCCGACGAAGCGCAGCGTGACGCCCGGTGCCTCCCCCCGAATTCGAGACACCAGTCGGGCGCCGATCGTGTGCGACAGCAGGTCGCCCATCTGCACCGAGAAGGTACGGCGCAGGGTGGCCGGTTCCGGCTGCTCCTCGGGCCCCAGCAAGCCACGGCCCCGCTCGACGAGTTCGTGCACCCGGCTCTTCATCGCCAGCGCCCGCGGGGTCGGCACCATCACGCGGCCTGCCCGCACCAGGATCGGATCGTCGAACATGCGACGCAGCCTGGCGAGAGTCCGGCTCATTGCGGGAGCGGAGGTGTGCAGCCTCTGCGCGGCCCCGCTGACGCTGCCCTCGTCGAGGAGCGCGTCGAGGGCGACGAACAGGTTCAGGTCGAGACCGGATTCCATCTTGGATAATCATTCCTTATCAAACATGCACTGGACTGCAACTCACCTCGATCGTACGTTTGGTCTCGCCACCACGAGAGAGGTTCCACCGCCATGACGTCAACCTTGCATTCCGAACCGGTTTCCGTTGTGCTGCAACGCTTGTTGTCAGCAGAAGAGGAGCACGACCCGCAGGCATTCGCCGATACCGGGGTGGACGGGTTCCCGGCCCACCTCAGCGCCGGGCAACGCGCGGAGCTGTTCAAGGACGTGTACATGTCCGTGTCATCCGAGGGCGGCGCGCTGCTATATCTGCTGGCACGCGCCACCGGCGCCCGCACCGTCGTCGAGTACGGCACCTCGTTCGGCGTCTCCACCATCCACCTGGCCAGCGCCGTGCGCGACAACGGCGGCGGCACGGTCATCGGCACCGAGCTGCAACACGACAAAGCCGTTGCGGCTCAACGCAACTTCGTCGAGGCCGGAGTGTCCGACCTGATCGACCTGCGCGCCGGCGACGCTCTCGAGACACTCGTCGACGTGCCAGAGGTCGTCGATCTGGTCTTGCTGGACGGCTGGCCGGACTTGGCGTTGCCGGTGCTCCGACTGCTGGAGCCGTCACTGCGCCCGGGATCGCTAATTCTGGTCGACGACGTCGACATGGATTGGGGCAGTGACGTTCACGGCCCGCTGCTGGCTCACCTCGGAGACCCCGAGAACGGATATCTGTCGGTCAAGCTCCCGGTGGGCGACGGCATCCAGGCCTGCATCCGGCTCGGCTGACCGTGGGTCAGTTGCGGATGCCGCGGTAGATGCCCCTTCGGACGATCAGCGGTTGCAGCACCCGGTCGACCGACCACGCCGGGAATCGGAAGGCCCGACCACCTGGGGCGAAGACCTCCAACCCGTCGGGCTGGGGTCCCAGCACCGAACCCCAACGCCGCTTTGGTGCCCGGTAGGTGCGCAGGGGTTGGCCGGCGAAGTCCGCTCGAATGTTGTGGGCCAGCAGGCCGTCGGCCCGGTTGCGGGCCGAACTGCGCAGCGGGTCAGTGGCGGCGACGTCGCCGACGGCGAAGACACCTGGCCGTCCTGGCACGCGGAGATCGGGCGTCACGCGGACGAATCCGTTGTCATCGGTCATGTCCGACGGCAACCAGCCGGTGTTGGGGGTTACCCGGCCGATCGCCCACAGCACCGCGTCCGCGGCGGCGGACGGCTGCCCGGTGCTCCACTGCACCGCCCCGCTGGTGATCTCGTCACACGCGAAACCGTCTGGCACGACGGCCCGGTGGCCTCCGTGCACGTCCACTCCGACGTCGCGAAGCCGACGCTGAACGTGACTCCAAACCCTGGGATGGTGTGCGGGCAGCGGGCGGTCGCCCGGGTGGTACAGGTCGACGCGCTTGTCCGGCCACGTCCGTGCGACGTTGGCGGCGCTGCTGACTGCCGCCGCGCCACCGCCGATCACGACGACGGACTCGGCTCGGGCGATGCGGTCGTGCGCGGCGCGCAGGTCGGCGTCGACGTCGGCTGCGGTCTGAAGCGTCGGGCGGCGCCAGAAGCCGTTCGTCACGCCGGTCGAAATCACCAGCGCGTCATAGTCTTCGGTTCCCGACGTGCCGTCGTCGCGGTCGAGGAAGACGCGGCGGGCGACGGGGTCGACGCCGGTGAGCGTGCCCTGCACGGTACGCACCCCGTCCAGCCCTCGGAACCTGTCGAACCCGATCACGTAGTCGCGCGCCCAGTCGTCGGGCCGGCTCAGCCGCAGGCCCAGTTCCTGACCGCTGACCAGCGCTGGTTTGGCCGAGATGCCGACGACGTCGACGTGGGGTGCCAGTCGGATCGCGGTGAGGATGCCGCTGTCGCCGAGTCCGGCGACGACGACGCGCTTCCTGGTCACCGCACCGCCTTGGGTGGCCATGGCACGAACCGCGAGACCCGTACCACCACGCCCTGATAGGCGGGGCGCCGCTCGAGGCTGCGCGTCTCCATCATGGGGATGCTGGCGCCGAGGAACATCGCCAGGATCGCGACCGCACCGAGGACCAGCCACCACGCGTCGGCGGGCGCCGCCGCGATGCCGAACAGGGCGACGGCGAGCCAGAAGCTGAACTCCCCGAAGTAGTTTGGATGCCGCGACCAACTCCACAGGCCACGGTCCATCACGTCCCCCGGTTGGCGCTGGCGCACGAAGCGGTGCATCTGGACGTCGGCCACCAGTTCCAGGGCGACCGCGGCGAGCCCGACGACGAACGCCAACCAACCGAGCCATGCGAGACCCGGGCCGGGCCGGGTGACGGCGACGTATGCCGGCACCATGGCGAGGAACACCTGGCACGTCGGGATCAGGTGGATGGCGACCAGGTCGGCAACCGGCTCGAGGCGGCCCGCGCGCTGCTTGAACATCGGGTAACGCCAGTCCTCGTGGTGAAGACCAGGGAAGGCGTAGACCCAGTTGGCCGTCAGACGAATCGCCCAGAGCACCACCACGATCGAGATGAGCCAGCAGCGCAGCTGGTCGACGCCCGGCCCGGCCTGACTCCACCAGTAGAACAGCAGCAGCGGCGGGATGACGCTCCAGTAGGCGTCGTAGAAGCTGGAGTTCCGGTAGGCCCGACTGAACGCGAAGATCACGACGGTGGCGAGCAGGTCGGCCACGAAGGTGTCCAACCAGAGCTGACCGGTGCGGGGTCCCCACGCCAACCAGGCCGCACCGACACCGATGGCGATGACGTAGGCGACGGTGACGATCGCCAGTGATCGGGTCTTACTCATTGGCCCCTCGGGTTCCGGGAGAGCCAAAAATGTAACACGTTCTAGTTGTCGCCTTCGTCGTTCTGGCACTCTCGAAGACGTGGACGACACCTCGGCGCCGGAGTACGAAGACCCGTTCGACGTGGCAATAGACGAGGCGGTGAACTCGCTGCCCGCCGAACTCCTTGCCGCGATGGGCAACGTCGAGATCGTCGTCGAAGACGAGCCTCCCGACGGACAACGATTGCTCGGCCTGTACCAAGGTGTCCCACTGACGCGACGGACCAGCGCGTACAGCGGAGTCCTTCCCGACAAGATCAGCATCTTCCGAGGTCCGCTCGTGCGCCTCTTCGCCGCCGACCCGGACCGGCTACACCGCGAGATCAAGCACGTCGTGCTTCACGAGATCGCTCATCACTTCGGCATCAGCGACGAGCGGCTCGTCGAACTCGACCGCTACTGAGGCTTCGGCATCGGCGCCGGCGCGTCCCCGTCGCCGTTTCGCGGGTTCGACCGTCGGGTAAGCGATGGGCGAGGCGCTCAGCCCAGCGCGCCGCCATTCGCAGTCCGATCGATGAGGTACTTGCATGTCGAACAACGACAGGTCCATCAGCACAAATCAGGATGTCGTCGCATTCCTGACCGAGCAGCACGAGGCCATCAAGCGACTGTTCGTCGAGACGTTGGACGCGGCCGACGCTGCGACACAACAGAAGTCGTTCGACGCCCTGCGCACGATGCTCGCCGTCCACGAAACTGCCGAGGAGATGATGGTGCACCCGCGGGTGCGCCGCAAGGTCGACGGCGGCGACGCGATCGTCGACGCTCGGCTCGCGGAGGAGCACGATTCCAAGGTCGCGCTCGCCGAGATCGAGAACCTCGAGTGCGGCACCGCCGAGTTCAGCAAGGCGCTGATCCACCTGCAAGCCGCGGTCCTGCAGCACGCCGAGAAGGAGGAGACCGAGGAGTTCCCACGCCTCGAAGAGGAACTCGACGCCAAGGAGCTGAAGAAGCTGACCGACGCGGTCGTGTTCGCCGAACGGATCGCACCAACGCACCCGCACCCCGGCGTCGAGTCGGGTGCCGTCAACTTCGCGGTGGGCCCGTTCGCGTCGCTGCTCGACCGGGCTCGCGACGCGCTCAAGGGCTCCGCGGCCTAACCCCGCCGCCGACTGCACGCATGTTTGCGGACGCTCTCGCGATTCGTGTTCAACATGCGTGCGGTCGGCGGAACGGCCCCCCGGTGTCGGTTGACGGGTGTCGACTTCTATCGTGACTAGATGAGCAATGTTGCTGATTCCGATCGGGTCGCCGATCTGGCGAGGGCGGTCGTAGCAGACCACGACCCGAGATCCGTCCCCGTGACCGAATTCCTCGGCGCCTGTTACGACGCCGGACTCTCCTGGGTGCACTTTCCCGAAGGACTTGGCGGACTTGGCCTTTCGCGCGGAAACCAGGCGATCGCGGACCGCATTCTGCAGGGTGGCGGCGGGCCGGTGCCGCTGGGGCTGAACCCGATGGGTTACGGCATGGCGGCGCCGACCATCCGCGAGCACGCCCTGTCCGACGAGGTCAAGAAGTCCTGGCTACGGCCGTTGGCCACCACCGAGGACATCTGGTGTCAGCTGTTCTCCGAGCCGGGCGCCGGCTCCGACTTGGCCGGCCTCGCCACCTCCGCGGTGCGCGACGGTGACGACTGGGTGATCAACGGACAGAAGGTGTGGACCAGCCTCGCCCACCGGGCGCGGTGGGGGCTACTGCTGGCGCGCACCAACCCCGACGTCCCAAAGCACAAGGGCCTCACGTACTTCGTCGTCGACATGCACTCCCCCGGCGTCGAGACGCGACCGCTGCGCCAGCTCACCGGCCAAGCCGAGTTCAACGAGGTGTACTTCACCGACGCGCGCATCCCCGACGCCCACCGTCTCGGCGAGGTCGGCAACGGGTGGGGCGTCGCGATGACGACCCTGATGAACGAGCGCAGCGCACTCGGCGGCAGCGGCAGCCGACGCGGCGCGGGCACCATCTCCGAGGCGGTCTCGCTGTGGGCCGCCCGCCCGGAACGTCAGACGCCCGTCCTGCGCGACCGGCTGACCCAGCTGTGGCTCCGGTCGGAGGCACAGCGCCTGACGTCGGAGCGGTCCCGGGTCTCGGCGACCGTCGGTGGGCCGGGTCCCGAGGGTTCGATCGGCAAGCTGGTCGGCGCCGAACTGAACCAGCAGATCTACCAATTCTGCATGGATCTGCTTGGGCCCGAAGGCATTTTGTATCACGGTTACTCGAAACCGGCGGCCGAGCGGGAGGATTCCGACTGGCGCGGTCCCATCCAGCAGCGACATCTGCGCAGTCGCGCCAACACCATCGAAGGCGGCACGTCCGACGTGATGCGCAACATTCTTGGCGAGCGGGTCCTCGGCCTGCCCGGTGACCTGCGTGCCGATGCCGGCATGCCGTGGAAGGAGATTCCCCGTGGCTAAGACGGCTGATGTGGCTGAGACGCTTGCGAACGAACCCCGCGCGGAGTTCATGTTCACCGACGAACAGCAGCAGTTGCTGTCGGCGGTCCGCCGGTTCGCGGCCGAGAACTTCGACGAGACGACGGTGCGTCGGCTCATGGAGTCCGACCCGCCCTTCGACCCGAGGGCGTGGAACCGTCTTGGCGGCGAGCTCGGCGTCCTCGGCCTGTCGGTGTCCGAGGCCGACGGCGGCGTTGGCGGCACGCTCGTCGACCAGGCCGTCGCCGTCGAGGAACTCGGCGCGGCGCTGGCCTGCGGACCGATCTTTGGCACCGTCTACCTTGCCATTCCCGCACTGGTCGCCGCCTCCGCGGGGCCGCGGCGCGACGAGCTGTTGACCGAGCTGGTCGAGGGCCGCAGGACGGCGGCGTTCGCAGTGCCCGACCGCGCCGGCGCCGTTGACGCGTCCCTCGTCGACGTGACGGCGACCCCCTCGGGTGACGATTGGACGCTGACCGGAACCGTCCACGGCGTGGTGGACGCCGGTGCGGCCGACGACCTGCTGGTCGCCGCAATCGGCCCCGACGGTGTCGGCCTGTTCGCGGTCGACGCCGCCGGCGCGGGCGTGGAACGGACCCATCAGCTGACCGTCGACCAGACCCGACCGCAGGCAGTGGTGACGCTCTCCGCGACGCCGGCTCACCTAGTGGCAGGCCCCGACGACGCTGAGCGGGTGATCGACCACGCCTTCCAGGTGGCGTCGGCGCTGCTGGCCGTCGAACAGGTCGGCGCGGCTCAGCACATGCTCGACGTCGCAGTGCAGTACGCCAAGGAGCGGCTTCAGTTCGGCAGGCCGATCGGCTCCTTCCAGGCCGTCAAGCACCGGTTGGCCGACATGATGGTCGACCTCGAGCACGCCCGGTCGACGGCCTATCACGCGGTGTGGGCGCTGACCGAGGGCTCGGACGATCCGGCGCTGGCCGCAAGCATTGCCCAGGCGACGTGTTCGGCGGCGTTCAGCCGGATCGCCGCGGACGCGATCCAAACGCTCGGCGGCATTGGGTTCACCTGGGAGCACCAGGCGCATCTGTACTTCAAGCGGGCGATCGTCGACGCCGCGCTGCTCGGCAGTGCCGAGGAGCACCGGTCGCGGGTGGCCGAACTGGTTCTCGACACCGCGTCGGCCGAAAGGCCACCGCGCGTCGCCGACGGGACCCGCGGCTAGCGTCGAGACTGCGTCCAGGGTCGTAAAACGTTCGCAACAACGACCGTCAGCGCAGTCTCACGCCGACCACACCCGCGGCTAGCGGGACAGCTCCGCCCAGATCGTCGCCAGCAGTCCCCTGCCGTCGACGTGTGAGACCGTCGCCTCGCCGCGGCCCATGGATTGCCCAACCGCGTTCTGCATCAAGCCGTTCCAGCCAGGGATCCCGACGTCGGGCAGGCCCGCCAAGAGCGCCCTCTCCCGTTGGTCCATGACCTCAGTCAACGCGCGCACCGCGGGACGATCAACCGATTTTCCGGCGGCGGCGGTCTCACCACAGCGCGCGGTAGTTCCACAGCGCCCCTGCGACGAGCACCACGCCGACGCCGAAGAACAGGATCCGCACGGTCACCGGCCCGAAGCGGGTGGTCGCCCGAACGATGTTGCGCTGTGCGCGCCTGGCCCGAATCGTCCGTCTCGTCGAGAGCGCCAGCACCAGCAGTGACGGCAGCAGCGCCACCGAGCAGTACGCGACCACGATCAGCGGCCACGTCGACGGCAGCGGGTCGCGCGCCGACAGCATCGTCAACGACGTCAGGTACGGCACCGACGTCGCGGACTGACCGAAGCCGATGACGATTCCGACGATCGCGAAGAGCCAGGGATTGCGCCGGGTCAGGTTCAGTGCCCACAGCGGCGGGGTGGGGCGGGCGGAGCCCGACAGGCTGGCCACCGCGATCAGCACCACGCCCAGCACCAGCTGACCCCAGTACCGCAGCGTCGGCGTCACCTCGAGGTCGACGCGGTCGGTGAGGAAGTTCAGGCCGAGCACGGTGAGCACACCGAACGTCGAGGTCGCCGCGAACACTCCCCCGATGAAGCTCAGCCCGCCGGGAAGCGCCGACCTGCGGCTGAGCCTGCTGTCGTAGACGACCGCCGAGGTCACTCCCAGGTTCAGGACGTTCAACGAGTCGAGGAGCGCGAAGCCCAGCAGCGGTAGAAGTAGTCCCAGCATGTCGTGACGAACCTACGGGACGTGGCTGGGCGGCGCCCCAGGGCGTGAACGTGGTCCTTTCGGGTACCCCTTATCGCGACCTGTCTCTCGAAAGGACCCATGACTGCCGCACGATCGCATCTCGACCAGTCCGACTTGGCCGAAGCCCAGCACATCGTGAAGGCAGTGGCCGACGCGTTCTCGGCGAAGGTCGTCGGGCAACATCACCTGCGCGAATCGATGCTGATCGGCGTTCTCGCCGGCGGCCATTTGCTGGTGGAGAGCGTGCCGGGGCTGGCAAAGACGACCGCCGCCAGGGTCGTCGCCGAAGCGGTTGGCGGTGAGTTCAAGCGCATCCAGTGCACGCCGGACCTGCTGCCCAGCGACATCATCGGCACCCAGATCTACGAGGCCGCGACCAATTCCTTCGTCACCCGGCTTGGCCCCGTGCACGCCAACATCGTGCTGCTCGACGAGATCAACCGGTCGAGCGCGAAGACCCAGAGCGCGATGCTGGAGGCCATGGAGGAGCGTCAGACCACCATCGCCGGCGTCGTGTACCCGATCCCCGAGCCGTTTCTGGTGATCGCCACCCAGAATCCGGTCGACCAGGAGGGCACGTATCCGCTGTCGGAGGCTCAGACCGACCGCTTCATGCTCAAGGAAGTCGTCGACTACCCGTCGATCGACGACGAGGTCGAGGTCATCGCCAGGATGGACTCGGGCCTCTACGACAAGGACCACCGCACCGTGCCCGTGGTCAGCCTCGACGACGTGCGCCGCGTCCGGCAGCTGGTGGCGTCGGTCCACATGGACCGCGCCCTGATCCAGTACGCCAGTCATCTGGTCGGCGTCACCCGTGATCCCGAGGCGCACCTCTCCCCCGGCATCGCGCGGCTCATCGAGTACGGCGCCAGCCCCCGCGCCACCATCGCGTTCTGCCGCACGGCCAGGGCGCTGGCCGTTCTGCGCGGGCGGACCCACGTCCTACCCGACGACGTCGCGAAGCTGGCTCACCGCGTGTTGCGGCACCGGCTGATCCTGGGGTTCGAGGCGGCCAGCGCCCGCGTTACGCCGGACGTGGTGATCGACGCGGTCCTGCAGGCAGTGCGGGTGCCGTGAGTGGGAGTCCATCTGGACCGCGCCAGGGCGCACTTCGGACGTGACGGCAACGGCCTACTCGAGGGCGGCCGGTACGCGCTGGTGCACACGCGCAGCCTTGAGTTCGACGACCTTCGCCCCTACGTGCAGGGCGACGACGTGCGGGACATCGACTGGAAGGCGTCGGCCCGTTCGGGTCAGGTGCTGATCAAGCGCTTCGTCACCGAGAAGCACCACAAGATCATGGTGGTCGCCGACGCGGGGCGGAACATGACGGCGGCCGCGCCGTCGGGTGAGCTCAAGCGGGACGTGGCCGCCAACGTCATCGGCGCCATGGGTTTGATCACGTTGAGGAGGTCCGACGAGATCGGCATGGTGTTCGGCGATGCCCGCGGATCGGTCGACGTTCGACTGCGGCGCGGCGAGACTCACGTCGAGCACATGTTGCACCGATTCCACCATCACGTTGGCACCGGACCGGCGTCGAGTCATGTTCTCACCCAATTGGATTGGGTGGCGCGGCATCAGCGTCGCCCGCTGTTGATCGTTGTGGTGTCCGACGAGCCCGACGTCGACGACCGGCTCGACGGCGCGCTCACCCGGCTCACCGCCCGGCACGACGTGATGTGGGCGATGGTGTCGGACATGCCCGCGATCGGTTCGGACGAGGACGACGGTTTCGACGTGGCCGACGGTCACTTCGTCTTCGGTGGAGCCGCCCTCGGTCAGGGGGTGGTCGACGCCTATCGCCGCGCTGAAGAGCAACGCCGCGAACGACTCTCGGAGTTCATGGTCGGACACGGCATACCGCACACCGTGATCGGCGGTAGCGCGGCCATCCGCACCCGGCTGACCGCGATGACCGAGGTGTACGCCCGTGCCGGATGACCTGTTGCGCCACGTGATCGGTCCGACGTCGTATTCGTCGCTGTGGCTCTGGCTTGCGATCGCGCTGTCGGTGCTCCTCGTCGGGTGGTACGCCGGCGTGTATCTGTTCACCATGCCTCGCAAGCGACTGGGAACCGTGCCGCTGGTCGGGGCCGCCAGGGACCGGATGATCCGGTACCGCGCCGCGCGGACGGTGCGTGCCATCGGTGACCGCTACCGGGCGGGCGAGCTGCCCGCCGGGGCCGCAGGAGAAGCCGTCAGTCGCGAAGTGCGTCGATTCCTGCACCAGGTGACCGGTGTGCGCGCGGAGTTCATGCAGCTCGACGGCATCGAACGCAGCGAGATCGCCCCGGCGGCACCGCTGTTGACGAACCTGGTCGACATCCGATTCAACCCGGAGTCGACGTTGGACGTGGGTCTGGTCAGTCGGGACGCCGAGGAGCTGATCCGGTCATGGGCCTGACGTGGATGCTGGTCGTCATCGTCGGCTGCGTCGCCCTCGCGGTCTGCATCGCGGCGGTGGTGCTGCGACCGATGCGTGCCGAGCGGCGGCGGCTGCGACCGCTGGCCAACTCACGACGCCTCACGTTGCTGCCGGAGTACACGCGGGCCGTCCGCGCCAGGACGATCGCGGCAGTGGTGACGATCGTGCTGCTCGCGGCGATGTTCGCCGGATCGGTGATCGTCGCCGCCCGCCCCACCGGATTGCCAACGGCGGCAACTCAGTACGGTGGCGGCGACCCGGAGGACGTCATGCTCTGCATCGGCGCGCCCCCGGCGGATCCGGCGGTCAACGCGGCGCTGGGCTACTTCGCCAATCAGGTCGACACCTTCGGCACGCAGCGCATCGGCATGACGTCGTCGAACCGCCGGGTGATCCCGCTGACGCGCGACTATCAATACGCGAAGCAGACGCTGTCGGACTACGCCAGGCCCGCCGACCAACGCGGCGACGTGGCGGCGTTCTCGGCCCCGGTGTCCTACGTGGACTACTCCGTCAACCTCGACGATCTGCTGACGCTGTGCCTGACCGGGTTCCCGGACTTCGATCAGACCACGGCGCAACGCCGTTCGTTGATCTACGTCGGGCCCGACACGTCGCCGCCCGGTGGCCCGGCGTTGTTCACCCCCGACCGGTTGCGCGACCTCGCGATCACCGGTGGCGTGCAGCTGAATGCCGTGGTCACCGGGCAGGATTCGGGTGGACTCGCGTCGCTGGCCGGCGACACCGGCGGACGCGCCCTCCCCGCGGGTCCGAGTGTGACTTCGAGCCTCGACGACATTCGCGATCATCCACCGGCCGCCAGGTTCAGTGAGGAGGCCGACGGTGCGACCGCCCCCGAGACTCCAGACGTTCCCGTGCTCATCGCGCTCGCGGCGGCGGTGGCGTTGGCCGGATGGCCCATGGTGCAGCGCCGATGACCTTCCAACCCGCGTTACCGCCGTTGCTGCTGGCCGCCGTCGCCGCGATCATCCTGGTTGCCCGCATCGCAACCCTTCGCCGACTCCCCTCGGCCGCCCGCAGCAGGGGGACCCTGTGGCGATGGACGGGTCTCACGGCCGCGGCGCTCCTGCTCGTCGCAAGCGCTGCCCGGCCCGTGCTCGGCCCGTCGACGGCCAGCACCCGTGTCGCAGATTCACAGGCCCCCAACGTCTTCCTCGTCGTCGACCGGTCCCCCGACATGAGCGTCGGCGACGGACCCGACGGGTCGTCGAGGATGACCGCGGCGCGGGCCGACGTCGCCGAACTGCTCGACCGGTACCCCGACGCCCGCGTCGCCGTCATCTCCTTCGCGAGCCGGGCGGCGTTGGATTGGCCCCTGTCGGCGGACACCTGGAGCCTGCGCCCGGTGGCGTCGGTGCTGGCGCCCTATCCGGTGAGCCCCGACGCCGTCACCGCAACCAACGCGGGGGCGGCCGGAAACATGTTGCGTTATCAGCTGATTGGAGCGGTCCAGCAGTATCCGCGGGCGAAGAATCTGGTGTTCTACCTCGGCGCTGGCGCCGCCGAGGCGGCGTTGCCGCCGCGCGACTTCAACCTGCCCGAGGGCTCGGTCGACGGCGGGGCGGTGCTCGGCTACGGCACGGCAGCGGGTGGATCGATTCCCGGCACGGACGTCACAGGGTCTCCGGTGGACGAAGCGACGCTGCGCGGCGTCGCCGATCAGATCGGCGTCCCGTACGCGCTGCGGAGCGGCGCCGACGACCTGGCCTCGGTGCTGCCCGCCGACCCCACCGGTGACGACCCGGCCACGGCCGGCAGCAGGACCGCGAGCCGCACGGAGCTCTACTGGGCTCCGGCGGCGCTGGCTGCGGTGCTGGTGCTCCTCGAGCTCTACCACGTGCTTCGCGAGTTTCGCAGGACGCGGCTGACCAATGTGGGCGTGACCGGATGAGCCAAAGGCGTTGGTGGCAGCGGAGTTCGCTGCGCGTGCGATTGCTGGTGGTGTCCGCGCCGGTGTCGCTCGTCGTGGTCGTCGCGCTGCTGAAGCTGTGGACCGTCGTCGTCGCCGGCGGGTCGGTCGCCACCGACTTCGCCGAGCGGAACACCGACGCCCTTGGTCGCGACGTGGCGACGCTGAGCACGCTCGACGTCGTCGAGCCAGTCCGAACCCGTTTCGCCGCAGGCACTCTCGCCATACTGGAAGACCGCCTCCCCGACGCCGACGGGCAGTTCACCGCGGCCCTGACGCAGACCGGGCAGGCGCAGTCGTGTCCGGTGCGAGTCAACCTCGAACTGGTCAGGGAGACCCTCGGCGACCGGGCGGCCGAGAAGTTCGACGGTTCGGCCATCGGGTGGTACCGCAACGCGTTGGCCGTCGTCGACGAGGCACCCGACGGCTGCTTCACGGGCAGTACCGACGCCGACCCCGACCGTCGCGCCGTGCTCGAGGCGACCGTGGCCCGCCTCAACGCCAAGATCGACGCCGTCTCGGTGCCTCCCCCGCCGCCCCCGCCCCCACCGCCGGTGGCACCGCCACCGCCACCGCCACCGGCGTCGGCCCCCGGGACGACGGAGCCCGACGCGCAGCTGCGGCTCAACCCCGGCCTCGGTGACCCCCTGGACCGGCTGCAGCAGATCCTGCGCGACGCGGCGGCCCAGAACGGCGGCTAGCCCCTACGCGCTCTACCCTCGTGGGGTGGCATCGGTATTGACGGTCAACCGCACCCAGCAGGACCCCGGCGGGCCCAAGACGGGAATCGACAAACGTCCGACGACCGAGGCGGTCGCGGTCCGGGCGCCTGGTCCGATGCGGGGCGGTCTCGGCAGCGGCATCGTCGGCGACGTGATCGGCAACCGCAAGCTTCACGGCGGTGACGACCAGGCCGTCTACGCCTACGCCCGTGAGGATCTGGACACCTGGGCAGCGCACCTGGACCGCGAACTGACCAACGGCATGTTCGGAGAGAACCTGACCACGACGGGCGTCGACGTCACCGGAGCGGTGGTCGGCGAGCGGTGGCGGGTCGGCACCGACGGCGTGCTTCTGGAGGTGACCAGCCCACGGACGCCGTGCAAGACGTTCGCCGCCCGACTCGGGGTCGACGGCTGGATCAAGACCTTCGCCCGTGGCGGCACCCCGGGTGCCTACCTGCGCGTGATCGAACCGGGAACGGTGTCCGGAGGGGATCGCGTCGACGTGGTCGAGCGGCCGTCCCACGGCGTCACCGTCGGCGTGGTCTACCGCGCGCTGCTGCTCGAGAAGGACCTGTTGCCGGAGATCTTGGTGGCGGACGCGCTGCCGGAGGACATCAAGGCGCTGGCGCGCAAGCGCGCGGCGGCCACGTAGTCGGCCCATGAAAAGGAGGGGCACCCGTTTCCGGGTGCCCCTCCTTGGTCGACGGTCGTCTAGCGGCCGTTGCCCACGATCGCGGCCGGCGGCCGGTTCACCTGCTGCTGGATGTCGTTGACCCACTGGTGATGATCGATGCCGGCGGAGTATCCAACCTGAGCCGGGTTGGCGACGGGTGCCGCGGCGGCGGGCCCAGCCAGCCCGACGAGGGCGGCGGCGAATGCGGTGGCGGCGACGGTGGCAAATCCGAACTTCTTCACGGGTTGAGCCCTTCTTCCTAGATCCTCTTGGTGTGCTGATGGCTACAACAGCCAGTTCAGCGATCTAATTCCGGTGGCGGAAATTGACCGTCGGATGGCAGAAACTCGCCAATCCGAAAAGTGCATAGCCGATCTAGCAAACGGTTGCGCGTTCGAGGCAACAGCAGCCGTGTGGGCTGTCGCCGGGGGTCGCGCAATGATGGTGGTCGTGACCACACGACTCGGCGTGATCTTCCGCCCGGACTTCCACCCACACGGCCTGCGAGGCGTCGCGACCGCGGCGGAGGCGGCAGGAGTGGACGAATTGTGGCTGTGGGAAGACTGCTTTCAGCAGGGCGGCATCGCCCAGGTCGCCGTCGCCCTCGCTTCCACGGAGCGACTCAAGGTCGGCATCGGCTTGATTCCGGCTCCGCTGCGCAACGTCACCACGGCCGCCATGGAATTCGCCACGTTGGACGCGATGTTCCCAGAGCGGACCCGCGTCGCCGTCGGCCACGGTGTGCAGAGCTGGATGCGGCAGGCGGGCGCCGCCGTCGACTCTCCTCTGACCCTGCTGCGCGAGTACGTGACCGCGCTGAGGGCGCTTCTGAGCGGCGAGGAAGTCACCACCGACGGTCGCTACGTGCGGTTGTCGAAGGTGCGCCTGGACTTCCCGCGTGCGATCCCGTACCCGATCCTGATCGGCGGCACCGGGCCGAAGACGCTGCGGTTGGCCGGTGAGATCGCCGACGGGGTCCTGCTCGACAGCAGGTACGCCACCCACACGGTTGGCGAGGCGCTGGGCCACGTCGCCGATGGTCGGGCCGACGCGGGCGGCCGCCCCTTCAGCACATCGCTCTTCCTGGCCTGCGCCCCTGGCGACGGTGCGCAGGGACGGCTGGCCGAGGAGGCGGCGCGCCAGGAAGTACCCACCGGGGGCGTGTTCGGGGTGGGCGGAACGGCCAGCCAGATCGGCGACGGGCTGGCGCCCTACCTGGCCGCCGGCGTGGACGCCGTCGCACTGCAGCCGCTGGACTCGGCCGACCAGATGGCCGAATTCATCGCAACGGCGGGCGAGGTGCGCGCACTCACCTCGTGACGGTCATCAGCGGTTGCGGTGAATGATGATGAACTCGGGCCACTGCTGCTGCTGCACCACGGGGGCGTTCGCGGTGATCTGACTGTTTCCCGGGGACACGCACTGTGTCGCGGAGCCGACGTCGGTGCAGCTGAGCGGCGCCGCAGCCGCTGCGGGTGCCATGGCGATCGCGAGGGCTGAGCCCCCTGCCACGGCAAGTGGGGTCAAGTAACGGGCTGTGAAGTGCATGAGCACATCCTTCGAGCCGCTTTCGCGGCAGTCGTCTTCCATCCAACAACTGTGGGAACGACATTGGCGCGCAGGCCATTCCGTTGGGCCGTGCCGCTGTGGCATCCAACACAATGGAAATGAATCCAGGGCGGTGCAGGTTCAACCCTTTAGACCGGCGCGAAGGAAAGTCCGAGCCGGATGAGCGTCCGAATCGCGGCAAGCAGGCCACGATCCGAACACGTTCCAGATGAAGGGATGACCATCATGAAGAAGATGCAGAAGTTTGGCTTTGCCACGATCATCGCCGGTGGACTCGCCGCCAGCGCCCTTGGACTCTCGGGTGCCGCGCAGGCCGACATCGACCACCACGCGTTCATCAACGACATCACGCAAGATGTCTACGTGCCGCACGTCGACACGACGGTGCACCAGAGCCGCTAAAGCAGATCACGAAGAAGGGGCATCCGCATCGCGGGTGCCCCTTCTTCGTGCGCTATGACTGGGTGATGGCGTCGATCGCGCGGTAGATCCGCTGCTCGCTCACCGGTCTCGCGGTGCCGAGCTGCTGCGCCCACAGACTCACCCGAAACTCCTCGATCAGGCGCGCGACGTCCCGCACGTCGTCGGCCCCGGCTCGGGCGGGCGAAAGTGCCGCGACGAGTTCGTCGTACGCGTCCTGCAGTTGGTGAACCCGGCCCATCCGCTCGCGATCGGCGGCCAGGCCCTGCGGTAGCCGTTCGAGCCGGCGGCCGACGGCGGTCAGGTAGCGGGCCAGGTCGAGCAGGTGCGTAGCCCCGGTGGCGACGACGAAGCCCTTGGGGAGCAACGCCGCCAGTTGCGCGCGGATGTCTGCGACCGCGTCGGCGTGGGCGGGTGGCGGCGTGGCGGGTATGGCGACCTGCAGCTCGTGCAGTGCCGCCAGCACGCGTTCGACCCGGTTGAGGACGTCACGCGTGGTGGGAGCGATGGACGCGGCGACCCGGTCCCGCAGCGCGGTGAACTCGGCGCGGCTCCACACCGGTTTCGGCGCGAGCGCGGCCACGGCGGCGTCGGCGCAGTCGTCGAGCAGCGCGGCCAGCGAGCCGTCCGGATTGCTGCCGAGCACCAGTCGCTTTCGGGTGTCCAGCTGCTTCTCGAGAGCCTTCGTCGGCGACGGCGTCGACAGGCGCAGCAGTCGGCGGGTCCCCTGTCCGGCGGCGGCGGTCTGCTCGGCGGCGGTGGCGAACACCCTCACGTCGACTGTGGTTCCGTTGTCGACCAGGGCCGGGTAGCCGCGCACCGCGCGCCCACCGCCTGCCGTCTCCACCACGCGCGGGAGTTCGGCAAGGTCGTCGGGCCAGGCGCGCAGGCCGGTGCGTTCGAGCTTGCCTGCGAAGGCCTCGGCGACGGCGTCGCGGACCGGCGCCGCAAGCCGTTCCTGCAGCGCCTCGAGATCCTTTCCGCGGGCCAGCTCGGTGCCGTCGCCAGCCTCGACGGCGAACGTCACCCGCAGATGGTCGGGTATCTTCCCCAGGTCGAAGGCGTCGACGGGGACCAGGACGCCGGTCCGGCGGCGCAACTCTTGCTGCAGCGCGTCCAGCAGCGACCCGGCGCCGGGGTCAAGCGATCCGACGACGGCCCGTGCGGTGTCCGGGGCGGGAACGAAGTTGCGCCGCAAGTCCTTTGGCAGCGACTTGATCAGCGATGTGACCAGCTCTTCGCGCAATGCCGGTACGTGCCAACCGAATTCGTCTCCGCCGAGGCGGGCCAGCACCTCGACCGGGACGTGCACGGTGACGCCGTCGTCCTCCCGGCCGGGTTCGAAGCGGTAGGTCAGCGGCAACGACAGGTCGTCGGCCTCCCAGGTGTCGGGCTGGTCCGCGTCGGCGTCGTTGCGCAGCAGGTCGTCGCGAGTGAAGGTCAGCAGGTCCGGCGTCCGGTGGCGCTGCTTCTTCCACCAGCCGTCGAAGTGCCGCGCCGACACCACCTCTGCCGGCACCCTGGCGTCGTAGAGCGCGTAGACCTCGTCGTCGTCGACCAGCAGGTCCCGACGACGGGCGCGCTCCTCCAGCTCGGCGAGCTCCTCACGCAACTTGGTGTTGTCGCGGTAGAAGTGGTGCCGGGTCTGCCAGTCGCCCTCGACGAGGGCGTGGCGGATGAACATGTCCCTGGCGACCACCGGGTCGACCTGCGCGTAGCCGATGCGTCGGTGCGCCACCAACGGAAGTCCGTAGAGGGTGACGCGTTCGTAGCCCATCACCGCGCCGCGCTTGGCGTCCCAGTGCGGCTCGCTGTAGGTGCGCTGCACCAGATCACCGGCGACGCGCTCGACGACCTCGGGTTCGACGCGCGCCGCGGTCCTGCCGAACAGTCGGCTGGTCTCCACCAGTTCGGCGACGACGACCCAGCGCGGAGGCTTCTTCGTCAACACCGAACCGGGCGCGAGCACGAACTTCGAGTTGCGCGCCCCGGCGTAGTCCCTGCCGTCGCCTTCGCGTAAACCGATGTGCGACAACAATCCCGCCAGGAGCGCGGCGTGCACGCGCGCCGGATCGGCGGGTTCCTGGTCGTCGCTTTCGCGGATGCCGAGGTCGCGGGCGATGCTCCGCAGCTGCCCGGCGAGGTCCTGCCACTCCCGGATGCGCAGGTAGTGCAGATACTCCGTGCGACACATTCGCCGGAAGGCACTGCCCGACAACGACTTTCGCTGATCCCCGAGATATCGCCACAGGTTGAGGTAGGAACTGAAGTCGGAGAACTCGTCGGCGAACCGGGCATGCTTCTGCCGAGCGGCCTCCTCGTGGTCGGACGGCCGCTCCCGTGGGTCGGGTATCGACAGGGCCGCCGCCAGCACCAGCACCTCGCGAACGCACTCTTCGGCCTCCGCCGCCAGGATCATCCGGCCAACCCTCGGATCGAGCGGAAGCTTGGCGAGCCGGCGACCGAGCTCGGTGATGGCGCCCTCGCCGTCGAAGGCGCCGAGCTCGCGCAGCAGCTGCACGCCGTCGCGGATGCTGCGTGCGTCCGGCGGATCCAAGAACGGGAAGTTCTCGATGTCGCCAAGACCCAGGGCGGCCATCTGCAGGATGACGGCGGCGAGGTTGGTGCGCAGGATCTCGGGATCGGTGTACCGGGGCCGCAGCTCGAAGTCGGCTTCGGAGTACAGCCGGATGCACACGCCGGGCGCGGTGCGGCCCGAGCGGCCCGCCCGCTGCGCGGCCGACGCCTGCGAGATGGGCTCGATCGGCAGCCGCTGCACCTTGGTGCGGCGGCTGTACCGCGAGATGCGGGCCGTCCCGGGGTCGACGACGTAGCGGATGCCCGGGACTGTCAGCGACGTCTCGGCGACGTTGGTGGCCAACACGATTCGGCGTGCCGACCGGCCGGGCTGGAAGACCTTCTGCTGCTCGGCCGTCGGCAATCTGGCGTAGAGCGGCAGCACCTCGGTGTTGGGATTGAGCGCCTCGCGCAGCGCCTCCGCGGTGTCGCGGATCTCGCGCTCGCCGGACAGGAACACCAGCACGTCGCCGCGCGGCTCGGACTCCAGTTCGCGAACGGCGTCGATGATTGCCTCGGTCTGGTCGCGGACCGCGGTGCGGATCACGTCCTGGTCGGGATCGTCGGGATCGTCCTCGTCGGCAGCCTCCACGGGGAGTTCCAGTGGGCGGTAACGGATTTCGACGGGATACGTGCGGCCGGACACCTCGACGATGGGCGCAGCGCCCCCGGCACCGCCGCTGGAACCCTGTCCGCCTCCGGCGAAGTGAGCGGCAAACCGGCCCGGCTCGATCGTCGCCGACGTCACGATGACCTTCAGATCGGGCCGCTGCGGCAACAACTCCCGCAGATAGCCGAGCAGGAAGTCGATGTTGAGGCTGCGCTCGTGGGCCTCGTCGAGGATCAGCGTGTCGTAGCGCAGCAACCGGCGGTCGCGCTGGATCTCGGCGAGCAGGATGCCGTCGGTCATCAGCTTGACGAGCGTGCGGTCGCTCGCATGGTCGTTGAACCGGACGGTGTAGCCGACGGCCTCGCCGAGGGGGACGCGCAGTTCGTCGGCGATCCGCTGGCCGACGGTGCGGGCGGCCAGCCTGCGCGGCTGGGTGTGGCCGATGGTGCCCCGGATGCCGCGCCCCAGCTCCAGGCAGATCTTCGGCAGCTGGGTGGTCTTGCCCGACCCGGTCTCGCCGGCGACGACGACAACCTGGTGGTCGCGGATGGCGGCAGCGATGTCATGGCGCTTCTCGCTGACCGGCAGATCGGGGTAGGAGATCTCCGGCACGGCCGCCAGCCGGGTCGCGACGAGGGCTTCCGCCGTCGTGAACTGGGCGGCCAGCTTCGCCAGGGTCTCCGGGTTGCCTCCGCTGCCCCGGAGCCGTCGCCGCAGCCGGTCGGCGTCGCGGATCGTCAGGCCGTCGAGCCGCGCACGCAATTCACGCAATTCGTCGCCGGACACTCGGTCAACGATAGGCGGTCGGGGACGGACTCTCAGCGGCGCCAGAAGTCGTACTCGTCGCGGCCAGGGCGGAAGCCGGCCGCCTCGACGACGTCCACGGCCACCTCGAACTTGTCCCCGACCCGGACGGGCACGTGCGCGTCGCTCCCGAAGGACACCGCACCGCCGCCCTCCTCGTACCACCACCGCATCAGGGCTGCCGACGCGAGCGGGCTCGAGGTGTTGATTTCCAGCGGCCGGTCGGAGCTGGCCAGCGCGCGGAACACCGTCCGGTACTCCTCCTCGAAGTCCGCCTCGCGGTACTGCCCCTCGCGGGCCGCCGGCCAGTAGCGCCGCGGGTAGTCGCAGTGGGCCAGGACCTCGAATATGTTGGACCCCTCGACCAGGCGCAGCAGCTCGGCGAAGTAGGCCCGCACGACCTCGGCGGCTGGCCACGACCGGAACACGTGGTTGGCGTAGACGAGCTTGCCGTCGTGCACGATCGAGTGCAGCGAACCGAGCACGCGGTCGAAGGAGCCCGATCGCAGGACCGCGGCGACGCTGCCCGCGAACAGGTGCGGCTCGCCGGCCTCGATCCCGGACAGGATGCGCAGCTCGGGGAACTCGTGGCGGCACCGCTCGATGCTGGCCAGGTACTCGTCGACGTCGACGGGAAGCACCCGCTTGCGCGTGCCCACCTGCGCGTCGACCGGCGGGTGGTCGTGATCGCCCCAGTCGGTGAAGTCGACGTGTTCGGTGAAGGACACCGCGGGCAATCCGATCTCGACGGCGCGGCGACAGGTGTTCACCATGGAGGCTTCGGGGCCGGTGTCCCAGGAGAACTCCGTGTGCACGTGGTTGTCGGAGGGAAGAGTCACTAAGCCCGTCACGAAGAACACAGTGGCATGGTCGGCGGGCCTGGGTATGAACGAGTGATGGCTCCGAACCGAATCGCACCGACGGTGGTCGCGGTTCTGCTGACCGTGCTGACGGCCTCGGCCTGCGTCGACGCCCCGACTGCGCCCATCGCGCCGGAGCCGTCGGCGGCCGCGGCCCTGCCTGCACCCGGGGCGGCTCCCGGGTCCGGACCGCGGTACGTGGCGATGGGCGACTCGGCCGCCGCGGCTCCGCTGGTGCCCGACCAGGCCGAACCGGTTGGCTGCCTCAAGTCGACCAACGACTACCCGTCGGTGCTGGCCCGCCGCATCGGGGCGGCGTCGTTCGCCGACGTGACGTGCAGCGGGGCGCGCACCGAGGACCTCGTCTCACGCTCCCAGCCCACCCGCTCCGGTCCGGTGCCGCCCCAACTCGACGCGGTGACGGCCGACACCCAGTTGGTGACCGTGACGATCGGTGGCAACGACGTCGACCTGCCGAAGATCGCGGCCACGTGTCGACGGACCAGCCTGGACATCCCGCCCTGCTCGTCGGACCTGGTGGTCGACGGCGTCGACCAGATCTCGGAGTCCATCGACGCCAATGCCGACGACTGGTCCGACCTCGTCGACGAGATCCGCGAGAAGGCACCCGCCGCCAGGGTGATCCTGGTCGGCTACGGCACCTACGTCCGGCCAGAGGGATGCTTTCCCGCCGAGCCCATCAACCCGGTCGACGCCGCGTACTTCCAGGCCAAGGTCGACGAGTTGGACGGCCGCCTCCGCGAGGTGGCCGCCGACCGGGGCGTCGAGTTCTTCGACGCCCGGCCGCTGTCGGTCGGACGCGACATCTGCGCGGCCCCGCAGGACCGCTACGTCGAGGGGTTCGCACCCGTCAGCCCGGCGGCTCCGCTGCACCCCAACGGGGCGGGTGCCCTGGCGATGGGGTCTGCCCTGGCGGACTACGTCGCCGCGGGCGGGTGAGTCAGCGGTCGGGTGACCAGTAGTCGAGCATCTCGGCGAAGGTGTCGAACGCGGGCCGCGAGACGCCGTAGGTGGCCTCGAAGTGAATGCTCAGGGGGAAGCCGAGGTCGGCGACGCCGTCGAGCACGCGCTTGTAGAGGTCGAGCAGCAGCTTGCGCTTGACGGTGGGGTCGGCGGCCGCCAACTCCTTGACGAAGGCCTGTTCAGCGGCGACGGCGGCGTTGCCAGGATCCTGGATCAGCCAGTTGACCAGCCCGACGTTGGTCTCCATCTTCGGGACGAACCCGAACGACAGCAGAATCTCGGGGCGGTGGTCCGTGGTCTTGGCGAAGTCGGTGAGGAAGCCGACGATCGTGTCGGAGTAGAGCAACTGCGTCATCCCGTAGGTTGCGCCCTGGTCGCACTTGAAGTTGAAGCGACCGTGTTCGCCAACGCGAGTGGGAATCAGGATCGCGCCACGGTTGGGGACGACGTCGTGGTAGATCGACAGGGCGTCGGTGGGAGCGACGCCCGCACCGTCGCCGTCGGCCATCGTGCGCGGAACGCCGACGAAGGCGATGCCGTCGAAACCGGCGTTCAGCAGCTCGCCGAGGCGCTGTTCGAGTGCGGGCTGGTCGAGGAAGGACGTGACCTGCGTGCACAGTCCGTTCATCGCCGGCAGCTCGGGCTTGATGATCGACCAGTATTCGAGGACGTCCAGCTTTGGCTTCATCTCGATGGGACGGTCGCCGTCCTCCTCGATCATGCCGGGGATCATGACGTGCCGGATGCGACCCTCGATGCCGGCGTCCTTGGCCAGCTGCAGCACCTTGTGGGCTTCGTCGACGGCGTAGGCCGCGCCGCGGTCGACGTTGGGCGGGACGAGTTCCAGTGCGATGGTGTTGAGGGCCAAGGGACTGCTCCAATTCACATCATCGAAATCACGTCGGGTGGCATGCCGGAATGAGTGACGCTCCGTTGCGCATGACCCGATATTTGCGGGCCGTCGGGACGACACCCTACCGATTCGTCCCGGAGGGGCGGACTTCACACCAACCCGCACCCGACTAAGTTAGGCAATGCTAGCCTTGCCAAATGCGGATTTTCAGTCGCGCTCTACGCGCACCTCGTGCCCTGACCCTCGCCTCCACGGTCCTCGTCGGGGCCGCCCTCGTCGCGGGGTGTGGCAGCTCGTCCACCCCTAGCGAGACGACCTCCTCGGCCGCTGCAGCCGCGGACACCGTCACCGTGTCGCACAAGTTCGGCGAGACCAAGATCCCCGCCGACCCGAAGCGCGTCGTCACCGCAGGCTGGATCGACCAGGACTTCGTCCTGTCCCTCGGCATCGTGCCGGTCGGCAGTCGCGGCGGCTACTTCGAGAACTACGACAGCTTCCCGTGGGTGCAGAAGGAGACGGGAGGCAAGGGCGTGCCCGCCATCGAAGGCGACTCCATCAACTTCGAGGGCATCGCGGCGGCCAAGCCCGACGTCATCTTCGCCATCAACGAGACCGTCGACCAGAAGACCTACGACCGGCTCTCGCAGATCGCCCCCACCGTGGTGCAGTCCGCCGACTACCCGGACGAGGAAACTCCGTGGAACGTGCAGCTCATGACGACCGGCAAGGCGCTCGGCCGTGAAGAGCAGGCGCAGAAACTGGTCGACCAGGTCAACGCCAAGTTCGACGAGGCCAAGGCCGCTCACCCCGAGTTCGCCGGCAAGAAGCTCGTCTCCGACTTCACCTCAGAAGCCAACGCGCACTACGTGATTGGCAAGGGCGACCCGCGCAACGCGATCTTCGACGGCCTCGGGCTCGACACGGGCGACACCATCGGCGACGTCTCCGAGGAGAAGCTGAACGTACTCGACGGCGAAGCGCTGTTCGTCAACGGCCTCAGCAAGGAACAGATGGCCGACGTCCCGGCGTTCCAGCGACTCAACGTCGTTCGCGAGGGCCGGACGCTGTATGCGGGTTCGGACTCCGCACTCAGCGGGGCCATTGCCTTCGGTGGACCCAACGCCATGATGTACGCGCTGGATCTCCTCGTCCCCCAGCTCGGCAACGCCTACACGGGCAAGCCGGTCGAGGACCTCTCCAACGCCTAATTTTCCTCTGCGCGAGCAGTCTGGCGGGACACTTCCTTGCGCGAGCAGACGTAAATAGCCCTGAATCTCACCGATTCAGGGCCATTTACGTCTGCTCGGCGTCAGCTGACAGCAATGCGACGAGGCCGCCCGGGCCGGTAACGACCGGGTCGCCGTCGACGAGCACCGCCAGGTCGAGTGTCCACCCAGGCCGCGTGGTGAGGTCTCGGTTGGATCGCACGCGGGCAATCCGATCGCGTTCGACCTCCTCCGGCGTCAAGCCCTCGAGCCACTTCACGAAGTGCTCGTCACCCTCCGGCAGGATCGCCCCGGGCTGGGCGGCACGCCGCGCCAGGAGCCCCACGTGCGAATCGGTGGGCACCTGAAGTCGCGCGCCCTCGACGTCGATGCGTAGCGCCTGGTAGGTCACGGCACGATTCTCGCCCCTCCCCTCGCGACCAGACAGAAAGGGCCCTGAATTGCCGGAATTCAGGGCCCTTTGTGTCTGCTCGCGGATTAGCGAGCCAGTTCCGCTGCGATGAGCGGACCCAGCCGGTCCAGGACGTCGGCGTCCATCAGCTCGGAGTGGGCGCAGTCGAGCGCCACCACCGTCAACTCACCGCCGACGTGATCCCGCCACCCCTCCGAGGCCACCCCCGTCAGATTCATCTCCAGCCGGGTGGCGTCGACGAAGAACACGTCGCCGTCGTAGCGCCCGTAGTCCGCTCCTGCAGTCAATCGTTCTGCGGCGACGTCGAGATCGCGTCGCCGCCCGTTCGCACCAGCGCAACGGCCTCGTCGACTGTCATCGTGGCACCGGGGTCGACGGGGAAACCCATCTCCCGCAGCAAGCCAGCCAACACGGTGGCCGGGTCGAACTCCTCCTCGCCGTCGACCACGTCGGTGCGTGCGTCGAGCATTCCGACGAACGTCACCTCGCGGCCGCGCCGGACGAGTTCCTCGGCGACGAGCAGTGCCATCGAACCGCCGAACGACCACCCGAGGAGTCGGATCGGCCCCCGCGGCGCGACCTCACCGACTCTGTCGGCGTACTCGGCCGCCAGGGTGCCGATACTGTCGGGCAACCGCCCGCCGTGAAAGAGCGGCGACTGCAATCCGTACAGCGGAACATCCTGCGACAGATGCCTTTTCAAACCGGCGAACTGCCAGCTCAGTCCGCTGGCCGGGGCCAGGCAGAACAGCGGCGCCGCCGAACCGGTCGCGCGCAGCACCAGCACGGGAGCCAAACTGTCCCCGCCGGGCCCCTCGTCGAGCAGGGCCGCCACCTCGGCAACCGTCGGTGCGACCATCAACTTCGCCACCGGCACGTCGACCTCGAACTCTCGTCGAATGACCGAGGCCAGGCGCACCAGCAGAAGTGAGTGCCCGCCTAGGGCGAAGAAGTCGTCGTCGACGCTCGTCACGGCGACCCCAAGCACGTCGGAGAACAGCTCGCAGAGGCGCTGCTGCAACGCGGTGTCGGCGGGCCGTCCAGTGCCCGTGGCGATCTGCGGATCTGGCAGTGCCTTGCGGTCCAGTTTGCCGCTGGGCGTCAGCGGATACGCCGCGAGTTCGACGAACGCCGACGGCACCATGTGAATCGGCAGGGATTCGAGCGCGTGCTTCCGCAGCGCGTCGGTGTCCGGCGTCGCGTTGCCCTCCGCGGGCAGGTAGTACGCGACCAGCAGGTCACCGCGAACCACGACACGCGCCGAGGCCACCGCCGGGTGGGCACCCAGAACGGTCTCGATCTCGCCGGGCTCGATCCTGACCCCGCGCAGCTTGATCTGGTCATCTGTTCTGCCGAGGTATTCCAGCGCTCCGTCACGACGCCAGCGCACGGCGTCACCGGTTCGGTACATCCTGGCGCCGTCCTCGAAGGGATTGGCGACGAAGCTCTGCGCGGTCAAACCGTGCCGGCGCAGATACCCGTCGGCCAGTTGCACCCCGGCCAGATACAGCTCGCCGGGGGCGCCCACCGGGACGGGGTTGAGGTAGGGGTCGAGCACGTACGCGCGCACGTTCCAGCCCGGCGCACCAAGGGCGACCGGCCCGCCGTCGGCGGTCCACCCGAGGACGTCGACTGAGGCCTCGGTGGGCCCGTACAGGTTGTGCAGCGGGACGCCGACGACGTCGGCGAACCGAGCCGCCACGTCGGCCGACAACGCCTCGCCGCCGACGGTGACTCTGGTCAGCGACGTACAGCGCGCGGCCCGTGGTTCCTCGAGGAACAGCTCGAGCATCGACGGGACGAAGTCGACCGCGGTGACACGTTGGGACACAATGGTTTCGGCCAAATAGCCGGGGTCGCGGTGACCACCGGGCTGGGCGACGACCAGGGTGGCGCCGACGCTCAACGGCCAGAACACTTCCCACACCGAGGTGTCGAAGCTGATCGGGGTCTTCACCAGCATCCGGTCGTCAGACCCCAGCGGGTACGCGTCCTGCAACCACGCGATGCGGTTGACGATGCCCACATGCGGCACCGCCACACCCTTGGGCCGGCCCGTCGAGCCGGACGTGTACAGGACGTACGCCAGCTGTCGTGGGTCGACGTCCGCCGGCGGCGTCACCGCCGTGTCACCGGTGGCACCCATCACCGTGTACGGGTCGTCGAGCACCACGGCGGGGCGGGCATCGGATGTCATGTACGCCAACCGATCCGCCGGATAGTCGGGGTCCAGCGGCAGGAACGCCGCACCCGACTTCGCCACGGCGACCAGGGCAACGATCAGCTCCACAGACCGGGGCAGCGACACTCCGACGACGGCACCAGGGTGGGCACCGTCGTCGGCGAGCTGGGCGGCCAAGCGGTCCGACCACCCGTCGAGCTCGGCATAGCTCAACTCCCGCCCCTCGAACACCACGGCAGTCGCGTTCGGTGTGTGCGCGGCCTGACGAGACACCAACGCGCCCAATCCCGTTGCCGGGAGGTCGCGGGTGGTGCGGTTCCGGGCGGTCACCAGGTCCTCGAACTCGCCGTCGGCGAGCACCTCGACGGATCCGATCGGACGTTCGGCGTCGACCACGACCTCGCCGAGCATCCCCACCAGCCGAGAGGTCAGCGTGCGCACGGTCGCTTCGTCGAACATGTCGGCGCCGTACTCGGCCATGATGGTCGCGCCGCCGTCGCCGCCCTGGTCGACGAGGGTGAAGCCGAGATCGAACATGGCCGCCGACGAGTCGGGTTCACACCACTGGGTGGGGAGCCCGAACATGTCCGCATCCGCACCGGCGCGCCGGTGGTATCCGATGAAGACGCCGAACAACGGGTTGCGGCCGGCGACGCGGGGCGGGTTGAGGTCTTCGACGAGTCGCTCGAAGGGCAGCTCCTGGTGGGCGAATGCCGCCAAGTCGGCCGACCGGACCCGGGTCAGCAGATCGCCGAACGACGGGTTGCCCGCGAGGTCGACCCGCAGCACCACGGTGTTGACGAAGAAGCCGATCACGTCGTCGAGCGCGGCGTCGGCGCGGCCCGCGACCGGTGTCCCGACGACGATGTCGTCGCCGGCACCCAACCGGTGCAGAAGCACCGCGACCGCCGCATGCAAGACCATCAACACGCTGACCTGACGCTCGGCGGCCAGGTTACGCAGTGCCGCAGCCACTTCCGCTGAGACGTCGAGGTTGACGGTGCCGCCGACGCCACTGGGCCTCGTCGGCCGCGGGCGGTCGGTCGGCAACGTCAGCTCGTCGGGGGCGCCTGCCAACGCGGCACGCCAGTACGTCAGTTGATCGTCGCCGATGGCGGCCAGCAGATCGCGCTGCCACAGCGCGTAGTCCGCGTACTGCACGGGCAGGCCGGGCAGGTCCGGATCGGCACCGGCGATCCTCGCCTCGTAGGCGCGGTTCAGGTCGGCGACGAATGGTGCATCCGACCACTCGTCGGTCGCGATGTGGTGCAGCAGCACGACGACCGTGTGGTCGTCGACTCCGGCCCGAATGACGTCGACCCGCAACGGAATCTCCGACGCCAGGTCGAAGGCGTGCGCAGTCGAGGCGACAATCTGTGCCTGCACGTCGTCCTCGGCGCGGTCGAAGACCTGGAGCGGCACGGGGGTTCCGACGGGCAGGATCTGCTGGAACGGGATGCCGTCCGAATCGCCGAACACCGTCCGCAGCGACTCGTGGCGGTCGACGACGTCGCCGAGGGCGGCGCGGAGCGCGTCGATGTCGAGTGGGCCGCGAACCCGGAACACCAACGGATAGTTGTACGCCAGACCGGTTTCGCCGAGCCGGTCGAGGATCAGCAGACGCTCCTGCGCGGACGAGGTCGGCAGGACCTCGGGGCGCTGCGACGCCACCAGCGCCGGCCGGGGCACCTGAGCGGCCGGCTTCGAGTCGACGAGGGCGGCGAGCGCGGCGACGGTGGGGGCGTCGAAGACGTCGCGGATCGACATCTCGACGCCGAGCCCGGTTCGAACCCCGCCGATCAGACGGATGCTGAGCAGCGAGTGGCCGCCGAGGTCGAAGAAGTCGTCGTCCACCCCCACCTCGTCGAGTTCCAGCACCTCGGCGAAGATCCGGCAGAGGGTTTCCTCCGTCGCGGATTGCGGTGCCCGGCTGGGGGTTCGCTGGGTGGTGGGGTCGACGTGCGGCAGGGCCCGAACGTCGAGCTTTCCGTTGTCGGTCAACGGAAGTCGGTCGAGCACCGCGATCGCCGAGGGCACCATGTACCCGGGCAGCGCGGCCTTGAGGTGGCTGCGCACCTCGCCGGTCAACGACGATGCCTCGTCGTCGGAGAGCGCCAGGCCACCCGTGGGCACCACGTAGGCGACCAGCTGATGCGACCCGGAGGTCTTCGGGTCGGGACGCGCGATCACTGCCGCCTGCGCCACGCGCGGATGTGCGGCGATCGCACTTTGCACGTCGCCGACTTCCACGCGATAGCCACGAATCTTGACCTGGTCGTCGGTGCGGCCCAGGAAGTCCAGGTTGCCGGCCAGGTCGTCGGCGGCGCGGCGGCGCACCACCAGGTCTCCGGTCCGGTACATCCGCCCGTCGGCCTCGAACGGATTGGCCACGAACCGGCCCGCACTCAGCCCCGGCTGACGGAGATAGCCGCGGGCCAGGCCCGCTCCGGCGATGTAGAGCTCGCCCGCGACGCCGTCGGGCACGGGCCGCAACCACGGGTCGAGGATGTGGGCTCGCGTGTTCCAAATCGGGGTTCCGACAGTGGACGTCGCGCTGTCGTCGGTTCCACCGCCGAGGGTGTTGATGGTGTACTCGGTGGGCCCGTAGAGGTTGTAGCCGTAGCTGGTGTCGCTGTCGCGCAGCCGGTCCCAGACCGCCGCCGACACCGCCTCGCCTCCCAGCAGCACCAGGACCGGCGGGTGTCCGCCAGGGGCGAGCGAAGCGACGGGGGAAGGCACGTCGCCGAGGAGCCCCTGGTCGAACAACAATTGAGCGTACGTGGGCGTCACGTTGACGACGTCCACGTGATGCCGATGGCAGTAGGTCACCAATGCGGTTGCGTCCCTGCGCAAGTCCTCGTCGCAGATGTGGACCTCGTGTCCTTCGACGAGCCAGAGCAGCTCCTCCCACGACATGTCGAAGGAGAACGACACCGTATGGGCGATCCGCAGCCCTCGTCCGCCCGCCTTGGCGATGGCGGGCGCGAAGATGGCCTCTCGGTGGTTGAGGTGCATGTTGGTCAGTCCGCGATGAGGGGTGACGACGCCCTTGGGCTTGCCCGTCGACCCCGAGGTGTAGATGACGTAGGCGGGGCTTTCCAGCGACGGCGCGAACCCGTCCCACTGCGGTGCCTCGGCGGCCAACTCGGCTCGCACGCCGTCGTCGTCGAGGACGACGACCGGGCAGTTGGGCGGTGTCGCCGCCGTGATTCGGGACGCCACGGCCGTGGTCGTCAGCAGGCAGACCGGTCCCGCGTCGGCGAGCATGATCGCCAGTCGCTCGTCCGGGTAGTCCAGCTCGAGCGGGAGGTAGGCGGCACCGGCCCGCAGCACCGCAAAGAGGGCGATCACGGCATCGATGGAGCGCGGAAGGGCCAGTGCAACAGTCTGTTCCGGCCCGATCCCGCGGTGTCTTAGCACCCACGCCAGGCGGTTGACCCGTTCGTCCAGCACTGCGTAGTCGACGCTCTCGCCTGCACAGACCAGCGCCGTGGCCCGGGGCGACTGCGCGCAGCGTTCGGCGAGCAGGTCCATCACGGTGGCGGCGGGAAGGTCGTGGCGCGTTGAATCGTGGTGCGCCACCAGCGCGGCGGTCTCGCCAGGCAGCAGCATCGGAACGGCCGCCAGAGTCGCTGCGCCGTCGGCGATCTGAAGCATCGCCTGGCGCAGCCGGTCCAGCAGACGCTGAGCGTAAGCCCGGTCCACCACGTCCGGTCGGTACTCGAGCTTCACCCAGAGTTCGCGTCCGGGTGAGGCCACCCAGGTCAACGGGTAGTGCGACGCGTCGACCGAATCGTGTCCGACGATGCCGTACTCCGACTCCATGTCGGTGAAGGTGTCGTCGTCAAGGAAGTTCTGAAGCACGTAGAGGCTGTCGAACAGTGCCCCGCCGCCGGAGCCGAGTGCGCGCTGGATGTCGCCGAGGCCGAGGTACTCGTGGTCCATCAGGGCCAGTCGATCGGACTGAACGGCCCGCATCGTCTCGGCGACCGAACGGCCCGGCTCGAGCCGCACCCGCGTCGGGACGGTGTTGAGGAAGAGTCCGATGACGTCCTCGATGCCCTCGAGGTCGGTTGGACGCCCGGCGACGGTGGAGCCGAAGACGACGTCGTCACTGCCGGTTTCGTAAGCCAGCACCATGGCCAACGCGGTGCTGATGAGGGCGTTCAGGGTGACGCCAGCATCGCGGGCCGCCTGCACCAGCATCGCGCTTTGTTGCTCGCTCAACGTGAAGTCGAGACGAAGCGCCAGCGTAGGTTCGGTGCCCACTGCAGCGGGCACCAGAAGTGTCGGTGCGGCGAGGCCGGACAACGCCGTGGCCCACTGGCGGGCAGAGGCGTCGCGGTCCTGGCAAGAGAGCCAGCGCAGGTAGTCGGTGAAGTGAGCGGCCGGCTCGGGGAGCCCGGCCGGTACACCCGTCTTCGCAGCCCCGTACTCGGCGAACAATTCACGCAGCAGCTGCTCACGGGACCAGCCGTCCAGCAGCAGGAAGTGATAGCTGAAGATCAGGCGATCGCGTTCGGCGGTGCGGGCGATCGTCATCCTGGCCAGCGGGGGCGAGTCCAGGTCGAAGGTGCGCAGCCGGTCGGCGGCGGTCATCTCTGCCAGTCGTGCGTCGAGGTCGGCGGGCGCCACGTCGGTCAGGTCGACCAATTCGGGCTCGCACACCGGGTCTTTCGTGATCGCGGCGACCGGATACGGCAGGCCGTCGGCGAGGAAGGCCGAGCGCAGCACCGGGTTGCGCCGCATCACCGCCGAGTACGCGGTGCGCAGTGCGGCGACGTCGACGGGTTCGGTGAACTCGAAGACGTTCTGCACGATGTACACCGCGGCCTTGGCGTAACTGGCCTGGAAGTACACCCCCTCCTGCAGCGGCGAGAGCGGCCAGATGTCCTCGACGTCAAGCGTCGTCGCAGCGGTGACCCGGTCGACGTCGGCCTGGGACAGCTCGACGAACTTCAGGTCCGATGGCGTGAGGGAGGGCGCGGACGGTCCGCCCCCGAGCTGACCCAGCTCACGCAGTACCGCCGTCCAGTGCTCGGCAAGGTCGACGACGGAGTCCTCGCCCAGCTCCCCGTCGGCGTAGGTGAGCGTCGCGCGCAACACCGGGCCGTCGACGGTCTCGTCGCAGATCGCGTTGATCTCCAGCAGGTAGGGAGTGCCGAGGTCGGGATCGGGATCACCGCGAAGCGCGGCCACCTCAGGTGCCGAATCCCAGTCCGCGGTGCCGTCGGCCGCCCAG
Organism: Mycobacterium sp. AT1; assembly: GCF_002043095.1. Taxonomy (GTDB): domain Bacteria; phylum Actinomycetota; class Actinomycetes; order Mycobacteriales; family Mycobacteriaceae; genus Mycobacterium. The sequence goes on along the minus strand of NZ_MVOC01000064.1, from coordinate 28,259 downwards.
CGGCCGAGGTAGTTGAACAGCAACTGTGGTGCGGGCAGGCGCCCGAGAGCCGCCGCGGTGCGGGGGTTGCAGTAGCGCAGCTGACCGAATCCCAGTCCGCCGTCGGCGACTGCGCGCAGTCGCTCCTTGGTCTCCTTGAGGACGGTGACGTGATCGTCAGCCGTGTTGGCGGGCAATCGAACCGGCGCGATCGCAGTGAACCAGCCGACGGTCCGCGAGAGGTCCAGATCCGCGTCCCACCCGTCGCGGCCGTGGCGTTCCAGGTCCAACACCAATGGTGCGTCGGGGTTTCCGCCCTTGGCGGCACGCCAGCGCCGCACGGCGATCGACAGTGCGGCCACCAACGTTTCGGTGATGTCGGCGTTCGCCATCGCGGGAACCGCCGTCAGCAGAGGTACCGTCTCCGCGGCCGTCAGCCGCATCTCGTGGTCGCGGGTCGAGCCCACCGTCAGACCGACCGTGTTGGCCCGGTCGTCGAGTTCGCCGCCCGGAGCCAGCGTCGAGGTCCAGTGTTCGAACTCGGCCAATCGTGCTGCCTGCTGCGCACTTTCGTTGACGGTTCTGGCGTAGGACCGAATCGAGGTCGGCACCGAAGGCAACGCGGGACGGGTACCCGCGCGCACCTGGTCGAAGGCCTCCCCCAGGTCGTCGATCAGGATGCGCCAAGAGACGCCGTCCACCGCAAGGTGGTGCACCGTCAGCAGGAGGCGTCCCTGCCGGTCGGGGCCGAGGTCGAACCACACGGCGTCCACCAAGGCCCCGGATCCGGGGTCGAGGCGGTCGGCCGCCGCGTCGGACTGCACGCCGATCGCGTCAACCAGTTCGTCGTCGGTGAACCCGGAGGCGTCGACCCTGAGCGTCGAGACACGGGGCGCGGCAGCCGTTTCCAACGACCACAGCATCGGCGCCGGACGATGCAGTCGCAGTCCGAGCGCGTCGTGGCGCGCGACCACGGCGTTGACCGTTGCGTCGAGCTGATCGGTCGTCGCCCCGGCCGGTGCGAGGAGCAACTCGGCTTGATTCAGTCGGTCGACCCCGCCGCCGAGCTCCGCGAGCCGCTGCACGATGGGCGTCAACATGACCTCGCCGAGGTCGGGTCCGGCGTCCGTGTCGTCGACGGCGGCCTGCTGCGGCGCCACGGCGTCGGCGGCTGAGGCGAGCGCTGCGGGCGTGCGGTTGACGAACACCTGCTGAGGGGTGATGCGCACGCCCTGGCGGCGGGCCCGGTTCACCAGCTGGATGGCGACGATGCTGTCTCCACCCATCGTGAAGAAGTCGTCGTCGACTCCCACTGCGGCGCCGAGGATCTCGGAGCACAACGCGGCCAACAACTCCGCCGTGCTTCCCGGGGCGTCGGTGACGGGTTGAGCAGGTGCGACAGGCGCCTCAGCGGGCGCGGGCAGCGCGGCTCGGTCGAGCTTGCCGTTGACCGTCAAGGGCAGCGCATCCAAGACCACCAGTGCGGACGGGACCATGTAGTCGGGCAGTCGGGTGGCCAGTTGCGTGCGCACCTCGGCGACGTCGACCGCGGTGCGCCCGACCACGTATCCGACGAGCCGCGTGCGGCCCGTCTCGTCCTGACGTACCGCTGCCGCGGCGTTCGCCACGTCGTCGAGGGCGGCGAGCGCCGACTCGACCTCGCCGAGCTCGATTCGATAGCCGCGCACCTTGACCTGTTGGTCGGAGCGCCCGACGTAGACGAGCTCACCGTCCTCGGTCCACATCGCGGTGTCGCCGCTGCGGTAGAGCCGTTCCCCGGCGCCGTCGAACGGATTGGCTACGAAACGCGTCGCGGTGAGGCCGGGCTTGCCGACGTACCCACGGGCGATCTGCCCGCCCGCGACGTAGATCTCGCCGACGACCCCGGTGGGCACGGGCTGAAGGGACTGGTCCAGCAGGTGGATTCGCAGCCCGGGGATGGCGTCACCGATGACGCTGCCGGTGGCGCCTGCCGAGTCGGAGACCTCGAGCGGACGGTGTGACACGTGCACGCAGGTCTCGGTGATGCCGTACATGTTGACCAGCCGCGGAGAGTCCGCGTCGTGTCGTTCGTACCAGGCGGTGAGCCGGGTGGCGTCTAGCGCCTCGCCGCCGAAGACCACGTAGCGCAGCGACCCGAGCGACGACGTTCGTCCGCCCTGCCGGTCGGCCTCGATCAGCGGGTAGAACGCCGAGGGGGTCTGGTTCAGCACCGTCACCCGTTCGGATGCCAGCAGTTCCAGGAACCGGTCGGGGTCGCGGGCGACGGCCTGTTCGACGACGACGAGTTGTCCGCCGTGCAGCAGCGGGCCCCACAGTTCCCACACCGAGAAGTCGAACGCCGCGGAGTGGAACATCGTCCAGACGTCGTCGGGACCGAAGTCGAAAAGTGCTGCGGTGCCGTCGAACAGCGCCGCGACGTTGCGGTGGGTGACCGTCACGCCCTTGGGAACGCCGGTGGAGCCCGAGGTGTAGATGACGTACGCCGCGTGGTCGGCGTCCAGCGCAGGCGTCTGCGTGCTGCCCGGCCGCTGGCTTGCGGCGTCGTCGACGAGCACCACCGGGGTGGACGCGGTCGAGACTCCGGCGGGCAGCCGGTCGGCCCTGTCGACCAGGATGCAGACCGGTGCCGAATCGGTGACGACGTGCCGAAGACGCGCCTCTGGCGAGTCGACGTCCAACGGGACGTAGGTGCCGCCCGCCTTGATGACGGCGAGCAGCGCGACGATCAGATCCATTGAGCGTGGCAGTGCGACGGCGACCCTGGACTCCGGCCGGACGCCGAGTCCGGTCAGCGTCGCGGCGACCGCCGACGCCCTCTCGTCGAGTTCGGCGTAGGTGATGCGGTCCGCGCCGCAGCTGACCGCGGTGCGGTCGGCATTCTCGGCGGCGGCAGCGCCGAAGGCGTCGACGAGTGTGCGGTCGGGGCCTTGCCGCGACGTCGTCCCCGCGACGAGATCGCGTTCGGCGGCGGTCCGCAGGTCGACGTCGCCGGCCCGGGTGTCCGGGTCTTCGGTGAACGCCGCCAGGATGCGCTCGACGCGTTCGGCGAACCTGTCGGCCTGAGCCGCGGTGACAGCCCCCGTGTCGTACTTGATCTCCACCGTGAGCTGGTCGTCCAGATATGCGACGAAGGACACCGGGTAGTGCGGTGAGTCGGTGCCGGTGAAGCCCTGGAAGTGCAGTGCCCGAGCGTCGTTCGACGGCTCGCTGGCCACCGTCGGGAAGTTCTCGACGACCACCATGGTGTCGAAGAACTCCCGAACGCCGGCGAGCCGGGCCAGTTCGGCAAGGCCCAGATGTTGGGCGTCGAGGACGGCGCTCTGCTGGTCCTGCAGGTCGGCCATGACCGTCGCGATCGACGTGTCATGGTCCCAGGCCATCGGCACCGGGAGGGTGTTGATCAGGAGTCCGACGATCGACTCGGTTCCGGCAAGCTCGCCACCGCGACCCGACACCGTCGACCCGAACACCACGCGCCTGCGGTCGAGAAGTCGCCCGAGGAGCAGTCCCCACGCGCCGTGCAGCACGGTGCTGAGCGTGACGCCGCGTTCCCGCGCCGTCCTGGTCAGTTCCGTGGTGAGCTCGGCCGAGAGTCGTCGGACCGAGCTGCTGTGCTCGCCAACGGTTTTCGGCGTCTCGAACAAGCGTGTCGCCTCGACCCCGGCCAGCGCCGTCTTCCAGGCCTGCCTGGCGGCGTCCTGGTCTCCGCCGCGGACGGCCTCGACGTGGTCGCGCAGCGTTCCGACGAGCGGGGTCAGGCCCGTGCCGACGCCGAGCGCCGCGTTGTAATGCGCGACGACGTCGCCGAACAGCACCGGGTAGGACCACCCGTCGGCGACGATGTGGTGCATGGTCTGAACCAGCCGGTGGTCCTCGGCGGTCAACGACACCAGCGCGTACCGAACCAAGGGTGGTGCGGCGAGGTCGAACGGTCGCGAGAGTTGCTCGCGGGCAGCGTCGTCGAGGCGCCGGAGCGCGGCGGACTCGTCGACCGTCGTCGCGTCGACGAGCTCGAGGGCGACCGGTACGTCGGCCCAGATGACCTGCGCGATCCGACCGTCCCGCAGCTCGTGGAACCCGGCCCGAAGCGCCTGGTGTCGTGCCATGACGGCGTTCAGGCTGGCGCGCAGCGCTTCTGGGTCGACCGGTCCCGAGAGCTCGGCGATCTGCTGCACGCGGTAGGTGTCGGTGTAGTCGTCGTCACCTGCGCCGAGCGCACCGTGGAAGTACATGCCCTCCTGCAGCGGCAGCAGCGGAAGGACGTCCTCGACGCGTCCGGTCGCCTGCCAACCGTCGAGGTCCGCCTGGGCGACGTCGACGAGCGGGAAGTCCGACGGGGTGTGCCCGCCCAGGTCGTCGCATCGGGTCAGCGCCGTCAACGCGGCCGACCACAGTGCGGCGAGCTCGTCGACGTCGGCGGTGTCCAGCAGGCCACCCGGCCAGGACAACGTGAAGGTCAGTCGGGTCCCGCCGGGTCCGTCCTCGGCGATGGCGTTGATCTCCAGTGCCACTACCGGATTGGTGGGGTCGACGCCCTCGCGGAGGCCACCGAACTCCGCGACCGGCTCCCAGGCCTTGCCGCTGCCGCCGGCGAACCGGCCGAGGTAGTTGAAGAGGATCTGGGGTGCGGCCCCGGTGACGGGTCGGGCGGAGTCGAGGTGGCGCAGCACGCCGTAGCCGAGTCCGCGGCTCGGCGTGGAGCGCAGCTGCTCCTTGACCGCCTTCACCGCCGCCGCCAGTTCCTGACCGGCCGCGAGGACGTCGTCCCACTCGACTGTGCCAGGATCCAGTCGTACCGGGTAGATCGCCGTGAACCAGCCGATCGTGCGGGACAGGTCGAGGTGCCCGGCCACGAGTTCGGGCTCCCTGCCGTGACCCTCCAGGTTCACGACCGCCGCCGTGCTCTCACCGTGGCCACGGTCGGCCCGCCACCGTGCCAGTGCCAGCGCGAGCGCGCTGAGCAGCACATCGTTGACTCCGCCGTAAACCGCGGCGGGGACCGATGACAGCAGTGCCGAGCTGACGTCCGCAGGTAGCGAAAAGCTTTGACTGCGGACGGTTTCCGCCGTGTCGACGTCCGGGTCGAGGGGGCGGTGGCCGAGGTCGGGGTCTGCCGTCGCCAACACGTCGTTCCAGTACGGCGCTTCGCCGTCGAAGCGCGTCGCGGAGATCGCACTCGACCAGGTCCGGAACGACGTCGGGACGTCGTCGAGAGCCGCAGGCCTGCCCGCGGCGACGTCGGTCCACGCGGCCGCCAGGTCCTCGGTGACGATGCGCCACGAGACGCCGTCGACGACGAGGTGGTGCACGACCAGCAGAAGCTGGCCGGTGCCCTCCGGCGCGTCGTACCAGACGGCGCGGACCATCCGACCGGTCTCGGGGTCGAGTTCGGCGGCCGCGGCGCTGGTGGCCGCGTCGACGTCGGATGCGGTGAGAACGCCGTCGCGGACGGTCAACACCGAGCCGGCCGACACCGGCGCCTCCGGCACCGAGAGTGTCCATCCGTCGCCGCCGACGTAGAGGCGCGCGCGCAGCATGTCGTGGGTGTCGAGCATCGCCTGGATGACGAGTTCCAATTGGCTGCTGGTGATTCCGGCAGGTGTGGCCAACACCGTCGACTGGTAGAAGTTGGCCAGTGGTGTCTGCGCGTCGGCGGTCTCGGCGAGCATCGGCGTCGCGGCGATCGTGCCCACACCGCTGTCGCGCTCGGCGGGTGCCGTCGGCGTGTCAGAGGTGGTGGTGACGGCGGCCAGCGCCGCGACGGTCCTGCGGCGGAAGACGTCGCGCGGGGTGAGATGCAGACCCGCTTTGCGGGCCTTGCCCGACACCGCGATCGAGGAGATGCTGTCCCCGCCGAGAGTGAAGAAGTCGTCGTCGATGCCGATGTTCGGCAGGCCGAGGACGTCGGCGAAGATGCTTGCCAACAACGCTTCTCGGTCGTCCCGCGGGTCCCGCGACGGGCCGGACGACGGGACGACGGGATCGGGAAGGGCGCGGACGTCGAGCTTTCCGTTGACCGTCAGGGGGATCGCGTCGACGAAGCCGTACAACGCGGGCACCATGTAGTCGGGAAGGGTCTGCGACACCGCCGCCCGCAGTTCGGCGGCGAACGCCTCCTGATCTGCCCGTGGCTCGTCCTGGACGACGTAGCAGACCAGTTGCTTCACCGACGCAGACGGGCCTGGCCGCGCGATGGCGACGGCCTGCCGCACCTCCGGCAGCGCGGACAGCGCCGCCGCGACCTCGCCGAGTTCCACTCGGTAGCCGCGAATCTTCACCTGGTCGTCGCTGCGCCCGAGAAAGTCCAGCGTGCCACCGGCGTCGGATCGGCGGGCCACCAAATCGCCCGTGCGGTACATCCGGCCGCCCACGTTGAAGGGGTCGGCGACGAAGCGGTCGGCCGTCAGGGCGGGCCGGTCGAGGTAGCCGCGTGCCAGGCCGGCGCCCGCGATGTACAGCTCGCCGACGACACCGTCACCAACGGGACGCAGCCACGAGTCGAGAACGTAGGCGCGAGTGTTCCAGATGGGTTGTCCCACAGTGGGGGTCGCACTGTCGTCGGTTCCTGCGCCGAGGGTGTTGATGGTGTACTCGGTGGGGCCGTACAGGTTGTAGCCGGTGCCGTTCGGAAGGTCGCGGAGGCGACGCCACACGTCGTCCGACACGGCCTCACCGCCGAGCAGCACCAGGGTCGGCGGATGACCGCCGTCCTCCAGCAGGCCCTGCTCGAACAGGTGATGCGCGTAGCTGGGTGTCACGTTGACGACGTCGATGCGGTGCTGGTGGCAGTACGCCACCAACGCGGTGGCGTCCCTGCGCAGTTCCTCGTCGCAGATGTGCACCTCGTGGCCTTCGACGAGCCAGAGCAGCTCCTCCCACGACATGTCGAAGGAGAACGACACCGTGTGCGCCACCCGCAGCCGTCGGCCACCGGCCTTGGCGATCGCGGGTTCGAAGATCTCGACCCGGTGGTTGAGCTGCATGTTGGTCAAGCCGCGGTAGGGCGTCACGACACCCTTCGGGCGTCCAGTGGACCCGGAGGTGAAGATGACGTAGGCCGGGTGCTCGAGGCGTTGCGGCCCAGCACTTCTCGCGAAGTCGCCGAGCTCGGCGTCGGTGAGGGCGTCGCCCGGCGTGCGGGCCAGCGCGTCGCGGACGCCCGGGTCGTCGAGCCGCAGCACGGCACCGCCGAGTCGGTTTTGGTGATCGGCCACCTCGGCGCTCGAGGCGTGGCAGACGAGCAGCACCGGACGGGCGTCGTCGAGCATGCCGGTGAGCCGAGCCACGGGGTAATCCCGTTCCAGCGGCAGATAGGCGGCACCGGTGCGCAGCACCGCGAAGAGCGCCACCACCATGTCCACCGACCGGGGCAGTGCCAAGGCGACGACGCGCTCGGGACCCGCTCCGCTCTCGAGCAGGCGGCGCGCGAGTTGGTTGATTCGCCCGTCGAGTTCGGCGTAGGTCAGCCGGGTGTCACCGAAGACCAGCGCGGTCTCGTCGGGGCAGCTGCGGGCCCGCTCGGCCAGCAGGTCGGCGATGGTGTCGTCGCCGATGTCGTGTTCGGTGGCCCGCCACTGGCGGGCCAACGCGTCGCGCTCGGCAGGCAGCGCCAGGTCGAGGTCGCCGAGCGCGGTGTCGGGTTGGGTCAGCAGCGCGTCGACTGCGCGGACGAGGCGCTCGACCATCGCCGCCGCGGCTTCCGGGTCGACGACGTCGGGCCGGAACTCCAGCTTGATCGTCAGCCGCTCCCCCGGGGTCAACACCCACGTCAGCGGATAGTGCGTGGTGTCGACGAAGTCGACGCCGATGATGCCGTGCTGGCGCTCGAACTCGGTGAACGTGTCGTCGTCGAGGAAGTTCTGCAGGACGTAGAGCGCGTCGAACAGCGGTTGGTGCCCGGTACTGCGGGTGATGTCGCCGAGCCCGACGTATTCGTGTGCCATGAGGTCGAGGCGGAAGTCCTCGACGCGCCGAAGGAGTTCGGCCACAGTCGTATTCGGCGTCGTCTCCACGCGCACGGGGACGGTGTTGAGGAACTGGCCGATGACGTTCTCGACACCGGGCAGCTCGGGTGGCCGGCCCGCGACGGTGGTGCCGAACACGACGTCGGTGCTTCCGGTCTCGAAGCCGAGCACCATGCCGAGGGCGGCGGTCAGGACCGTGTTGGCGGTGGTGGAACTGGTCCTGGTGTGTTGCTCGAGCCGGGCGGTCACCTCGCGGGACAGCTCGCCGTAGACACGTTCAGGCAGTGCGGGTTCGCGGCCGACGGCCTCCGGCGCCACCAGCGTCGCCTCTGGCAATCCGGCCAGGGCGTCGGACCAGGCTTGAATGGACGCGGCCTGGTCCTGGTCGTCGACCCACCTCAGGTAGTCGACGTAGGTGCTCTTGGCGGCGGGCAGGGCTCCGCGGATTCCGCGGGAGTCATACAGCGCGAACAACTCTCGCAGCACTAGTTCGCGGGACCAGCCGTCCCACAGCAGGAAGTGGCAGGTGAGAAGCAAGCGGTCCCCACGCCCCGGCAGACGGATCACCGTCAACCGAACCAACGGTGGCATGCGGAGGTCGAACGGATTCTCGGCGTCGGCACGCATGACCTCGGCGAGCCGATCGTCCGCGGCCTCCGCCGTCAGGTCCGACAGGTCGACGAGCGTGACGTCGGCGGGAACGAAGCGGCCGATGTACTGCACGGGCCGCACCAGATCCTCACTGGTGAAGCCAGCCCGCAGATTGTCGTGGCGAGACAGCAACGCCCCGAACGCGGTACGCATCGCGTCGACGTCGAGCTGGCGGTTGAAGTCGAAGACGTTCTGGGCCAGATAGGTGTTGACGTCGTCGGTGTAGGTGGACTGGTAGTAGACGCCCTGCTGCAGCGGCGACAGTGGCCACACGTCCTGAACCTCGACGGGACACCCGTCGACGAGGTGGGCGAGTTCGTCGTCGGCGAGACCGTGCCAGGCGGCGGGCTCGGCCGTCACGGCCTGGGGCTCCGGTGGCGCGGCGGTGACGCGGGTGGCGAGAACGTCTTCCAGCGCTCGGGGCGTGCGGAGCTGGAACAGCTCCTTGGTCTGGATCCCCACGCCGGAACCCGCGAGCCGGTTGACGACCCGCAAGGCGAGCAGGCTGTCCCCGCCGAGAGCGAAGAAGTCGTCGTCGATGCCGATCGCATCGGAGATGTCCAGTACGTCTTGGAAGACGCTGCAGATCGACGACTCACGCTCAGTCCGCGGGGTGACCTTGGAGACCGACAGCACAGGTTCGGGAAGCGACGTGCGGTCGCGTTTCCCGTTGGGCAGCAACGGGATATTCGACAGCGGGGTGACCGTCGCGGGCACCAGGTGGGCGGGCAACCGCTCGGCGAGGGCGGCGCGGATCGCCGCCTGGTCGACCGGCGCGGCGTCACGGGTCACCACGTACGAGTCCAGACGTGCAGAACCGTGGGTCCCGTGGTGGACGGTGACGACGGCGTCGGCGACGCCGGGCAGCTCGCCTAGTGCCGCTTCCACCTCACCGAGTTCGACGCGGAATCCGTTGATCTTGACCTGGTCGTCGCTGCGTCCGATGAACTCGACGTCGCCGGTGCTGGTCCACCGCGCGAGGTCGCCCGTGCGGTAGAGCCGTGCCCCGTCCGCGCCGAACGGGTCGGCGACGAATCGGGCTGCGGTGGTGCCGCCCTGGCCGTGGTAGCCGCGGGCGAGTTGGACTCCGCCGACGTAGATTTCGCCGATTGCACCGGGCGCCACCGGGGCGAGGTCGGGCCCGAGCAGCAGGATGCGGACGCCGGGAACCGGCCGTCCCAGGGTCGTGTGGCCGTCGTCGGCCACCGGTCCGGCGAGCACGTCGCCCGCGACTTCGGACGACCCGTAGGAGTTCACGATTTGGGCGTCCGGGGACACCCGCCGCAGTGCGGCGACGGTCGCGTCGTCGAGTGCCTCGCCGCTGCAGATCCAGCGCCGGACGTGGCCGAGACCCGTCGGGGCCGACTCGACCATCGCGACGGCGAGGCTCGGAACGACGAGAAGCTGGGTGGCCCCGGCCTTCTCGACCAGGCTGACGAGTGCGGCGGCGTCACGTGCCGTGTCCTCGTCGGCGACCACGGTGCTGGCGCCCGCCACCAACGCTCCCAGGAGTTCGGTGGTGCCGTCGATGAAGCTCGTCGAGCTCTTGGCGACCCGCACGTCGTCGCGATCGTTCGACCACGCCTCTGCGGCCCATTTCAGCCGGTTGGCAAGGGCGCCGTGGGTTCCGACGGTTCCCTTGGGCTTTCCGGTGCTTCCTGAGGTGTAAACGATGGAGGCCGCGTCGTCCGGGCCGACTGCAATGCCTCCTGCGGCTCGCGCCGTTGGGTGCGCGTCGACGGACAGGGTGGGCACCTCGTGCGACGGCAGCGGCCTGCCGTCGGTGATGACCATTCGCGGCCGGGCGTCGGAGAGCATGTAGGTGATGCGCGCCTCCGGGTACTGCGGGTCGACGGGCAGATACGCGGCGCCGGACCGCATGACGGCCAGCAGGGCGACCGCCAGGTCGTTGGTGCGCCCGGTGGCAACGGCGACCACGTCGCCCGAGCCCACTCCGTTTTCGGCAAGTGCCCCGGCCAACCGGGTGGCTTCCTCGTCCAGTTCGCGGTAGGTCAGTCGCCCGGCACCGTCGGTGAGCGCCATGGCATCGGGGACGCGGTGAACCTGCTCGGCGAAGAGGTCAAGGACGGTGCCGTGCCACGCCGGCGCGCCGGTTCCCGCGGCCAGCACTGCGCCGACCTCGGCCGGGGTGAGCAGTTCGACGTCGCTGCACGCGGTGTCCGCGGAGTCGACGATCGTGGTGAGGATTCGTTGGTAGAACGCGAGTACGCGCTCCGCCGTCGCGGCGTCGACTCTTGCCTGGTCGTGGGTCAGTGCGACGGTGAACGGATCCGACGGCTTGACCATCAGGGTGAGGGGGTAGTGCGGCGCCTCGACGACGTCGACGGATCCGACCCGGATCGTCGCCGTTGGGTCGTCCGCGGCCGGGTAGTTCTCGATGACGATCAGGGTGTCGAACAGCTCGGGCACGCCGATGGCGTGCTGGATGTCGGCGAGTGCGACGTGGTGGTATTCGAACAGTGCCGTCTGCGCGTCGGCGAACCGGCGGACGACGGTCTCGACGGAATCGCCGATTGCCCAGTGTGTTCTGGCGGGAACGGTGTTGATCAAGAGCCCGACCATGTCGTCGATTCCTGCGACGTCGACGCCTCGACCCGACACGGTCGAGCCGAAGACCACGTCGGTGCGCCCGCTGAGCCGGCCCACCGCGATGCCCCAGGCCGCGCCGATGACGGCGCTGACGGTGACGCCGTGGCTGCCCGCCCACTGCACGATTCCGGTGGCCACGTCGGCCGGGACCCGAGCGCCGACCTTGCCGAAGCCCGATGCCCCGGACGTGCTGGGCGGCAGCGCATCTGCCAGTCGGGTCGGCTCGTCGACGGAGTCCAACTCGGTGCGCCACGCCGCAAGCGCCTCCTCGGCGGGGGCGGCGGCGATCCACGTCAGGTAGTCGCCGTAGCGGGGCGCCGCGGTCAGCGGGGCAGCCGCGTCGTCGTGCAGTGCGGCGAGTTCCCGCAGCACGATGGGCACCGACCAGCCGTCGGCGACGATGTGGTGGACGGTCTGAATCAGGACGTGCCGGTGCGACGTCAGACGTATCAGCGCGTAACGCATCAGCGGCGGCACCGCCAGGTCGAACGGCCGGTCGCGCTGCTCGGCGGCCACGTCGTCCACTCGGCTCGCGGCGGCGTCGGCATCGACACCGGCGAGATCGAGGTACAGCCAGGGCATTTCGGGTGTCGACCCGATCACCGAGACGATGCTGCCGTCGGCGGCGGGCTGGAAGGCGGCGCCGAGATGGCGGTGCCTGTCCATGAGCAGGTTGGCTGCTGCGCGCAGGCGCTCGGCGTCGACCGGACCGGCCAACTCGACGATCTGCTGGACGACGTACGGATCGACGTCGGCGTAGGTGGAGTGGAAGTAGATGCCCGATTGCAGCGGCGACGGCGCCACGACGTCGACCAGCTCGCCGTGGCTGCCCTGGAACGCGTCGACGTCGGACTGCGTGATCGCGACCAGCGGGAAGTCCGAAGGGGTCGGACCGTTGACGGCGTCGCTGACGGCGATGGCGGTGAGGGCCTCGACCCACAGCCCCGAGAGTGCGTCCATCCGCCGCCGATCCAGCACGCCGGCCGGCCAACTGAAGGTGGCCTCCAGGTACGCGCCGGCGTCGGTCTCCACGGTGATGGCGTTGACCTCGACGGCCCGCGGCAGCGGCATCCGGGGGTCGCGGTCCTCGGCGACCTCGTCTTCGGCGAGGGTCCACGGTTGGTCACCGGCGCCGCTGAACCTGCCGAGGTAGTTGAACAGGACCTGCGGTTGGACCGCCAGATCGGGCCGCGGGCGACCCGAAAGATACCGCAGTGCACCGTAACTGAGCCCGTTGCGCGGTACCGCACGCAGTTGCTCCTTGACCGCCTTGACGGCGGCGCCCAGCTCCGGGCCTCCGGACATCAGCTGGTCCCACGGTGTCGCACCGGGGTCGACTCTGACGGGGAAAAGGGTGGTGAACCAGCCGAGCGTGCGGGACAGGTCGAGCTGTTCACCAGCGGCGCCGAGGTGTTCGGCCTCGCGGCCGTGTCCTTCGAGTTCGAGCAGCAGCGAGGACGACTCGCCCCCGCGCCATTCGGCAAGTGCCAACGAGAGAGCGGTGACCAAGGCGTCGTTCACGCCGCCGCGAATCGCGTTCGGCACCGGGCCGAGCAGGCGGCCCGTGACGTCAGCGTCGATGCGCACCACCAGCTTGTCCTCGGTCGCGACCACGTCGACCGCCGGGTCGAGAGGCCTGCTGCCGATCGTCGGCTCGGCTGCGCCGCCGGCGACCTGAAGCCAGTAGTCCTCGTCGGCGGCGAACGTGCCGCCCGTCGTGGCGGCACGGAGCTCGTCGGCCCACTGCCGAAGCGGGGTGTCCGCGGTGGCGAGTGAGACGGGTTGCCCGGCTTGCAGATCCGTCCATGCGGAGGACAGATCCTCGCTGAGCAGGCGCAGCGAGACGCCGTCGACGACGACGTGGTGAAGCATCAGGATGAGGCGGCCGGGCAGCTCGGCGCCGGCGTCGAGCCAGACGACGTCGACCATTCGTCCGTTGCGCGGGTCGAGGCGTTGGACCGCCAGCGAACGCTGCTCGGCGGTCACCGCGTCGACGTTGCCGTCGAGCGGCACCGTGGTGAGTACGTCGGCCGCCGTCAGCGCGCCAGCGGCGGGGATCGTCAGCCCGCCGGGTTCGACGGTGCCGGTTCTGGCGCGTAGGACGTCGTGGCAGGCGAGCAGGGCGTCGACCATGGTCGTCAGCGACGCCGTCGTCAGTCCCGCCGGGGTGTGCAATGTGACGGACTGGAAGAAGCCGTCCATTCCGGTTGCGCCGTTGCCGACCTCGTCGAGCCACGCCAGGATCGGCGTCGCCGCGACGTCGCCGACCGGGTCGACCGCAACCGCCTCGGGGGCGGACGCACCGGCGTCCGTCGCCGCGGCCGCCAATTCGGCCGGGGTGCGCATCGCGAAGATGTCGCGTGGTCGCAGGCGCAGGCCGATCTTGCGGGCCCGGCTGATCAGGCCCATCGCGACGATGCTGTCCCCACCCAGGGCGAAGAAGTCGGCGTCGGCACCAACGCTTTCGACGCCGAGGAGTTCGGCGAAGATCTCGGCGATCGCGCGGGCGCGTGGGTCGGTGGGCGCCGGCCCCATGCTGGGGGCCGTCGTCGGCGGCGCGGGTAGCGCGCGTCGGTCCAGCTTGCCGTTCGCGGTGACGGGGAACTCGTCGAGCACCACTACGGCGGCGGGCACCATGTGCTCCGGCAGCTTCGATGCACACCAAGCGAGCATGTCGCCGGCGTCGACCTCGGTGTTGGACACCACGTAGCCGGTCAACTGCGCACCGCCGTAGGGCGTTTGGCGCATGATGACGGCCGCATGGCGGACCGACGGATGCGACGCCAGGATGACCTCGATTTCCTCGAGCTCGACCCGCATCCCGCGGATCTTGACCTGGTTGTCGGCCCTGCCGAGGAATTCGAGCACGCCTTCGGATGTCCAGCGGGCCAGGTCGCCGGTGCGATACATCCGCGAGCCGTCGTCGTCGAAGGGGTTCGCGACGAAGCGCGACCCCGTCAGCCCTGGCGCGTGAATGTAGCCGCGCCCCAACAGGAATCCGGCGGCGTAGAGTTCGCCGCCGACGCCGACCGGTACCGGCTGAAGGTCGTCGTCGAGGACGTAGAGCTGGGTGTGCGGATTCGGCCTGCCGATGGAGGTTTCGATCCGCTCGGCGCTGTCGCGGTAGATGACGTGCGAGACACCGATGGTCGCCTCGGCGGGGCCGTACCCGTGGTAGAGCGTGGTACTGAGCTGGGTCCGGAACCGGTCGAACAGCGCGGGCGTCAGGACCTCGCCGCCGCACCAGACGTGCTTCAGCCCGGACAGCAGGCTGGTTCCTTGAGAGAGGTCGAGGAGCACGTCGAGCATCGACGACACCAGGTAGACGAAGGTGACCTTCTCAGTTGAGATCAGGTCGAGCAGGTACTGCGGGTCGCGCTCGCCGCCGGGCTCGGCCACCACGACGTAGCCACCGGAGACCAGTGGCAGCAGGATTTCGTTGACGGAGATGTCGAACGACAGCGGTGCCTTGAACAGCGAGGCGTCCCCCGGCCCGAAGCCGAGGACGTCTTTCACCTGCCAGGTCAGCCTCTCGGCGATGGCTTCGTGGCGGATCATCGCGCCCTTGGGCTTACCGGTCGACCCCGAGGTGAAGATGACGTAGGCCAGCTGGCTGCCGTCGATCACGGTCGACGGCGCGGAGGCGGACTGGTCGCCGAACGCCCATGCGTCAAGGGCGATTTCGACCGACTGCGGATCTTCCGGCATCGCCGTACCCGGCGCAACGACCACCGAGGTGGCCCTGGTGTCGGCGAGGACCTGCTGCCTGCGCTCGGCGGGCCACTGCGGATCGACGGGCACGAAGGCGCCGCCAGCGGCCAGGATGGCCATCGCGGCCACCACCATCTCGACCGAGCGCGGCAACGCGATGGCCACCATCTGTTCGTGCGAAACGCCCTGCGCACGAAAGTGATTCGCCAGCTGGTACGAGCGATCGGCCAGTTCGCGATAGGTCAGCCGCACCTCGCCGGCGACGACGGCCAGCGCGTCGGGGGTCAGCTCGACCTGCCTGGCGAAGGCGTCCGGCACCGTGGTCGTGGTGTCGGGCCAGCTCTGGTTGTTCCACTCGCGCAGCAGGTCCAAGCGATCGCTCGGGGTCAGGCCGTCGTCGATCTCGGTCGTCGTCATGTTCTTACTCCCCGCGAGAATGATCTGCTGCCCAGGCGCGCCACAGCTGGGCGTAGCGCCCACCCGCCGCGACCAGGTCATGGTGGCTTCCCTCTTCGACGACCCTGCCGTGGGCCATCACGATCACCCGGTCCGCCGACGCGGCCTGGGTGAGTCGGTGCGCAATGATCAGGGTGGTGCGGCCCGCGGTGACCGCGGCGGCAGCACGCTCCAACTCTCGCGCACCCTGGCTTCCCGCCTCGGCGGTCGCTTCGTCCAGGATCGCGACGGTGGGGTCGGCGAGCATCAGGCGGGCCAGCGCAAGTTGTTGCGCCTGAGCCGATGTCAGCTCGTGGCCGCCTTCGCCGACCACGGTGTCGAGCCCGTCCTCGAGCGCCGCGACCCATTCGTCGGCGCCGACCGCGCGCAGCGCGTCGTGCACCTGGTCGTCGGTGGCGTCGGCCTTCGCCAACCGCAGATCGTCGACGAGCGCGCCCGCGAAGACGTGCACCTCCTGGCTCACGATTGCGATGTGCCGACGGCGCTGCTCGGGCGTCAGACCGGCCACGTCGACGCCGCCGACGCGCACGACGCCCCGCTGCGGTGTCAGTGCGCCGGCGGCGATTCCGGCGACCGTCGACTTGCCGGCACCGGTGGAACCGACCAGCGCCACTCGCCGTCCCGGCTCGAGCCGGATGCTGACCCCGTGCACGACGGTGTGTTCACCGTCGTAGCTGTAGTGCAGGTCCTCCAGGTCGAGGGATTTGTCGCGCGGCTCGGAACCGACTGCGGCCGTTGATCGCTCAGTCTGCTGGGGCATGGTCACCAACCCGACCAGGCGCGCCAGGCTCGCGCCGGCGTCCTGGGCCTCGTCGAAGGTGAAGAGCAGCTCGCTGATCGGGCCGAAAAGCCGATGGAAGAGCAGCGCCGCGGCCGTCGTCTGACCGACGGTGCCGCCGCCATTCTTCACCAGCCAGAATCCCGTCACCAAGATGACGGTCAACCCGATGAACTCGGCGCGGTTGATGCGTCCGACGAAGCGCGTGAAGAGGGTGAACACGGCAAGGGAGATGTCGCGGACCTTCGCGGATGCGGTCTCGATCGCGGTCTGATGCTCGACGTGCATGTCGTAGGCGTGGACCGTCGCCGAGCCAATCATGCTCTCCATCAACACCTGTGAGCGTTCGGCGATGGCCCGTCGCTCCTCGGCGTATCGGGGTGCCGACCGCGGCAGGTACCAGCGCAGCGCGAACACGTACAGCGGGACGGCGATCGCACCGGCCAGTCCAAGACGCCAGTCCAGGCCGGCCATGGCGACCAACGAGAGTGCGGCCAACAGGATCGACGCGTACATCGTCGGGATGACGTCGGTGACGGCCTTGCCGATCGTCGCGACGTCGGTGCTGACGCGGGAGAGCACGTCCCCTCGCCCGACCCGTTCCACCGTCGCCGTCGGCAGCGACAGCGCTCGTTCGACCCCGGCTTCCCGCAGATCGGCGAGCGCGATGGCGCCAAGCCTTCCGATGAAGTAGTTCGACAGGCCGCTGGCCAACCCGCCGACCACTGCGGCGGTGGTGACGATGACCGCGATCATGACGATCACCGACGGCGGGGATCCGTCGATGATCCGGTCGACGAGCACGCCGAGTACGTACACGGGCAGCACCGCCGTGGCGGCGGCGACGAGACCGACGACGAGCGTCAGCAACCCCGAGCCTGCGCGGCTCCTCAGCTCTCGACGCAACCACGTCCACGTCTCGCGACCCGTGGCCACCGGAAGGATGTCGTGCTCAGCCACGGCCGTCGTCATCGCAACACCGCCCGCTGGTAGTCCTGGCGTTCCATGAGCTCCACGTGTGATCCCGTCGCCACTACCCGGCCTCCGTCGATGAGAACGACCCTGTCCGTCGCCGCGAGCAGCGCGGGGCTGCAGGTCACGACCAGTGTCGTGAAGTTCCGCGTCTCCGCACCGTGTCGCATCTCGGTAATGCCCTGAGCCACCGCGCTTTCGGTGACCGCGTCGACTGCGGTCGTCGGTTCGTGCAGGACCAGGACCGGCGCGCGCCGCAGCAGGGCTCTTGCGAGGGTCAACCGCTGACGCTGTCCGCCCGACAGGCTCGCGCCGCGCTCGGTGACGCCGTGGTCGAGACCCTCACCGTGCACCTCGACGACGTCGACGGCACACGACGACCGCAGCGCTGCGTCCAGTTCACGGCCGTCGGCGACGTCGTCTCCGGTGAGCAGGTTCGACCGCAGGGATCCGGTGAAGAGGTCGGTCTTGTGTGGCTCCACCAGGAGCGCGCGGTGTGATTCCGCGAGGTCGAGGTCCTCGAGTTTCACCCCGCCCACCCGCACTTCCCCGCTGTACTCACCCGGCACCAGTTGCCCAGAGAGCACCTTGACGAGGGCGTCGGCGTCGGCGGACTGGGCGGCGACCACGCCAACCATCGCTCCGGCCTCGACCGACAAGCTGGTGCCGTCGAGCGGCCCGTGCCGGACGTCGACGACGTCGAGCGAGTACGGCGCGGAATCGAGCCGTGTCGCCCCAGGGGTCAACGCGACCGGGGCGTCCTCCACCCAGCCGACGCGGACGGCGGACGCACGTGCCTCGGCGACCCAGCTGGGCACCTCGGCCATGGTGTTGAACGGTTCGAGAAGGAACTGGGCCAACCCGATCACGGTGATCAGCTCGCCGATGGATATCTCGCCACGCAGCGCGAACCAGCCTGCGGTGACCGCGACTCCGACGGCGAGCAGTGAGCTCATGGCGGTGGAGACGCCGATGTACACGCCTTGGGAACGGGTGGCCCGAATGGTGGCTGCCAATGCCTCTTGGCTGACCGTGCGGTAGCGGTCCGCGGCGGCGTCCTCGGCGCCGATGCCGCGCAGGGGTCGCAATCCGGCGATCAAATCTGCCGACATCGCGGTCGCCTTGCCCGCGAGCTCCTGTTGGTCGGCTACTCGTCGGGTGATCACCGGTCCGCCAAAGTGCAACAGGTACAGGATGACCGGGGTGCCGATCAGCACGACCAGGCCCAACGGCACGTCGATGGTGAGCAGCACTCCGGCGCAGACCACGATCGCGGTGATCGAACCGGCAATCCGAGGGACGTAGTCGAGCAGGTACGACGTCTCGTCGGCATCGGTGCCTGCGATCGAAAGCAATTCGCCGCTACGCAGCGGGGTGCGCAAGCGGAAGGGGTGCAGGATCCGCAGCGACAGCTCGACCCGCAGTTGGTGGCCTTCGGTCGCGATGGCGCGCATCAGATGCCTGGCGCCAGCCTGGTAGCAGAACGTCAGCAGCAGGAACAGCGCCGCGAGCACCGCGATCCACACGACCAGCTGTCCGACGTCACCGGTCTCGACGGCACGGCCGATGACGACGCCGATCATCACGGGAACCATGGCCTCGCACAGCTGATGACCGCAGATCAGCAGGGATCCGACGGTGAGCAGCCGGGCATTGCGAGTGACGGTTCGTCGCAGGATCGCGTTGCCCGTTCGCGCTTCCTCAGCCTTCGTCGACGAATCCGTGGTCGTGTCTACGATGTCGAGTCAGCCCCTGGCGACGCTGCCGCCATCCGTAGCTGCAGGCTCTTGGGACGCATGTCCGTCCAGTTCTCGTCGACGTAGTCGAGGCAGGCCTGTCGGCTGGCCCCGCCCTCGGCGCCGAACACTATCGTCCAGCCACCCGGCACTTGCTTGAACGTCGGCCACAGCGAGTGCTGGTCCTCGCTGTTGACGAGGACGTAGAAGCTGGCCGTCTCGTCGTCAAATGGATTGCCCGACATGCGCTCTCCTCAATACTGACTTGGGTACCGTCACGGCGCTGTGCGCACTCTTGGCGCGCCCGCCTGAACTACGCAACTCTATCAAAGGTTAGGCTAGCCAAATCTAGGCACATACGGGAGGCGGCACATGCGGGTAGCAACGTTCGGGTACCAGACCTGGGGCCACAAGACCCTGGAAGCGCTCGTCAAGTCGAGTCACGACGTCGTCTTGGCGGTCACACATCCACCGAGTGATCAGCCATACGAGTCGATTTGGGCGGATTCCGTCGAAGAACTGGCTCGCGACCACGGCATTCCGGTGCACTTGGCGCAACGGCCCGACGACGAGCTGATTCAGCGCGTCGCGGCCGCGAAGCCAGACATCATCGTCGCCAACAACTGGCGCACCTGGTTGCCGAGGGAGCTGTTCGACCTGCCGCCGCACGGCACCCTGAACCTGCACGATTCCCTGCTTCCGAAGTTCACCGGATTCTCCCCGGTCATTTGGGCGATGATCAGCGGCGCAACGGAAGTGGGGCTGACGGCTCACCGCATGGACGACGAGCTCGACACCGGCGACATCGTGCTCCAGCGGTCCATTCCGATCGGACCCAAGGACACCGGGACCTCCCTGGTGCGCGCCACCATCGAGCTCATCCCCGACGTACTGATCGAATCGCTGGACCTCATCGAGCAGGGCACCGCCACCTGGACACCCCAGAACCTCGACGAGCGCACCTTCTTCCACAAGCGGTCCGCAAGGGACAGCATCGTCGACTGGCGTTGGACCGCAGAGGACTTGGACCGTTTCGTCCGCGCGCTATCCGATCCCTACCCGAACGCCGTCACGTACTGGCGGGGCCAGCGGATCCGCATTCTGCGTGCCTCGGTGTCGCGGTGCTGCTACGGCGGTACCCCGGGCCGGGTGTTCATCGCCGAGGGTGACGGGATGGTCATCGTCGCGGGGCCGAACGCGCACCGAGGTGATGCACCCGGGCTCGTCGTCGAGGCTGTTCGCCTCGACGACGGCACCGAGTTGCCCGCGCTGGAGTTCTTCGGGCGCGGCGGCGGCTACCTCACCGACCAGCCCTAGCTGGTCGAGGAGGAGCCGACGGTGCGTCGCCGCGACGGCCCGAAAACCGGGTCGTTGGCGATGGATTCGACGATTTCACCGCAGCGCACGGCGATGTTGGAGATCAACGAGGAGCTGAGACCGTGCGTGTGCTCGGTGCCGCCCTGCAGGTAGATGGCTCCCGACACGTCGCGCGCCGTCCGCAGTCGGTAGTCGCGCTCCACACCGGGTCCGTCGGCGGCGAACACCTTCGGGTCGCATAGATCGCCAAGGATGTCCGGTAGGGACATCGGAGCGAAGCCGGTGGCGTAGACCACCGCATCACAGTCGAGCGTCTCGAGCGTCTTCGTCGGGTGATGCTCGACGACCACGCGTACCCCACGCTCGTCCTCGGTGGCCGACGTGATGCCCGAGGCACCGCGGAAGAACAGCCGACGATTGCCCGCCACCCGCTCGGCGTACTCCCGCGCGTAGAGCGCTTCGATCAGCGGAAGGTCGACGCACGAGTAGTTGGTGGCGCGGTGGTAGTCGAGCAGCCGTTGACGCACCGTCGGCTCGGCGGTGTAGAAGTCGTCGACCGCCGCGGGATCGAAAACCCGGTTGGCATAGGGACTGTCGTCGGCTGGGCTGTACCCGTACTTCGCGAACACCCCGTGCACCTCGGCGTCCGGGTAGGTCGTGTGCAGGTAGTCGGTGACCTCTGCGGCGCTCTGGCCGGCTCCCACGACGACGAAGCGCCGGTGCGTGACCGACGGCAGCTTCTTGAGCTTGTCGAGCACCTCGTGGTTGTGGAACTGCCGGGGCGTCTCGGTGACGCCACCCGGCAGCTGTGGCCGGAGCCCGCCGGCCAGGACCACCGCACGCGCGCGCAGCGTCCCGCTGGCGGCGCCTTCGAGGTCGACGGCCAGGCAGTCACCCTCGTCGCGGACGGCGACCGCCCTGGTGCCGTAGTGCACCTTTGCGGCGACCCGGGTGGCCGCCCACTCCAGGTAGTCGTGGAATTCCAGACGCGTTGGGAAGAACGTCTGGTGGTTGATGAACTCGTTGAGCCTGCCGCGTTCGGTCAGATAGCTCAGAAAGGTGTAGCGGCTCCGCACGTTGCGCTGACTAGCCAGATCCTTCAGGAACGAGATCTGCATCGTCGTGCCCGGGATCAACATACCGGTGTGCCAACCAAATTCGGCCTTGGATTCGACGAACTCGGCGGTGATCGTCTGTCCGTCGCCGCACGTTTCGTTGTACTCCTCGACGGCGATGGCCAAGCCGAGATTCGACGGCCCGAAACCGACTCCGACGACACCGAGGACGTCGTCGTCGGTGCGTGCTCGGTGACTTCCGTTCATGGTCAAGGTCATCACCGGCTCGCCAGCTGGTCGACCGCGCCGGGAACCGGCTGAGCCGGATCTGCGCCGAGGGCGACGATTCGGTTGCGGTCGTCGACGTGGACGACGCGTGGCGCGTGGCGCGACACCTCGCTCTCGTCGAGCTGCTGGAACGACATGATGATGACCAAGTCGCCCGGGTTGATCAAATGGGCTGCGGCACCGTTGATTCCGATGACTCCAGATCCGGGCGCGCCGGTGATCGCATACGTCGTGATCCGCGCCCCGTTGGTGACGTCGACGACGTCGACCTGTTCACCCTCCAGGATGTCCGCGGCTCGCATGAGGTCCTGGTCGATGGTGATCGACCCCACGTAGTGCAGGTCGGCCTGGGTGACGGTGGCGCGATGCACCTTGCCCCCCAGCATGGTTCGGAGCATTGCTTGCCCTCCAGCGTTGTTGACGTCCGTGGCGGCCAACGCGTCGACAGTTGGCCGTTAGAGAGGTTACCCTAACCTTAGAACGTTCACAGGCTCAGGTCCACCCCTGGAGGGTCCGGGCGGTCAACGGCGCATCGGGTCCTGCCTCCTGGCGCGCAGTCGACTGGACGCCCGCGGAATGACCAGCGGTGTCCCCGTCTCGGGGTCGTCGATCACCTGACACTCCAGTCCGTACACTTCCTCGACCAGGGTCGCGGTGATGACGTCGGCCGGGTTGCCCTGAGCCACAATGGCTCCCGCCTTCATGGCGATGATCTGGTCGGCGAATCGGCAGGCGTGGTTCAGGTCGTGCAGGACCGCCACGATGGTGCAGCCCTGCTCGGCGTTCAGATCGGCGAAGAGGTCAAGCAGTTCGATCTGGTGGGCGATGTCCAGGAACGTGGTCGGCTCGTCGAGCAGGATCAGCGGTGTCTGCTGAGCCAGGACCATCGCGATCCACACCCGTTGGCGTTGGCCGCCGGACAACTGGTCGACGGGGCGCCCGGCTATCGCCGTCACGCCGGTGGCCGCCATCGCGTCGGCGACGGCCTGCTGATCGGCGCGGCTGAACTGCCGCAGCATCGTCTGATGGGGAAATCGCCCGCGCGTCACCAGGTCGGCCACCGTGATGCCCTCGGGGGCGATCGACGACTGCGGCAACAAGCCAAGCCTCTTGGCGACATCCTTTGTCCGCAGTCGACTGATGTCCGATCCGTCGAGGATCACCTGCCCCGCAGCAGGACTCATCAGCCGGGCCAGCCCGCGCAGCAGAGTCGACTTGCCGCAGGCGTTCGGCCCGACGATCGCGGTGACGGCCCCCGGGGCGACGTCGACCGTCAGACCCTCGACGATCGGTGTCGCACCGTAGCCGAGCGACAAATCACGAGCACCGAGACGTACGTCATCGGTCATGGCGTCCCCCTTCCTATCGACGACGAGCCTGGACGACGAGAAGGTAGACGAGGTACAGCCCACCCAGGGTCACGGTCACCGCGCCCACCGGCAACTCCGTTGGCGCGAAGATCTTCAACGCGATCAGATCGCTGCCCAACAACAAGAAGGCGCCCATCGCGGCGGCCGACATCAGTCCGACCCCGGGGGCGCCGGTGAGGCGCCGCGCCAGCTGAGGTGCCGCCAGCGCCACGAACGATATCGGTCCCGCCGCCGCGGCGGCCACCGCGATCAACAGAACACCAATCCCGAAGTAGGCCAAACGGACCCGGCCGGGACGGATCCCGAGTGCGCCGGCCGCGTCGTCGCCCATCTGCAGAATCGGGAGCTGCGGCCCGACGACCATCAGCAGCACGGCACCGACCGCCAGACCGCCGAGGACGGGATAGACCTGCGCCCACTCCAGACCGTTGAGCGACCCCTGCTGCCAGACCGACGCCGTAATCGCCTGGTGGAGGCGGATCTTCAAGATTATCCACTGACAGACCGAGCTGAGAACCGCACTGACCGCGATCCCGACGATGATCAGCCGGAAGCCTGCCAGACCGTTCTTGTACGACAGCAGGTAGACGACGACGGCCGTGGCGAGGCCACCGATGACCGCGCTGATCGAGGTCGTGTAGTAGCCGCCGCCCAGTGCCGCGATGGCGATCAGGGCGCCGGTGTAGGCGCCGAAGTCGAAGCCGATCACGTCGGGGCTGCCAAGGGGGTTGCGGGTCAGCGCTTGAAAGATCGCGCCCGAGACGCCGAGCGCCGCACCGATCAACAGCGCCAACAGGATTCGCGGCATTCGCCACTCAAGAACCAGCACGCTCGCAAACGACGTGTCCTGGCCGAGCAGGATGGCGACCACCTGCCCTGGCGGCACGGGATACTGCCCGACGCCGAGGGCAAGCACGGCCAGCACCATGGCGGCCACCCCGAGGATGGACAGCACCACGACGCTGCGCCACGCTGCCCGCAGCGCGAGACCCGGCTCACGGCGGACGATCAACTGACGGTGACCGAAGTCGACCGTGTCGAGACGGCTCACAGGGCCGCCGCGTCTCTGCGCCGCACCAGCCAGATCAGAACTGGGGCGCCGACGAAGGCCGTCACGATTCCGGCAGGCAGCTCCCCCGGTTTGACGACCACCCTGCCGACGACGTCGGCGGTGAGCAACAGCGCAGGCGCGAGGAAGACCGAGTAGGCGCAGATCCATCGCCAGTCCGGACCGGTGAACCACCGCACCGCGTGCGGCACCATCAGGCCGACGAATCCGATCGGTCCAGCACCCGCGGTGGCGGCACCCGCCAGCAGCGTGACGGCGAGCAACCCGACCACGCGGGTTCGAACGACGTTGCCGCCCATGGCAACGGCCAACTCGTCGCCAAGCGCGACGGCGTTCAGTCCCCGGCTGACGTAGAGGCACATCCCCGCCCCAAGCACGACGAATGGGGCGACCGCGGCGACGACGGCGAGCGTGTGACCGTCCAACGCGCCGGCGTCCCAGTACCGCATCGAGTCGAACGCCCGCGGGTTGCGCAGCCGGATGCCGTAGGAGAGGCCCTCCATCACGGCGCCCGCCGCGACGCCGGCCAGCAGCATCCGGACCGGGGTGGCGACGGCGCGCCCAGTCATGCCGATCAGATACACCAACGCCATCGCGACGAAGGCTCCGACGAAGGCGAACCACACGTACGACCACACGGAGCGGAGCCCAAGGAAGGCGATGGCAGCGACGACGAACAGCCCAGCACCGGAGTTGATGCCAAGGATCTGCGCGTCGGCCAACGGGTTTCGCGTCACACCCTGGATCAGGGCCCCACTGAGTCCCAGGGCGATTCCGACGACGATGCCAAGAAGGGTGCGCGGGATCCGCAGCTCGTGCACGATCCACTCGTTGCCGGTGTCGGTGTAGTCGACGACCGCGTGCCACACCGTGGACAGGCTCACGTTCTCGGTGCCGATCGCGAGGCTGAGCACACAGGTGAGGGCCAGGACGACCGCGGCGCCCAGCAGACCGACGGCGTGGCGTCGACCCTCCGACGCGTGGTCGGCGGGGGTTTCCTGGTCGAGCTCGGCGACGTTCAACTGCTAGAGCCCGATGCTCTCGAGCGCGAGGTCGAACTCCTCGGCGGCGACCTTGTCACTCTTGCCATCGGCAAGCGCCTTCTCGTAGACGGCAATCATCTCGTCGCTCACCTCCTCGAACTTGCGGTCCCAGGTCTCGGAGTCGAACCGCCAGTAGCCGACGATGTCGTACTGGTTGGCGCTCCAGCCGTGGGTGGCGCGCAGATACTTGCGGACCTCGCGGGTGGTTTGGGCCTCGCCGGCGAACCAGCAGTAGCCGCGGCCGTCGGCATGAGTGTGGGCTTGCGCTAGCTCGGTGAGACGGCTTGCGGCGTAACCATTTCCGGTCCCCACCGAGGTCACCACAGGGATTCTCGACGGCACGTTCAGGTACTCGAGATCGGCCTCCTCGGCGACCTCGACGATGACCGAGGTCTCGGTGCCGTCGGGCAGCTCGTCGAGGATGCGCGCCAGAGCGGGCAGTCCTGAGAGATCGGCGATCAGCAGTTGCCAGGCGCTGGTGGCCTCCGGCCGGTACCAACTGCGCGCATGGTCCAGCATCACGCGGTCGCCGGCGGTTGCCCGCCGCGCCCAGCCGCTGGCAACGCCCCTCTCGTGCAGGACGAAGTCGCACGTCAGCTGGTTGTCTCCGGGGCCGCGGTTCCGGACGGTGTAGTTGCGCCCCTCGTCGTCGTCGGGAACGTAGATGCCGACTGCCTCGTCGCCCGCCCCTGGCAAGGTCAGCTGGGCCATCTGCGGAACGTCGAAGATCACGCGCCGCATCCGGGGCCCGGCGTCGACCACCTCGGCGACGAATGCCTCCACCGAGCCCATGTCGTCATCCACGCAGTGCAGGCTAACCTAATGAGCATTCGCACCGCGACCTCACGTCCGGGGTGCGGTTTACCTGCCCACGACCACCGGGTACGCCTCGTCAATGGTCAAAGCATTTGGATACCGCAGCAATGGTGGACCCGAGGTTCAAGAGTTTCTCGATCTCGACATGCCAACGCCGATGCCCGGCGAACTGCTGGTCGAAGTCCGAGCCGCCGGGGTGAATCCCGTCGACTGGAAGATCCGCTCCGGCATGTTCGGCAATGCAAGCGAGGGTGATCTACCCGCGGTCTTGGGCAGCGAGGTGTCCGGTGTCGTCCGCGGCGTTGGCAAGGACGTCGACGGCTTTGCCGAAAACGACGAGATCTTCGGCTCCGTTGCGCCCGGTTCCGGCGCCTTCGCCGAGTACACCCTAGTGACCGCCGGGGCCGCGGCGCGCAAACCGCCGCAGGTGTCGTTCAACGACGCCGCGACCCTTCCCGTCGCCGCTGCCACCGCCTACGACGGCGTGACGCAGCTCGGCCTCGAGGAGGGTCAAACCCTGCTGATCAACGGCATCGGTGGTGGCGTCGGAGTTGCGGCCGCACAGATCGCCAGGGATCTCGGCATGAACGTCCTCGGCACGGGCAGCGAAGACAAGCGCGCCATGGTGGAAACCCTCGGCGCCACCCTGATTCCGTCGGGCGACGGCGTCGCCGATCGGATTCGGCAGATCCTGCCCGACGGCGTCGACGCCATCCTCGACCTGGCCGGGGGCGACGCGCTCCGTGCCGTTGCCGAACTCGTCTCGGACAAGACCAAACTCATCAGCGCAGGCGACTTCTCCGTCGACGAGCTCGGCGGTCACGTGGTCGAGCGGGACCGCACCAGCCGCGTTCTCGAGATCGTGGCGGGCCTCGTCGCGGACGGCAAGCTCGACCCGCACGTGGAGGACGTCCGGCCGCTCGACGAGGCCGCCGACGCCGTGGCCGCCGTCGAAATCGGCCATGCCAGAGGCAAAGTGGTCGTCGCGGTCAGCTGAGTAGACTGGGCCCACCTTCCACCCCAGGAGCCCCCATCACCGGACGAACCGTTCTGATCAGCGGAGCTGGCATCGCGGGACCCGTGCTTGCGTATTGGCTGAAACGACACGGCCTTTCGCCGACGCTCATCGAACGCGCCCCGCAGCTGCGTGACAGTGGCCAGAACGTCGACGTGCGTGGGATCGGTCGCGAGGTGTTGAGGCGGATGGGCCTCGAGGATCGGGTGCGGGCGTCGGGCACCGGCGAGGTTGGTCTGCGCTTCGTCGACGACCTAGGTCGCTCCCTTGGCGAGTTTCCGGTCGGCGACTCCGCCACCGGGGACGGCCCCACCGCGGAGCTGGAGATTCTGCGAAGCGAGCTGTCGCGCCTGCTCGTCGATGAAGCCGGCGACGTGGAGTACCTCTTCGGTGAGCGCATAGTGTCAGTCGCCCAGGATCAGGGCGGAGTGGACGTCGCATTCGCCGGGGCGGGCACTCGCCGCTTCGATCTGCTGATCGTGGCCGAGGGCATCCGCTCGACGACGCGGAACATGGTCTTCGGCGCCGAACCGGACTATCGCGACCTCGGTTTCTACACCGCGTACTGCACCATCCCGAGAGCCGCCGACGACGACCGGTGGTGGCGCTGGTACACCACCACCGGCGGACGCTCCGTTCAGCTTCGCCCCGACAATGTCGGCACCACCAGGGCCAGCCTCAACTTCCCTGGTCCGCCAACGGGTTTGGACTACCAGGATCGCGAAGGTCAAGTGCGGCGGCTACGGGAGGTGTTCGCCGACGTGGGCAACGCCGCGCCGCGCATCCTCGACGCACTGGCCGACGATCCGTCGAGCCTGTATCTCGACAGGATCGCCCAGGTTCGGCTGCCCTCGTGGTCACGGGGCCGCGTGGCGGTGGCCGGTGACGCCGCCTACTGCGCGACCCCAGTTAGCGGCATGGGCACCAGCCTTGCCATCGCCGGCGCCTATCTCCTGGCGGGAGCGGTCGGCGCCAACACCGACCACGTCGAGGCCTTCGCGTCCTACGAGCGCGAGATGCGGCCGTTCGTCGACGAAGCGCAGAAGCTGCCGCCGGGGGTGCCCAGGATCGCCAACCCGACGAGCCGACTGGGCGTACAAGTATTCCGCGCCGCGGTGAGGGTGGCGGCGAGCGCTCCCGCGCGCGCACTGACGTCGCGGCTGGGATCGTCCTCGGTCGATGCCGAGCCCACCTTGCCGGACTACCAGACGTCCTGACCCGGCGGCACCCCGCCCTAGGCCCCTCCCCCCTCCCCTCTCGGCGCGAGCGGGCGCGTCTGCGGGCGAAACGCCGGGTGGACGTCGGAGTTTACGAACGCTCGCGCGGTGGTCAAATCCCTTGTGCCACCTTCGCCTCAGGTGTCACGGCCGCTCAGCGGGACGTTCACCAGGGAAGCTCCCCGTCGGGGAGTGCGAGTGCCCGCCTC
>NZ_MVOC01000063.1:16717-21742 GCF_002043095.1 Mycobacterium sp. AT1 | reverse complement strand
CACCACCCCGGGCAGCCGCCTGCTGTTCCCCGAACTCAGCGAACCCACCGCATCGGTGGTCGCCTCAGAGGTCCCCAGGGCACACACCGCCGGACTGACCATGCCCCGCCGCAAGACCACCCGCGCCCAAGACCGCGCCAGCCGCACCCAGCGCGAACGCGACCTCAACGAAGACTACTTACGGCGCAATGACGGCAGCGTCAGTTAGCGCGCGCTGACAGTTGACGTACAGCTAGTCTGCGGTCATGGTCGAGGTAATCGAGCCCGAGCCCCTGCTGGCTGGATGGTTCAAGTTCTACTTCGCCGACGAGCGCTGGGAATGGTCACCCGAGACAGAACGAATCCACGGCTACGAGCCCGGAACCGTCACGCCGACCACGGATCTGGTCATGTCGCACAAGCATCCCGACGACCTTGCCGCAATGACGGCCCACCTCGACACCGTGCGACGCACCCATCAGGCCGTCAGCACCCGACACCGCATCGTCGACGCAGGAGGACGAACGCGCGACGTCGTCGTGGCAGGGCAGGAGATCGTCGACGACGACGGCGTCGTGATCGGCACCTCCGGCGTCTACGTCGACGTCACGCCGACCCCGCTTGCGCTCGAGGACTCGGCCCGCACCCGGGAACGGACGATCACAGACAAGGTGACCACCGTCGTCGAAGGACGAGCGGTCATCGATGCCACGAAGGGCATGTTGATGCTGATCTACGGCATCGACGCCGACAAGGCCTTCGGCCTGCTCAAGTGGCAGTCCCAGGAGACGAACGTCAAGCTGCGGCTGCTCGCCCAACAGTTGGCCGAGGAGTTCCTCGCCGTCACCAACGACGGTCAACTGCCGCAGCGAGCCACCTTCGACAAGATCTTCCTCACTGCCCACCAGCGCGTGACGAAGGGTTGAACTCAGCCGTCGACCACGCCAGCACAAGCCCTCGCGATGGCCAGCTCCTCGTCGGTGGGGATGACGAGGACGGTCGTGGGTGAGGTCTCGAACGAGATGCGCCGGGGTGAGCGCGCCGGACTGTCGTTGAGGTGTTCGTCGAGTTCGATGCCGAGCGGCGCGAGACCGCTGAGCGCATCCCGGCGGACCGCGGCGTCGTTCTCCCCGACCCCGGCGGTGAACGTGATGACGTCGGTGTTGCCGAGTAGCGCCAGGTAGGAGCCGATGTACTTGCGCAGCCGGTGAATGTAGACCTCGTAAGCCAATTGGGCATCGGCGTCGCCGGTCTCGATGCGAAGGTGCAGCTGCCGGAAGTCGATCTCCCCACCAAGGCCAAGGACACCTGAGCGCCGGTTGAGCATCGTCTCGATGTCGGCCATGCTCATGCCAGCGGTCCGGTTCAGGTACATGATGACGCCAGGGTCGACGTCGCCCGACCGGGTGCCCATGACCAGCCCCTCCATCGGCGTCAAACCCATCGACGTGTCCTGCGGCCGGCCGCCGACGATCGCCGACGCGGACGCCCCGTTGCCAAGGTGCAGCACGATCTGGTTGAGCGATTCCAACGGAACGCCGAGGAACACCGCCGCCTGCTCACTGACGTACTGGTGCGACGTCCCGTGGAACCCGTACCGCCGAATGTGCCACTGCGAGGCCACGTCTCGAGGAATGGCGTAATGCGCCGCCGCGGCAGGCAGGTCATGAAAGTACGCCGTGTCGAACACCGCCACGTGCGGCAGGTCCGGCAGCACCTTGCGCGCCACCTCGATGCCGACGATGGCCGGCGGGTTGTGCAGCGGAGCCAACGGCGCGAGGGTCTCCAGCGTGGCGATCAGCCCGTCGTCGACGACCGTCGGCCGATACAGGTCCGGCCCGCCGTGCACGACGCGGTGACCGACGGCCACCAACCCCAACGACTCCAAGTCCAGCCCGGCCTCGGAAAGCTCGTCGAACGCCGCCCGCAGCGCGGCCTCGTGGTCGGCGATCGGTCCGGCGCCGATCCGCTCGACGATCCCGTCGGCGAGCTGACGCCCCGAATCCGGTTCGACGACGGCATATTTCAACGACGACGACCCACAGTTCAGCACCAGCACGGTGCGCGCGGCGCTCACTTGCCCTGCGCCTGGATCGCGGTGATCGCCACGGTGTTGACGATGTCCTCGACGAGCGCACCCCGCGACAGATCGTTGACCGGTTTGTTGAGCCCCTGCAGCACCGGCCCGATGGCGATCGCACCCGCGCTGCGCTGTACCGCCTTGTAAGTGTTGTTGCCCGTGTTGAGGTCGGGGAAGATCAGCACCGTCGCCCGGCCCGCCACCTTGGAGTCGGGCATCTTGGTGGCCGCCACCGACGGCTCCACCGCGGCGTCGTACTGGATGGGACCCTCGACCAACAGATCGGGTTCGCGGGATCGCACCAATTCAGTTGCCGTCCTTACCTTGTCGACGTCGGCACCCGTACCCGACGTACCCGTCGAGTAGGACAGCATCGCTACCCGCGGCTCGATGCCGAACTGCGCGGCAGTGCGCGCCGACGAGATGGCGATGTCGGCGAGTTGCTCGGCTGTCGGGTCGGGCACGATCGCACAGTCACCGTAGGCGAGCACCTCGTCGGCCAGGCACATCAGGAAGATGCTGGACACCGTCGACACGTCCGGGAGAGTCTTGATGATCTCGAACGCGGGCCGAACCGTGTGTGCGGTGGTGTGTTTCGCCCCGGAAACCATGCCGTCGACCATGCCGTTGTGCACCAGCATCGTGCCGAAGTACGAGACGTCGTGAATGGTCTCGCGCGCCTGCTCCACCGTGACGCCCTTGCGCTTGCGTAGTTCGGCGTACTGCTCGGCGAACTTGTCGCACAGCTCGCTGGTCTGCGGGTCGACCACCGTGGCCGCCGAGAGGTCGACACCCAATTCGGCCGCGCGGGCGCGGATCGCGGACTCCTCGCCGAGGATGGTCAGGTCGGCGACCGACCGCTGCAGCAGTCGGCCCGCCGCCTTGAGGATGCGGTCGTCGTCACCTTCCGGCAGCACGATCCGCTTGCGGTCCGAGCGCGCCCGGTCCTGCAACT
The DNA here is from genome assembly GCF_002043095.1 of Mycobacterium sp. AT1. Taxonomy (GTDB): domain Bacteria; phylum Actinomycetota; class Actinomycetes; order Mycobacteriales; family Mycobacteriaceae; genus Mycobacterium. The sequence continues at coordinate 18,728 of NZ_MVOC01000063.1, read as the reverse complement.
GGTAGGTGAACATCTGGGGTGTGACCACCGACGGCACCGAAATGGACAGCTGCGCAAGCAGATCCGCGGTGTCGACGTAAGTGTCCATCAAGGATAGCGCGGTGTCGATCTTGCGATTCGAGTCGGCCGTCACGCGTCCGCGAGCCGACGCCACGGCCCGCGCCGTGTCGTAGGTTCCGAGCTCGGTGGTGACGACCGGCAGCCGTAACCCGAGGCCGGACACCAGCGCCGCGATCGACGGGTGCAGCGGCAGACCGCCGTTGAGGATCATGCACGACAGCGACGGAAAGCCCTCTGCCGCATGCGCGCTCGCGACGGCCAGCACCACGTCGGAACGGTCACCCGGCGTGATCACCGCCATGCCCTCGCGCAGCCGCTCCAGCACGTGCTCGGCCGTCATCCCCGCGACGAGGACGCCGAGCGCCTCACGGTGCAGCAGATCCTCGTCACCGCTCATCACCGCGCCGTGGACGGCAACCGTCAGCTCGCTGACCGACGGTGCCACCAGAAGCGGCTCCTCCGGAAGCACGTAGCTCTTCGGGGCGACGCGCTTGAGGGCCTCGGCGACCGCGGTCAGCTCGGCCGGATCACACCGGTTGGCCACCACCGCGGCCGTGTGCGCGTGCTGGCCTGCGATCTCGGCCAGGCACAACTCGACGACGTGGGCGACGTCCTCCGGAGTGCGGTCGGCGGCGCGCACGGCGAGGACGATGGGCGCGCCAAGGTTGACGGCGATGCGTGCGTTGACCGACAACTCGCTCGGCGACGCGACGTCGGTGTAGTCGCTCCCGACGATCAGGACGGCGTCACAGCGTTCGGCGACCTGGTGGTAGCGGTCGACGATCTCCGACAGCGCCGAGTCGGGATCGTCGTGCAGCTGCTGATAACCGACACCGACACACTCGTCGTAGCTCAGGCCCGCCGTGGTGTGCGCAATGAGGAGGTCGAGGATGTAGTCGCGATCCTCGCCCATGCGGGTGATCGGGCGGAACACCCCGACCTTGGCGACGGTCGCGGCGAGGCGGTGCAGAATGCCCAGCGCGATCGTCGACTTTCCGGTGTCCCCTTCGGGCGACGCAACGTAAATGGCCGAAACACTCGTTGGGGTCACGAGTGCCAGCCTGCCAAATCAGCCGAGCTTGCGCAGCCGCGGCTCCAGGTCACGCTGGAAGAGCTCCAGGAAGCGGCGCTGGTCGTGGCCCGGGGCGTGGAAGACGAGGTGGTTGAGTCCGTAGTCGACGTAGTCCTTGACCTTGGCGACGGCCTCGTCGGGATCCGACGCGACGATCCAGCGCTTCGCGACCTGCTCGATGGGCAGTTCGTCGGCGGCCTTCTCCATCTCCAACGGGTCGTGGATGTTCGTCTTCTGCTCGGCGGTCAGCGACAGCGGCGCCCAGAAGCGGGTGTTCTCCAATGCCAGCTCGGGATCGGTGTCGTAGGAGATCTTGATCTCGATCATCCGGTCGACGGCGTCGGGGGCCTTTCCAGCGGCCTCCTCGCCTTCCTTCACCGCGGGGATGAGCTTGTCCTTGTACAGCTCCTCACCCTTGCCGGAGGTGCAGATGAACCCGTCACCCGCGCGGCCCGCGTACTTGGCCACCTGAGGCCCGCCGGCGGCGATGTAGATCGGGATGCCGCCCTCGGGGACGTCGTAGATCGACGCGCCCTTGGTCTTGTAGTACTCGCCGTCGAAGTCGACGCGGTCGCCCAACCACAGCTCGCGCATGAGCCGGACGGATTCGCGGAGCCTCGCGTAGCGCTCCTTGAACTCGGGCCACTCGCCCTCGAAGCCGGTGGCGATCTCGTTGAGCGACTCGCCAGTGCCGACGCCCAGGAAGATCCGGTCGGGGTACAGACATCCCATGGTGGCGAACGCCTGCGCGATCACCGCCGGGTTGTATCGAAAGGTCGGGGTCAGCACCGAGGTGCCAAGCACCAGTCGCTTGGTGCGTTCGCCGACGGCCGTCATCCACGCCAGCGAGAACGGCGCGTGCCCGCCCTCGTGGCGCCA
>NZ_MVOC01000063.1:0-16701 GCF_002043095.1 Mycobacterium sp. AT1 | reverse complement strand
CGGCCAGCTCGACGAGTTCACGCGGGGCGAACTGTTCCGCCGACGCCTTGTATCCCAACTTGAGTTCAGCCACGCTTCTTTTCTACTCCTGGGGCCGACGGGATATTCCACCCGTCTCGTTACACTCCTCGCATGGCGGCCCTGACAGCCATCACCGACTCCGTGCACTTCGCCCAGACCGACCTGGTCAACTGGACGCTTGTCACCGATGGCAGTGGTGTTGTGATCATCGATGCTGGCTTCCCAGGTCAACGCGACGAAGTCCTCGACTCGGTGCGTCAGCTTGGCTTCGACGTCGACGACATTCACGCGATCCTGCTCACCCACGCCCACGTCGACCATTTCGGCTCGGCGATTTGGTTTGCGAAAACCCATGGCACGCCGGTGTTTTGCCATGCCAGCGAGGTGGGACACGCCCATCGCGAGTACCTCGAGCAAGTGTCACCGATCGCCCTTGCCGCCAAGGCCTGGCAGCCGAAGTATCTGAAGTGGTCCTTCGACATCACCCGCGTCGGCGCGCTGACGCGCGCTGCCATTCCCACCGCGCATGCCCTCACCGAAGAGGTGGCGGCGGCATTGCCCGGCACGCCGACGGCCATTCCGACGCCCGGCCACACCGGCGGGCACTGCTCGTACGTCGTCGACGGCGTACTGGTCAGCGGCGACGCCTTGGTCACCGGACACCCGGTGTCGGCGCACCGCGGACCGCAACTGCTTCCTGGTCTGTTCAACCACGATCAGGCCGCCTGCGTCCGCAGCCTCTCGGCGCTGGGAATGCTCGACACCGAGGTGCTGCTGCCGGGTCACGGCCCGGCCTGGCGGGGCTCGGTCCGCGAGGCGGCGACGCAAGCCGCGGCCGCAGCTAGGTAAGTAGTTCGTAGCCGAGCAAGAAGATCCCGGTCAGCAGGAAGCCGCAGCCCACCACGATCGTCGGCATCAGAATCGTCTGGTCGAGTTCTTCGGGGTCGCGCGCATCCGAGGCAACGGGCCCGTAGAGGGCGCTGCCGACCGACGACTCTCGAAACTTGCTCAGCGCCCGGCCGACTCGCTCGTTGGGGCGCTTGCCGACGTGGGAGCGCAGCCCCACCCCGGCAACGAAGGTCAGCAGGCCGGCGACCAGTATCAGCCAGCCCACCATCAGCTCAGAGAGCACGGTTTTCAGCGTAGCCGCCCCTACAACCCCCACCGCTTGGCGATCAGTTCGTGCGACCGCAACCGGTCGGCGTGACGGTGCGTGACAGAGGTGACCACCAGTTCGTCGGCACCACTGAGCCGCCGCAACGCGTCGAGTCGATGGGCGACCTGATCGGGGTCGCCGACGAATTGTGTTGCGGTGCGATCCTTGACCACTTCCAGCTGCTCGGCCGTCAACGGCCTCGCTGAGGCCGGGTCGGGGTACGGCACGGCGCCGTCGCCCGCACGGATGGCGTAGACCCACTGTCCGTAGCTCGACGCGAGCTGTTCGGCGGTGGCGGTGTCGTCGGCCACCACGACGTCCGCGGACACCACGACGTAGGGCTCGGGAAGCGCGGCCGACGGTTGAAAGTTCTCGCGGTACACGTCGACTGCCTCGAGCGCCGTCGCAGGCGTGATGTGGTAGCTCGCGACGAACGGGAGACCGAACTTCGCAGCCGCCCTTGCACTCTGGCCCTTGCTGCTGCCGAACACCCACGGCCGCAACGCAGCTCCCTCCCCTGGTACGGCGTGCACCTCGACGTCACCAACGCGGTAGCTGCCGTCGAGCATGGCGAGGATGTCGGCGACCTGGTCGGCGAAGTCCGGGGCGTCGGCATTGGGCTGCTGCAACACCGACATGCGGGCCCGCAGGCGCGGGTTGCTCATCATGGCGCTCAGGTTGAACGGCGTCGGGATGACGACGCCGTCGACCTCGTGCCAGGCGCGGGGAGACTTCGCCAGACCGTCGGGCTTCGTTCCGGCGATCTCCTCGCGGCGGCGCTGGCCCGAGCGCCCCACCCCGAGGTCGACGCGACCGGGGTACAGCGCGTCGAGGATGCCGAAGCTCTCCACCACCGCCACGGCCGTGGTGTAGCCGAGCTGGACGGCGGCGGCACCGATCTGGATGCGCCCGGTTGCCGCGGCCAGTTGGCCGATCAGCACGGCGGGCGACGAACTCGCCACGGAGACGAAGTGGTGCTCTGCGAGCCAGTACCGGCGATAGCCCCAGCGTTCGGCGTGCCGAGCGAGGTCGACGGTGTTGCGCAGCGCAGTGGCGGCGTCGCCGCCCTCGCTGATCGGCGCGAGGTCGAGGATCGACAGCGGCACGGTCACGGCTGCAGCTCCTTCGCGAAGGCAATCGGGTAGACGTCGCCGTCGGCAGGCAGCGGTTCGGCGAGTCTGGTGTAGCCGGCCGCCAGGTAGAGGGCCTCGGCCTCCGGCTGGCGGTCACCGGTGGTCAGATAGACGCGCCGGTAGCCGCGCTCGACGATCGCGGCCTCGAGTTGGACCAGCAGCACCCGCGCCAGCCCGCGGCGTCGGTGGCCGCTGTTGGTCCAGATGCGCTTGAGTTCGGCCGTGTGCTCGTCGAAGCGGCAGAACGCACCACCCGTCACGGGTGTGCCGTCGATCAGCCCGATCAACATGCCGCCCGTTGGCGCTTCGAACTGGGCCGCCGGAAAGCTGCGCAGCCACGAGGTCACCGTCGCGGGTGTGCCGCCGTAGCGGGTGGAGTACTCGACGGCGAGCTCGGCCATCAGCGGCTCGGCCAGCTCGTCGTCCTGGCCGACGGTGACGAAGCGCAGTCCGTCGACGGTGGGCAGAGTCATCACCCTCATGTCTACCGCGAAGTGCGCGCCCGCATTCCGCGCAGCCGCCATCAGCTCGTGCTGATCGAAACAACTCGCTCTTGGGATACAAACTTGACACGTGTAAAGTTTGGCTCCATGGACAACATCAGGGGCAGAACCGTCGCCATCACCGGAGCCGCCCGCGGCATCGGACACGCCACCGCCAAGGCTCTTCTCAACCGCGGCGCGCGGGTGGTCATCGGCGACCGCGACGTCGCGGTGCTCGAATCGGCAGTGACCGGGCTGGCCAAGTACGGCCAGGTCACCGGCTATCCCCTCGACGTGACCGACCGGGAATCGTTCGAGATGTTCCTCGACAAGGCGCGCACCGACGGCGACGGCCACATCGACGTCCTGATCAACAACGCGGGAGTCATGCCCGTCGGCCCGTTCCTCGAACAGTCCGAGCAATCGATCCGCTCGAGCATCGAGGTCAACTTCTACGGCGTGCTCACCGGCTGCCAACTGGTGTTGCCCGAGATGGTGCGCCGCCGCCGCGGACACGTCGTCAACATCGCGTCGATGGCGGGCATGGTCGCGGTACCCGGCTAGGTCGTCTACGCCGGAACCAAGTTCGCCGTCGTCGGCCTCACCACCGCCATGGCCGACGAGTTCGCGCCGCAGGGCGTCGAGGTCACCTGCATCCTGCCGACGTTCACCAACACCGAGCTGATCTCGGGTACCAAGAACACCGGTGCACAGAAGCCGGTCGAACCCGAGGACATCGCGGCGGCGATCGTGAAGTCACTCGACAAGCCGAAGACCCACGTGTCGGTGCCCGGCCCGCTGCGGTTCGTCGGCGCCGTCACCTCGATGCTCGGACCGCGCGGCAGGCGTTGGCTGTCCAAGCAGATGGGCAACGACCACGTCTTCCTGCAGTTCGACACCACGGCGCGCAAGGCCTACGAGGACCGCGCGCAGGCTGCGGTCGGCGTGCTCGAGAAGTCGGACTAGCCCGCGCGCTCTAGAACAGGGGCTCGGTCACGTAGACGTCCAGCGGGCGTACCAGCAGTTCCGACGCCACGGGCGTGAACCGGAAGAACGAGTAGTCGATCGAGCACGTCGGCCGACACGTCTCGATGCTGAACTGGCCCAACATGTCTCGGTGCCACGGCAGCCCAGCGCGATGGGCGCGAGCCCGCTCGATCTCGCAGACGAACGGCTCCCAGTCGAAGGCGTCGAGCAGCTCGTTCCAGCCACCCGCAAGCGGGTAGACGGTGTCGGCGAGCAGGTATCCGTGGAACACCTGCTCCTCGTCGACGGTTGGCGGGCTCGCCACGTCGGCGGTCTGCAGGTACCAGCTGGCCGAGTCGGCGACGGCGTCACCGTGCACCATGCGGCTCAGCGTCATCACGACGCTCAGCTCGGCGCGCGCCTCGTCCTCCGACTCGTACACCCGAGGAACCTCGATCGACTCGGAGGCGCCGGTGAAGCGATCCGGTGTCCCGTGCAGGTAGTACACCAGGTGATCCGAGCCCGACATGGGACGAGAGTACGTGCGGGCACCGACAAGCTCAGCCCGCCCGGTGAGCCTCGAACTCGTCGAGGCGGGCGAGCAGCTCGTCGACGGTGAGCGCCACGTCGCCGTCATCCTCACCCGAACCGACGAGGATGACGTGCGGCTCGTCGGGGTCGGTCAGCCAGATCCGGGTCACCGGCTCGACCGACTCGTCCTCGTCATCCTCGACGGCCGACGGCGAGTAGTACCAGGTGACGAAGTCGTCGGTCGAGAAGTCGTGGTCGAATTCCCAACCGCGCGGGATGATCTCGTTCGCGATGCGCGCCACGCCCTTGATCTCGGCGTGCAGCTCGTCGGGCAACCACCTGTCGTTGCGCGCGACCGCCCGCTTCTTGCGGCGTGCCTTCTTGGCCGCTGTAGCACGCGACACCTAGCTCAGCGCCCGATCCAGGTCCGCGATGAGATCCTCGGTGCCCTCGAGCCCGATCGACACCCGCACCACCGCGTCGCCAAGACCGATCGCGGCCCGACCCTCCGGGCCCATCGCGCGATGCGTCGTCGTGGCCGGGTGGGTGATCAACGACTTGGCGTCGCCCAGATTGTTCGAAATGTCGATCACCCGAAGCTTGTCGAGCACCTCGAACGCACTCTGCTTGGTGCCGCCGGCCAACTCGAAGGTCACCACCGTGCCGCCGCCACGCATCTGACGCTTGGCCAGGTCGTACTGCGGATGGCTCTCCAAGAACGGGTACTTCACCCACGACACCGCCGAATGGTCCTGCAGGAATTCCGCGACCCGCTGCGCCGAGGCGTTCGAGTAATTCACCCGCACCGCCATCGTCTCGAGACCCTTGAGCATCGTCCACGCGTTGAACGCACTGATCGCGGGTCCGGTGTGGCGCATCAGCTTCTGCACCGGCCCATCGACGAACTCCTTGTCACCAAGGATGGCGCCACCGAGCACCCGGCCCTGGCCGTCGATGTGCTTGGTGCCGGAGTACACGACGACGTCAGCGCCAAGCGGCATGCCCTGCTGCAGCAGCGGCGTCGCGAAGACGTTGTCCAGCACCACCTTTGCGCCCGCCGCATGGGCGAGGTCGGAGACCGCGGCGATGTCGACCAACGACTGCATCGGGTTGGACGGCGTCTCGAAGAACACCGCCTGAGTGGGGACCGACAGTGCCTCCTCCCACTGCGCGAGGTCCTCGCCGTCGACGAAGACGACCTCGACACCCCAGCGCGGCAGGATCTCGCTGCACACCACGAAGCACGAACCGAACAGGCTACGAGCGGCGACCAGTCGATCGCCTGCACCGAGAAGGGCACCGAGGGCGGTGAAGACCGCCGCCATGCCCGTTGCCGTCGCGAACGCCGCTGGCGCACCCTCGATCAGCCGAAGGCGCTCCTCGAACATCGAGATCGTCGGGTTGCCGTAGCGCGAGTAGACATACCGGTCGATCTCGCCGGTGAACGCCTTCTCCGCGTCGGCCGCCGAGGAGTACACGTAACCCGACGTCAGATACAACGCCTCGGAGGTCTCCTCGAACTCCGACCGCAGCAGACCACCACGCACGCCGATGGTCGCCTGGCTGACACCGTCGGGCAACGCCTTGGGGATGCGGACGCTCGGCACTGGTTCGCTCATGACTGCCTCCACGGCAGGCCGACGGCCTTCCAGCCGGTGGTGCCGCGATGGCCCGCCTCGTCGAGGTTGCCCTCGAACCCGTCGAGCACGTTGAAGGACGGCGTCATCCCCGCCCCGGTGGCGGCCTCGGCCGCACCGATGGAGCGATTCCCGGAGCGACACAGGAAGACCACCGGACGCTCACCGGGAGTCACCCCGGCGGACATCAGATCGTCGACGAAGCGGTCGTTGTGCGAACCGTCGGAGCGATTCCACTCGACGTAGAGGACGTCGCGCCGCAGCGAGGACACGTCGGGGACGCCGACGAAGCGCCACTCGGCCTCGGTGCGACAGTCGACCAGCACGGCCTCGGGATCGTCCGCCAACAGCTTCCACGCCTCTTCAGGGGTGATGTCTCCCGCATAACTCACGACCGCGAGTGTCCCATATCTAGCCGGTGCAAACCTTCCAGGCTCCGTCCTCCTGGACGAAGTTCACGTCGCCGGGAGTCTTCGTCTCGGCGGTCTTGTCGAAGTGATAGGTCACCGTGGCCGACGCGCGCGCACCGTCGACGGTGATGTCGGTGACGTCGTCGAGGTAGCGCTCGCCGTTCTTGGTCACCGAGTCCCGTTGGCGCGCCAGGAAGTCCGCCTCGGACCCGTGCTTCGCGCGGCAGGTGAAGTCACGGAACTTGCCGTAGTCCTGGCGTTGCATCGCGTCGTTCTGCCCGACGGCCGCCTTCGCCACCTGGTCCCCCGGTGTCGTGGTGTCCGACCCGAACACGTTGAACAGGACGATTCCGAGGATGACGATCGCGAAGACCGCCAACCCACCGAGGAACGGAGCGAGCGTCGGGCGGTCGGGCTCGGGTTCGGGCTCGCTCACGACCCGAGTCCGTGCACGACGGCCGACACCCGGTGGGCCCGATCGCGGGCCCTGACCACGTCGGGGGCCGTCGCGATCGCGGCCGACGTCGTCGCGAGAAGTCGAACGTCGCTCTCCGGCACCTCGAGGGCTTCCTTCAGTGCGCCCGCCGAGACGTCCCGGCGAGCGCCGGTCCGCGCGGCCGCCGGCGAGATCATGATCGTGTCGAGTGACAGCCCGAGGATGGCCCTGGCATGCAACTCGTACTGCGAAAGTCGTTGCGAGCGAAGGGTTACCAGCCCCACGTCGGACGGTTGCGCGTCAACGGTGGTGAAGTACACCTCGTCGCCGTGCACCAGCAGTTCGACGGCGAACACCCCGCGTCCGCCAAGCGAGTGGACGATGCGGGCCGCAATGGAACGCGCGGCATCCAGCGCGGCGAGCGACAACCGCTGCGGCTGCCACGTCTCCAGCGGTTGGCCGTCACCCGTCCGGTGTCCGATCGGTTCGCAGAACTGCACCGCGGGCCCGGACGGCTCGGTGGTGCGCACCGTCAGCAACGTGACCTCTTCGTCGACCTCGACGACGGTCTCGGCCATCACCCGATTGGGCGGCGTCGGCAGCGCCGCGGCCGCCAGCTGCCAGGCCGCGTCCACGTCGTCGGCACGCGTCACCACCGACTGACCGTCGGTCACCGTGCCGAACAGCGGAGTGACCACCAGGGGGAAGCCTGCATGGTCGGCCACCGCGGCCAGTTCCTCGGCCGACGACGCGAACCAGAACGGCACGGTCGGAAGGCCCAGCTCGTCGCCTGCCAGCTTGCGAAGCCCCTCGCGATCGGCGCCGAGACGGGTGGCACGCGGCGTCGGGAACACCTCGACCGACTCGCGCTCGGCCGCGGCGATGAGCACCGCGGGTGACACCTCGTGGGACACGGCGACGACGTAGTCCGGCTGGTGTTCGTCGAGCAGGGCGGTCATCGCGTCGGCGTCGGCGCACTCGTCGACGCGGACGGCCGCGACCCCGAGGCGTTCGAAGGCCAGCGCCAACTCGGGACCGGTGTCCCCGCTGCCGAGGAGCAGGACCGTAGTGGAGGGTCGCTCGGTGCTTTCACTCATCGCCTGTCACCCTGCCAGACGCTCAGCCGAGCCGGATGTCGACGTAGCACCACCGCCAGCTCTCCCCCGGCTCCACCGACCGCATGACCGGGTGCTCGGTCTCGTGGAAGTGCCGGTTGGCGTGCTTGTGCCGGCTCGAGTCGCAGCAGCCGACGTGCCCACAAGTCAGGCACATCCGAAGGTGCGCCCAGGTACTCTCACCGAGTTCTTCGCATTCCTGGCACATGCCCGGCGTCCGAGGTTCCGGCTCGGCGGCGTCGACGGCCTCGGCCAAGTGCTCGCACGTCGACGGGGCCGGCGGGGAATTCACGTCGCGCTGTCGCGTTCTCCTCCGCATGCCGTCAACAATAGGGCGGCCACAGTCGGGTCATGGACAGAAGGGTTTGGCAGCGTGGGTGGAGCCTCATTGCTCGCGGTGCTCGTGGCGTCGGTGTTACTCGCCGGGATCGCGCGCCGATACGACGTCTCGGGACCGTTGGCGCTGGTCGTCGCCGGTCTGCTCGCGGGTCTGATCCCCGGCGTCGACGGCATCGAACTGGAACCGGACCTGGTGCTGTTCGTCATCCTGCCGCCCCTGCTGTGGTCGGCGGGCCTCGAGAGCAGCTACGTCGCGATGCGCAAGAACACCCGCAGGATCGGCCTACTGGCGGTCGGCCTGCCCCTGGTGACCACCTTCGCCGTCGGCATCGTCGCCTATCACACGGTGCCCGAGTTGACCCTCGCCGCGGCTCTGACCCTCGGCGCCATCGTGGCACCACCCGACGCGGTCTCCGCAACGGCCATCGGGCGCAGGCTCGGTCTGCCACGCCAGATCATGACCCTGCTCGGTGGCGAGAGCCTGCTCAACGACGCCACGGCGCTGACCGCATACAAGGTCGCCCTCGCGGCGGCGATCGGCACTGCGAGCAGCTGGGGCACACCGGTGTTCACCTTCGCCCTCGCCGCGGTCGGTGGCACCGTAATCGGTCTGGCGACGGGCTCGCTCATCGTCTACGTCAGGACCTGGCTCGGCGACTCGTTGGTGGAGAGCGCCATCGGCCTCGTCGCGCCCTTCTTCATCTACCTGCTCGCCGAGGAAGTCCACGGCTCCGGTGTGATCGCCGTTGTCGTCGCGGCACTGATCCTCGGCCAGCGCTCGACGAAGGCCAGCTACGCCACCCGCCTTCAGGACACCGCGGTGTGGAAGACGCTGCAGTTCGTCCTCGAGTCGTTCGCCTTCCTCCTGATCGGTCTGCAGCTGCCGACGGTGGTCGCCGAGCTGAAGGGCATCTCCGCCCAGGTGTTGGCGATCGCCTCGGCGGCGGTGCTGGCGACCGTGATCGGCGTCCGGATCGTCTGGGTGTTCCTGATGGCCTACGTGCCGCGCAAGCTGTCGCGCCGCATCAGGGAGAACGAGGAGGCGCCAACCAAGTCCCAGGTGTTCATCGTCGCCTGGGCGGGGATGCGCGGCGTGGTGTCGCTGGCCGCCGCGTTCGCCGTGCCCGTCACCACGCTGTCGGGCGAGGAGTTCCCCGGCCGACCGCAGCTGGTGTTCCTCACCTTCGTGGTCGTCGTCGGCACGCTGCTGCTGCACGGGTTGACTCTGCCGTGGATCATCAAGGTGCTCGACGTGCCCGGCGACGACGCCCACCAGGACGCCCTCGCCGAGGCCGCCGCCCAGACCAAGGCGGCCCAGGCCGCCGCCGACCGGCTCGACGAGATCATGGCCCGTCAGCACCCGGACACCGACGTCCCCGAACGTGCCGCCACGATCCTGCGCCACTGGAACGACCGCCGCAGCAACGCCGCGTGGGAACAGTTGGGGCGCGGCGACGACGAGATCGGCGAGGGTCCCGCGGCGGCCTTCCGGCGGTTGCGCCTCGAGATGCTCAGAGCCGAGCGGGAGACGTTCATCGCCGAGCGCGACGCCGGCCGGATCGACGACGAAGTGCTCAGATCGGTGCTGCGGGGACTTGACCTCGAGGAAGCGACGCTCGACCGCGACTAGGCGATCGCGTCGGTACCGTCGAAGTCATGACCACATCGGCTCCCTCGTTGCCCCCCGTGCACATGCGCCGCGACGCCTTCGACCCCACGCCCGAGCTGGGTGAAATCCGCCGGGGCGCCGGCGTCGAGCGGGTGGTCAACGCGTTGGGCGTACCGGTGTACCTGGTCACCAGGCACGACGACGTCAAGCGGGTGCTGTCCGACCACGAGTACTTCTCCAACTCGCGGCCGCCGGGGTTCGTGGTTCCCGGAGCTCCGGTGATGTCCGACGAGGAAGTGGCGAGCAACAGGGCGGGCAACCTGCTTGGCCTCGACCCGCCGGAACACCAGCGGTTGCGCCGCATGCTGACACCGGAGTTCACCATCCGCCGGATCAAGCGGCTGGAGCCAAGGATCACCGACATCGTCACCGAACACCTCGACGCAATGGAGGCCGCCGGGTCGCCGGTCGACCTCGTCGAGAACTTCGCCCTGCCGATCCCGTCACTGGTCATCTGCGAGTTGCTCGGCGTGCCCTATGAGGACCGTGCCGACTTCCAGGCCCGCTCGGTGCGCCAGCTCGACCTGTCGCTGCCGATCCCCGAGCGGCTCGAGATGCAGCGCCAAGGCCGCGCCTACATGCAGTCCCTGGTGACGCGCGCCCGCAGCCAGCCCGGCGACGACATCCTCGGCATGCTGGTCCGCGAGCACGGCGACGAACTCACCGACGACGAGCTCATCGGCATCGCCAGCCTGCTGCTGCTCGCAGGCCACGAGACGACCTCGAACATGCTCGGGTTGGGCACCCTCGCCCTGTTGCGGCATCCCGACCAATTGGCCGCCGTGCGCGACGATCCCGACGCCGTCGGCCCGGCCGTCGAGGAGATGCTGAGGTGGCTGTCGATCGTGCACACCTCGATCCCCCGGGTCACCACGACCGACGTCGAAATCAACGGAGTGGCGATCCCCGAGGGCCAGCTGGTCTTCGCCTCGTTGCCGTCGGCCAACCGGGATCCCGAATTCACCGACGTCCCAGACGCTTTCGACATTCACCGCGGCGCCGCGGGACACCTCGCGTTCGGCCACGGCGTGCACCACTGCCTCGGCGCACCGCTCGCGCGGATGGAGATGCGGATCGCCTGGCCCGCATTGTTCCGCCGCTTTCCGAAGCTCGCGCTGGCCGAGGACTTCGACGACGTCCATTTCCGCTCGTTCCACTTCATCTACGGCCTGCGCTCGCTGGCCGTCAGTTTCTAGGAGGTCGGGCACGTGAAGCTCGCAGCCAACCGTGACGCCTGCATTTCGTCGGGCAACTGCGTGATGACCTCCGAAGCGCTGTTCGACCAGGACGACGACGGCGTGGTGGTGATCCTCGCCGAGGACGTGCCGGAAGCCGAGGAGGACCACGCCCGCGAAGCGGTCCACATCTGCCCGGCGTCAGTGCTCCGACTGGTGTGAGTCCCGCCTGTTGAGGACGAACAGGCTGACCACCATCACCCATGCCGGGAAGGCCAGCGCGATCCACATGCTGACGTCCGCGGAGAGCAGCACCGCCGCCACCACGGCGTACGTCGTCATCACCAACCAGCGCGGCATCAGGCCCGTCTTCAACCAGATGGTGGCCAGCGACATCATGAACACCGCCGCCATCCGCAGCGCGTAGGTCTTGGTCAAGGTCATTATCAGCACCTGACCGAAGGCGACGACCTCGGCGTGAGCGGCCGCGTCGGCGGTGAGGGGATGGCCAGTCGACAGCGCCACCCCCACCGCGCTGGCGACGAACGTCATCGCGAGGAACAGCAGACCGCTGCCGATGAACACCGACGAGAAGAACTTGTCCTCGTAGTGGCCGAAGCCGTCGCGCACCACCCCGATGAACCACAGGAACATGACACCGGCGAAGGGCATCAGAAGGGCCGCGACGTGGATCTTGCCCCGGCCGGATTCGATCCACGAGGTGCCGATGTCGGGGTGCTCGGGCAGCGACGTCCGAATCAGGATGAGGGCGGCGCCGAACAGCAGCGCGAACAACACGCCCGCCACCGCCGCGGCACGTGGCGTCGACAGCTTGCGTAGGTGTCGTGGGGCTTGCTCGTCGGTCACCGCGTCATGGTGACACGCGCATCGGGATTTGGGTCAGGGTTGACCGGGGAGAAGCCGGATCATCAACCCGTTGGCCTCCGCGCACAACGTGCCGTCGGGCCTGCGCAGTTCGGCGTTGACGAACGCCTTGCGCCCGTCGGTCTCCCGGATCCAGCCGGTCGCGGTCAGCGTCGTGTCGATCGGCGTGACGTTGCGGTAGTCGACGTGCAGGAAGGCGGTGCGGCTGATCGGTCGGCCCGCCGCGTGGATCACCATGCCGAATATCGAGTCGAAGAGCAGCGGGAGCACTCCGCCGTGCACGGCGGAGTTGCCGCCGACGTGAAAACGACTGAACTGCACGTTCAATTCGATGCCGTCGGACTCGAACTTGGTGATGTCGTACGGCGGCATCAGCAGGCTGCCCGAGCCGGGGAGATCGGGCATCCGCGAGGCTGGCCCCACGCCCTCCGGCGCCTCGGACGGAGTGAGCAGCGCGACGAGCTCGGCGACGCGGGCGGCGGCCTCGACCCAGGTGTCACTGTCCGGATCGGCCGACACCGCGAGGTCCTGCAGTCGCCGCATCGACGCCAGGAACGGACCGAATCCCGGTCCGGGATCGGCTGGTTCGAAGAGCGGGAACCCGCCGTGGCGCTCGTAGTCCGGGTCGTCTGGTTCAGTCACCTGGCGGCCAGGATGTCCCGACGCACGATCGTCTGCTCTCGACCGGGGCCGACGCCGATGCACGAAACATGCGCTCCGGCAAGCTCTTCCAGCCGCAGAACGTAGTCGCGTGCCTTGGCGGGCAGCTCGTCGAAGGTGCGGCAGGAGCTGATGTCCTCCCACCACCCCGGCAGCTCTTCGTACACCGGCTGGGCAATCGCGATGTCGCTCTGCGTCATCGGCATCTCGTCGGTGCGCTTGCCGTTGACGGTGTACCCGACGCACACCGGCACCGTCTCCAAGCTCGACAGGACGTCAAGCTTGGTGAGGAAGTAGTCGGTGATGCCGTTGACCCGGGTGGCGTAGCGCGCGATGACCGCGTCGAACCAGCCGCAGCGGCGGGCCCGGCCGGTGGTGACGCCGACTTCCCCGCCGGTCTTGGACAGGTACGCACCGAACTCGTCGAACAGCTCCGTCGGGAACGGGCCGGACCCGACGCGCGTGGTGTACGCCTTCAGGATTCCCAGCACCGTCGTGATCTTGGTCGGTCCGATGCCAGAGCCGACGGACGCGCCGCCCGCCGTCGGATTCGAGGACGTCACAAAGGGATACGTGCCGTGGTCGACGTCGAGCAGCGTGCCCTGGGAGCCCTCGAGCAGCACCGTCTCGCCGCGCTCGAGCGCGGCGTTCAGCAGCAGCCGGGCGTCGGCGATGCGGTGCTTGAAGCCCTCGGCCTGCTCGAGCAGCGCGTCGCGCACCTCGTGCGGATCCAGCGCCTTGCGGTTGTAGATCTTGACGAGCACCTGGTTCTTGAATTCCAGTGCGGCGTCGACCTTTTGGGTCAGCGAATCCGGATCGAGCACGTCGGCGACCCGAATGCCGATGCGCGCGATCTTGTCCTGGTAACAGGGTCCGATGCCGCGACCGGTCGTACCGATCTTCTTGCTGCCCATGTACCGCTCGGTCACCTTGTCGATGGCGACGTGATACGGCATCAGCAGATGCGCGTCAGCGGAGATGAGCAGCCGCGACGTGTCGACGCTGCGGTCCTCGAGCCCCTTGAGTTCGGCGAGCAGCACGCCGGGGTCGACCACCACACCGTTGCCGATGACGTTGGTGACACCGGGGGTCAGGATGCCCGACGGTATGAGATGAAGGGCGAAGTTCTCACCGTTGGGGAGGACGACGGTGTGCCCGGCGTTGTTCCCCCCTTGGTAACGAACAACCCACTGGACACGGCCACCGAGAAGATCGGTGGCCTTTCCCTTGCCCTCGTCGCCCCACTGGGCGCCGATGAGGACGATTGCCGGCATCGCGTTTCTCCCGCTCATCTGCCTCGAATACTGTGACAGCCGGTGACATACCCTATCCGACCTGACCCCCAGCTGTTTGCAAGGAGTGCGTTGGCGGCCTCAAACGCCGTGGTGTTGCGGTTCGGAGACCGCCGCGTCCCACGGCCCCTTGCACGCCTGTCGGTGGTCGACGTCACGGTGCCCACCGACGTCGACGACGCCGCAGAAGCGGACCGCCTCATCGTGCTCGGCACCGCAACGGATCTGGCGATCGTGCTGGCCAGGCTGCTGCGCGCCGATCGATTGGACGTCGAAGTCGCCCTCGTCCGACGGCCATGGGCGGCTCGGCGGGCACGCACCGGGACCGCGCGACGGGTGCCCCTGATTCGGGACGAGACGGGCGCCGTCCTGACCAGTTACGCGCTCTGGATGCCGCCGGAGGAATCCGCGCAGACGCTGACGGGCGAGGCCGTCGTCGACGATTTCCTGCTCTTCGACGGCGACGCGGCGGGCGTCCGGATCGAACCGACGACCGAACTGCCCGGACTGCGAGCTCGTGTGCTGAGCGGCGGACTGCGGCGTCGACGGTGGGTGACCGGCCGGGCCGCGCAGCTCGGCACCACCGGAGTGCTCGTCGTGCGCGACGGGGTGCGTGCCGCCCGTCCGGCGCGCAGGTCGACGTTCTACCGACACACGAAGGGCTGGCTGGCCGTCCGCTGACGAAGCGGAGCGAGGAGGCGGACCATCTGGCTCCGTCCAGTAGTTTCGTTTAGGTGAGCAACGTCCGTCCACTGCGCCAATCCGTGCGGCCAAGCCCGGTCTTCCTGGCCATCGTGGCGATCACGGTCGCCGGCGGAGTCGTCGCCTGGGTCGCCGGCGAACCCCGCTCGGCGCTGTCCTACGTCGGAACGTTCGTCTTCGTGGTGTTCGGTTGGCTGGTGTCGTTGTGCCTCCACGAGTTCGGCCACGCGTACACCGCCTGGCGCTACGGCGACCATGACGTCGAGGTGCGCGGATACCTGACGCTCAATCCCTTGAAGTATTCGAATCCGCTTCTTTCCCTTGGCATTCCGGTGCTCTTCATTGCCCTCGGCGGGATCGGACTGCCCGGCGGCGCGGTGTACGTCCGCACGTGGTCGATGACCAAGCGGCAACGCACCACGGTGAGCCTGGCCGGTCCGTTCGCCAACGTCGTGCTGGCGATCGTGCTGTTGTCGGTGACGGCGACGTTCTGGGATCCGGAGCACACGGTGTTCTGGGCGGCGATGGCCTTCCTCGGCTTCCTTCAGGTGACCGCGGTGCTGCTCAACCTGTTGCCGGTCCCCGGCCTCGACGGGTACGGCGCCCTGGAACCGCACCTCAAACCGGAGACCCAGCGACAGCTGGCACCGGTCAAGCAGTGGGGTTTCATCATCCTCTTCGTCTTGCTGATGGCCCCGATGCTCAACCAGTGGTTCTTCGGACTCGTGTTCTGGTTCGTCGACCTGTTTGGCGCCCCCGGCGGCCTGGTGGCGATCGGTGGTCAGCTGACGCGGTTCTGGTCCGCCTGGTTCTGAGACCGGTCCGCCCATGGTTTCCCGCTGGCCGCTTGCGGTGCGCGCGGCGACGAGCACTGCCATTCCCGTCCTCGTCGGCTCGGCGGTTGGCAACGTCGGCGCAGGCCTGATCGCCACCCTCGGTGCGTTCACCGCCCGCTTCGGCGGCGACCGGCCGTACCTCAACCGCGGCGTCCAACTGGCCGTCGTCTCGGTGTCGCTCGCGGCGGCGGTCGCCGTGGGGTCGTGGGCGGCGCAGGTGGCGTGGCTCGGCATCGCGGTGGTCTCGGTGGTGGGGGTCGCGGCGGTGTGGCTGTGCAACGCGCTGGCGGTGGGGCCGCCGGGGGCGTACGTGTTCGCGCTGGCCTGCGCGGCGGGCGTCGGCGTCTCGGCGGCCAAGCTGGCGCCGTGGCAGTTGGGTGCGCTGGTGCTCTGCGGCGGCTCCGTGGCGTGGCTCGTCCAAATGGCCGGCGCCCTACGTGAACGGCGCCGACCCGAGCGCGTCGCGGTCGCCGCGGCAGGCGCTGCGGTGGCGACGTACGTCGAGGCCGTGGGGTCGGCAGGCGAACCGGCTGCCCGACACCGAGCCGCAGCAGCTCTGCACGCGGCGTGGAACGCGCTCATCGGCTTCCAGCCCACCTCCGGCGCCGACGTCACGCTGCAACGGCTGAGGGCGGCCAACCATGCCCTGCACGTGTTGTTCGCCGACACCATGACGGCCACCGCCGTCGGCGAGGGCGCGTCACCGGATGCCGCCGAGGCCGCACGCCGGATCGGGGACCTGACGGCCGACCCGGCGACGGTGTCGACTCGCGCCACCGACCGGGCGACGCTCGGCCGACCGCGCGCCGCGGCACTGCTGCTTGCAGCTCTGCGACCCGGTTCGCACGTCAGGCACGTCATGGTTCGCGTCGCGATCGCCGCACCCCTGGCTGGCACGGCCGCCACGCTGCTGGGGATCGGCCATGCCTACTGGGCGATCGCGGCAGCCGTCCTGATCCTGCATCAGGGCGCCGATCGCAGTCGCACACTGCGGCGCGGCCTCGACCGGCTCGTCGGAACGTGGGTCGGGCTGATCCTCGCCGCAGGCATCCTCTGGCTGCACCCGCAGGGATGGTGGCTCGCCGTCATCCTGGCGGCACTGCAGTTGACGATCGAGATGCTCGTCGTCCGGCACTACGGGCTGGCCTCGGTGTTCATCACCGCCGCGGCCCTGACCATCGCAACCGGCAGCCACCGGGTCGACGTTGGCGAGCTGCTGCTGGCCCGCGGCAGCGACACCCTCGTCGGCTGCGCGG
>NZ_MVOC01000062.1 GCF_002043095.1 Mycobacterium sp. AT1 | reverse complement strand
CCGGTCTTCCATCAGGTCGAGGGCATGGCCGTCGACCGCGGGCTGACGATGGCCAACCTGCGCGGCACGCTGGATGCGTTCGCGCGCGCCGAGTTCGGGCCGGAGGGTCGTACGCGCCTGCGCCCACACTTCTTTCCCTTCACCGAACCCTCGGCCGAGGTCGACATCTGGTTCGAGGACAAGAAGGGCGGTCCGGGCTGGGTGGAGTGGGGTGGTTGCGGGATGATGAATCCCAACGTCCTGCGCGCCTGCGGCATCGACCCGGAAGAGTATTCCGGTTTCGCGTTCGGCATGGGCCTGGAGCGAACCCTTCAGTTCCGCAACGGCATTCCCGACATGCGCGACATGGTCGAGGGCGACGTGCGGTTCTCTCTTCCTTTCGGGGTTGGTGCCTGATGCGCGTTCCCTACAGCTGGCTGCGCGACGTCGTGCGCGCCGGCGCTCCCGGCTGGGACGTCTCACCCGCCGAACTCGAGCGTGCCCTGATCGACATCGGCCACGAGGTCGAGGAGATCATTCCCGTCGGCCCGGTGTCCGGACCGCTGACGATCGGCCGTGTCGTCGAGATCGAGGAGCTCACCGAGTTCAAGAAGCCCATCCGGGCGTGCAAGGTCGACGTCGGCTCCCAGAACGTCGACGGCGAGCCGCGCGACATCGTCTGCGGTGCAACCAATTTCGCCGTCGGAGACCTGGTCGTCGTGGCGCTGCCCGGCACCACCCTGCCCGGTGACTTCACCATCGCCAAGCGCAAGACCTACGGCCGCACGTCCGACGGGATGATCTGCTCGTCTTCCGAGCTCAACCTCGGCAGCGACCACGCCGGCATCATGGTGCTGCCCCCCGGCACCGCCGAGCCGGGGGACTCCGCGGTCGAGGTCGTCGGACTCGACGACGTCGTCTTCGATCTTGCGATCACCCCCGACCGCGGTTACTGCCTGTCGATTCGCGGGATGGCCCGTGAGCTGGCCTGCGCCTACGACCTCGACTTCGTCGACCCGGCCGACGTCGACCCCTTGCCCGTCACGGGTGAGGCGTGGCCGCTGAAGGTCCAACCCGGCACCGGCGTCCAACGATTCGGGCTGCGCCCGGTCGTGGGCATCGACCCGACCGCGGTCTCGCCGTGGTGGATGCAGCGCCGACTCCTGCTGAGCGGCATCAGGGCCATTTCGCCCGCGGTCGACGTGACGAACTACGTCATGCTGGAGCTCGGTCACCCGATGCACGCGCATGATCGCAGCCTGATCACCGGCGGCTTCGACGTCCGGTTCGCCGAGCCGGGGGAGACCGTCGTCACCCTCGACGACGTGACGCGCACCCTCGACCCTGGTGACGTCCTGATCGCCGACGACGTGGCGACGGCTGCCATCGGCGGCGTGATGGGCGCAGGCACCACCGAGGTACGGGACACCACCACCGACGTCCTGCTCGAGGCGGCCGTCTGGGATCCGGCGACGGTGTCGCGCACCCAGCGCAGGCTGCGCCTGGTGAGCGAGGCGAGTCGCCGCTACGAACGGACGGTCGACCCCGCGACGTCGGTCGCCGCCCTCGACCGGGGTGCCGCCCTGCTGGCCGAGATCGCCGGTGGCACAGTCGAACCCACCCTGACTGACTGGCGCGGCGATCCGCCGCGCGAGGACTGGTCGCCCGAAGCGGTCAGCATGCCGGTGGATCTGCCCGACCGGATGGCGGGCGTCGCCTACCCGGCCGGAACCACCGTGCGACGGCTGACCCAGATCGGCGGCCGCGTGTCGGAGTCCGACGGGATCGTCACCGTCGTGCCGCCCAGCTGGCGCACCGACCTCAAGCAGCCCGCCGACCTCGTCGAGGAGGTGCTGCGGCTGGAGGGGCTGGAGAAGATTCCGTCGATCCTGCCGACCGCTCCCGCGGGCCGAGGTCTGAGCCCTACCCAGAAGCGTCGGCGTGCGGTCGGAAAGTCGTTGGCGCTCAACGGTTACGTCGAGGTGCTCCCGACGCCGTTCCTTCCCGCGGGCGTCTTCGACGTCTGGGGACTGCCCGCCGACGATCCCCGGCGCGCCACGATGTCCGTGCTCAACCCACTCGAGGCCGACCGGCCAGAGCTGGCGTCGACGCTCCTTCCCGGCCTGTTGGAGGCGTTGACGCGCAACGTGTCCCGCGGCGCCACCGACGACGCACTCTTCGGCATCCAGCAGGTGGTGTTGGCGACGCCTCAGACGAAGACGGTCGAGCGGCTCCCCGTCGACCGTCGGCCCACCGCGGTCGAGATGGCGCTCATCGACGACGCTCTGCCAAGGCAACCGCTTCACGTCGGTGCCGTCCTGACCGGCATGCGTCAGCCCGCGGGCCCGTGGGGGCCCGGCCGTCCGGTCGACGCGATGGACGCCTTCGAGGCGGTACGCATCATCGGGCGGGCCTGCCACGTGGAGTTCGAGTTCCGGGCCGCGCAGCAGCTGCCGTGGCACCCGGGTCGGTGCGCCGAGATCGTCCTCGACGAGACCGTGATCGGGTATGCGGGGCAACTGCATCCCGCCGTCATCGAGCGGTCCGGCTTGCCGAAGGGCGTCTGCGCCGTCGAATTGGATCTCAGCGCCGTGCCGGTGGTCGAACCGTTGCCTGCCCCGTCGGTGTCGCCGTTCCCTGCGGTGTTCCAGGACGTGAGCCTGATCGTCGCCGACGACGTCGCCGCGCAATCGGTGGTCGACGCCGTCCGCGACGGCGCGGGTGAACTGCTCGAGGACGTCCGGATCTTCGACGTGTACCGAGGCCCGCAGGTCGGCGAGGGCAATACCTCGCTGGCCCTGGCGCTGCGGTTCCGCGCACCCGATCGGACGCTCACCGAAGACGAGGCCAGCGCGGCGCGCGATGCGGCCGTCGAGGTGGCGGTCGCCCGTGTCGGTGCAGTTCAGCGCCGCTGATCAATGAATTTGCACTCAACCGCATAAACATGCAGAATCGCTGCATGACCTCAGTGGCGGTGGCCGGCGCGAGCGGCTATGCGGGTGGCGAGATCCTTCGGCTTCTTCTCGGTCACCCGGCGCTGGCCGACGGTCGCCTCACCATTGGTGCGCTGACCGCCGCGGCAAGTGCAGGCACCACGGTGACCGAGCATCATCCGCATCTGCTTCCGTTGGCCGACAGAATTCTGGAGCCCACCGACGTCGACGTCCTGGCCGGCCACGACGTCGTCTTCCTGGCCCTTCCGCACGGGCACTCCGCGGCGCTCGCCGAGCAACTCGGCCCCGACACCCTGATCGTCGACTGCGGCGCGGACTTCCGGCTCACCGATCCGGCGGCGTGGGAGCGGTTCTACGGCTCGGCCCACGCGGGTAGCTGGCCCTACGGCCTGCCCGAGCTGCCCGGTGGCAGGGATGCGCTGCGGAACACCAAGCGCGTGGCCGTTCCCGGCTGCTACCCGACGGCGGCCCTGCTCGCCCTGCTGCCCGCGCTCGCCGAGGATCTCGTCGAGCCCGCCGTGACGGTCGTCGCGGTCAGCGGCACCTCGGGCGCCGGCCGTGCTGCCAAGGTCGACCTGCTGGGCTCCGAGGTCATCGGCTCGGCACGGGCGTACAACATCGGCGGTGCGCACCGGCACACCCCCGAGATCGCCCAGGGCCTGCGGACCGTCACCGACAAGGCCGTCACCGTGTCCTTCACGCCCGTGCTGATCCCGACGTCCCGCGGCATCCTCGCGACGTGCACGGCCAAGACCGAGGCCTCGCTGTCGGAGATCCGGGCGGCGTACGAAAAGGCTTACGGCGGCGAGCCGTTCGTGCATCTCCTCCCCGAGGGGCGACTGCCGACGACGGGTTCGGTGATCGGCAGCAACGCGGCTCAGGTCGCCGTCGCGGTCGACGCGGACGCCGGTGTGCTTGTCGCGTTGTGCGCTATCGACAACCTCGTCAAGGGGACCGGAGGGGCGGCTGTGCAGTCGATGAACCTGGCGCTGGGCTGGGCGGAAACGGAAGGACTTTCGATCGTGGGTGTGGCGCCGTGAAATTGGTTCGCAATCAAGGCGTCACCGCGCCGTCGGGCTTCCGTGCGACGGGCATCTCGGCGGGCATCAAGGTCTCGGGTAAGCCGGACCTTGCGCTGGTCGTCAACGAGGGTCCCGATCTGGCCGCCGCCGCGGTGTTCACCCGCAACAAGGTGAAGGCCGCTCCGGTGTTGTGGACCCAGCAGGTGATGACCACCAAGCGCCTTCGCGCCGTCATCCTCAACTCGGGTGGGGCCAATGCCTGCACGGGTCCGCTCGGCTTCCAGGACGCCCACGCGACGGCCGAGGCCGTCGCCGGCGCGCTGTCGGACTGGGGCACCGAGACCGGCGCAGTCGAAGTCGCGGTCTGCTCGACTGGTTTGATCGGTGACCGGCTCCCGATGGACAAGGTGCTCGGCGGGGTCAAGGACATCGTGCACGAGATGGCCGGCGGGCTGACCGGTGGCGCCGAAGCGGCGCAGGCCATCATGACCACCGACACCGTCCCCAAACAGGTTGCGCTGCATCACGAAGCGAACTGGACGATCGGCGCGATGGCGAAGGGCGCCGGCATGATGGCGCCGTCGCTGGCGACCATGCTGTGCGTCATCACCACCGACGCCGTCGCCGACTCGGACGCTTTGGACCGGGCGTTGCGGGCCGCCGCGGGCCGAACCTTCGACCGGCTCGACATCGACGGCAGCTGCTCGACCAACGACACCGTGCTGCTGCTGGCCTCCGGCGCCAGCGAGATCACCCCCACCCAAGACGAACTCGACGCGGCCGTGCTGGCCGTCTGCGACGACCTCTGCGCTCAGCTGCAGGCCGACGCGGAGGGTGTCACGAAGCGGGTGGCCGTCACGGTCACCGGTGCGGCGACCGAGGCCGACGCCGTCGTCGCCGCCCGGGTCATCGCCCGTGACAGCCTGGTCAAGACGGCGATCTTCGGCTCCGACGCCAACTGGGGCCGCGTGCTCGCCGCGGTGGGGATGGCACCCGTCGACATGGCGGCCGACCGAATCAGCGTGTCGTTCAACGGCACTCCGGTGTGCGTCGACGGCGCCGGTGCCCCGGGTGCCCGGGACGTCGACCTCTCCGGGGTCGACATCTCGGTGGTCGTCGACCTGGCCGTCGGCACGGGTGAGGGCACGGTGCGCACGACCGACCTGTCGCATGCGTACGTCGAAGAGAACTCGGCGTACAGCTCTTGAACGCCGCACGAGTTCTCGCCGAGGCACTGCCGTGGCTCAAACAGCTGCACGGCAAGATCGTCGTCGTGAAGTACGGCGGCAACGCCATGACCGACGAGGCCCTCAAGACGGCGTTCGCCGCGGACATGGTGTTCCTGCGCAACTGCGGCATTCATCCGGTCGTCGTGCACGGTGGTGGTCCGCAGATCAGCGCCATGCTCGCCAAGCTCGGCATCGCCGGTGACTTCAAGGGCGGGTTTCGCGTCACCACACCGGAGGTGCTCGACGTCGCCAGGATGGTGCTCTTCGGGCAGGTCGGGCGGGAACTCGTCGGCCTGATCAACGCGCACGGTCCGTACGCGGTCGGCATCACCGGTGAGGACGCCCAGCTGTTCACCGCGGTCCGGCGCAGTGTGCTCGTCGACGGGGTGGCCACCGACATCGGCCTGGTCGGCGACGTCGCCAAGGTCGACATCAGGGCGGTCATGGATCTCATTGCCGCCGGACGCATTCCGGTGATCTCGACGATCGCGCCCGACGTGGCCGGGGTGGTGCACAACGTCAACGCCGACACCGCCGCGGCCGCTCTGGCCGAAGCGCTGTCCGCCGAGAAGCTGCTGATGCTCACCGACGTCGAGGGGCTCTACACCAGCTGGCCCGACCGTTCCTCGCTCGTCAGCGAGATCGACGTCGCGACCCTGACGGGTCTGCTGCCGTCCCTGGAGTCGGGCATGGTGCCCAAGATCGAGGCCTGTTTGCGCGCGGTCGCCGGTGGTGTGCCAAGCGCACACGTCATCGACGGTCGGGTGGAGCACTGCGTGCTGGTCGAACTGTTCACCAACGAAGGCTCGGGAACCAAGGTGATGGCATGACGAATACCGAAGACCTGCAGGCGCGTTGGCGGGCCGTGATGATGGACAACTACGGCACGCCGGCCGTTGCCCTGGTCAGTGGTGACGGGGCCGTCGTCACCGACGCCGACGGCAAGTCCTACGTCGACCTTCTCGGCGGCATCGCGGTCAACGTGCTCGGACACCGGCATCCCGCCGTCATCGAGGCCGTGACCACCCAACTCAACACGCTCGGCCACACCTCGAACTTCTACGCCACCGAGCCGGGCGTCGCCCTGGCCGAGGCGCTCGTCGCCCAGCTCGGCGCCGACGCGCACGCCCGGGTGTTCTTCTGCAACTCCGGCACCGAGGCCAACGAGGTCGCGTTCAAGATCTCGCGTCTGACCGGCCGCACCAACGTGGTGGCCGCCGAGAACGGCTTCCACGGTCGCACGATGGGTTCGCTGGCGCTGACCGGGCAGCCGGCGAAGCGGGAGCCGTTCGAGCCGTTGCCGGGCAACGTCACCCACGTGCCGTACGGCGACGTCGACGCCCTCGAGCGCGCGGTCGACTCGAACACCGCCGCGGTCTTCCTCGAGCCGATCATGGGGGAGGGCGGCGTCGTCACGCCCCCGCCGGGCTACCTGGTCGCGGCCCGCGAGATCACCGCCAAGCACGGTGCGCTCCTCATCCTCGACGAGGTGCAGACCGGCGTCGGCCGTACCGGAACCTTCTACGCCCATCAGCACGACGGCATCACCCCCGACGTCGTCACGCTCGCCAAGGGTCTCGGGGGCGGCCTTCCGATCGGCGCCTGTCTCGCGATCGGCGACGCCGCCGAGCTGTTGGCACCGGGCATGCACGGCAGCACCTTTGGCGGCAACCCGGTTTGCACGGCCGCTGCGCTCGCCGTCCTCCGGACCCTCGCCGAGGACGACCTGGTGGCCCGTGCCGACGTACTCGGCAAGGTGATCAGCCACGGTGTCGAGGCCATCGGCCACCCGCTCGTCGCCCACGTCAGGGGCCGTGGTCTGCTGCGGGGCATCGTACTGACCGCGCCGAAGGCCAAGGCGGTCGAAGCGGCCGCTCGCGACGCCGGCTTCCTCGTCAACGCCGCGACGCCGGACGTCGTCCGGCTGGCGCCGCCGCTGGTCGTCACCGACGCCCAGGTCGACGCGTTCCTCACTGCACTGCCCGCAGTCCTCGACACCGCTCAGGAGACCTCGTGACCGTACGGAACTTCCTGCGCGACGACGACCTGTCACCGAGCGAACAGGCCGAAGTCCTCGCTCTCGCAGTCGAACTCAAGAAGGCACCGTTCAGTGCACGGCCGCTCGAGGGGCCACGCGGGGTCGCGGTCATCTTCGAGAAGAACTCGACGAGGACGCGGTTCTCGTTCGAGATGGGCATCGCCCAGCTCGGCGGACACGCCGTCGTGGTGGACGGCCGCAGCACCCAGCTGGGTCGCGAGGAAACCCTCGAGGACACCGGTGCGGTGCTGTCGCGCTACGTCGACGCCATCGTCTGGCGGACGTTCGCCCAGGAACGGTTGGCCGCCATGGCCACCGGGGCAACCGTGCCGATCGTCAACGCGCTGTCCGACGAGTTCCACCCGTGTCAGGTGCTCGCCGACCTTCAGACGCTGGCCGAGCGCAAGGGCGAGCTGACGGGTCTGCGCATGACCTACTTCGGTGACGGCGCCAACAACATGGCGCACTCGCTCATGCTCGGCGGTGTGACCGCCGGAATCCACGTGACGATTGCCGCGCCAACGGGTTTCGAACCGGCCAGGCAGTTCGTGGCCGCCGCCGAGCGCCGCGCCGCCGAGACCGGAGCCACCGTGACGATCACGTCCGACGCCAAGGCCGGCGCCAGGGGAGCCGACGTCCTGGTCACCGACACGTGGACCTCGATGGGCCAAGAGAACGACGGGCTCGACCGGGTTCGACCGTTCCGGTCGTTTCAGGTCAACGGCGGCCTGCTCGACCTGGCCGACTCCGAAGCCGTCGTGCTGCACTGTCTTCCCGCACATCGTGGGCACGAGATCACCGACGACGTCATCGACGGACCGCAGAGCGCCGTGTGGGACGAGGCCGAGAACCGGCTGCACGCGCAAAAGGCGTTGCTGGTCTGGTTGCTGGACAAATCGTGACCACCTCGACACGGGCGGGCAGGCAGGCGCGGATCGTGGCCCTGCTGTCGTCCAATGCGGTGCGCAGCCAGAGCGAGCTCGCCGCGAAGTTGGCCGCCGAGGGCATCGACGTCACCCAGGCCACGCTGTCCCGTGACCTCGAGGAGCTCGGAGCGGTGAAACTGCGCGGCGTCGACGGCGGCACCGGGGTGTACGTCGTCCCCGAGGACGGCAGCCCCGTCCGCGGCGTCTCCGGCGGCACCGACCGGATGACCAAGCTGCTCGGCGAGCTGCTGGTGTCGACCGACGCCAGCGGGAACCTCGCGATCCTGCGCACCCCTCCTGGCGGGGCGCACTACCTGGCCAGTGCGATCGACCGCTCGTCGCTGCCCTACGTCGTCGGCACCATCGCCGGGGATGACACCATTCTGGTCGTGGCGCGCGAACCCATGACGGGCGCTGAACTAGCCAGCACCCTCGAACGACTTCAACAGCCAGCCCCAAGAACTATCTAAGGAGATCGATTACATGTCCGAACGCGTCATCCTGGCGTACTCCGGCGGTCTAGACACGTCCGTCGCGATCAGCTGGATCGGCAAGGAGACCGGGCGTGAGGTGGTGGCCGTCGCCATCGACCTCGGCCAGGGTGGAGAGGACATGGAGGTCGTGCGGCAGCGCGCGATCGACTGTGGCGCCGTCGAGGCGGTCGTGGTCGACGCCCGCGACGAGTTCGCCGAGGAGTACTGCCTGCCGACCATCCAGAGCAACGCCCTCTACATGGACCGCTATCCGCTGGTGTCGGCAATCAGCCGCCCGCTGATCGTCAAGCACCTCGTCGACGCCGCCCGGCAGCACGGTGGCGGCATCGTGGCACACGGCTGCACCGGCAAGGGCAACGACCAGGTGCGCTTCGAGGTCGGCTTCGCCTCGCTGGCACCCGATCTCGAGGTGCTGGCGCCCGTCCGCGACTACGCGTGGACGAGGGAGAAGGCCATCGCCTTCGCCGAGGAGAACGCCATCCCGATCAACGTCACGAAGCGCTCACCCTTCTCGGTCGACCAGAACGTGTGGGGCCGTGCGGTGGAAACCGGCTTCCTGGAGCACCTTTGGAACGCGCCGACCAAGGACGTCTACGACTACACAGAGGACCCCACGGTCAACTGGAGTTCACCGGACGAGGTCATCGTCGGCTTCGAGAAGGGCAAGCCGGTCTCCGTCGACGGCAAGCCGGTCACGGTGCTCGAGGCCATCGAAGAGCTGAACCGGCGGGCGGGTGCCCAGGGTGTCGGCAGGCTCGACGTCGTCGAGGACCGGCTCGTCGGCATCAAGAGCCGTGAAATCTACGAGGCCCCCGGCGCGATGGTGCTGATCACCGCGCACACCGAGCTCGAGCACGTCACCCTGGAGCGCGAGCTGGCCCGGTTCAAGCGGACCACCGATCAGCGCTGGGGCGAGCTGGTCTACGACGGACTGTGGTTCTCGCCGCTGAAGAGGGCGCTCGAGTCGTTCGTCGCGGACACCCAGCAACACGTCACCGGTGAGATCCGACTGGTGTTGCACGGCGGGCACATTGCCGTCAACGGCAGGCGCAGCTCGGAGTCGCTGTACGACTTCAACCTCGCCACCTACGACGAGGGCGACACCTTCGACCAGTCCAGCGCCAAGGGCTTCGTCCACGTGCACGGTCTGTCGTCGAAGATCGCCGCGCAGCGGGACCTCGCCGGCAAGTGAGCACCAACGAGGGCTCCCTGTGGGGCGGCCGGTTCGCCGACGGCCCGTCGGATGCGCTTGCCGCACTGAGCAAGTCGACCCACTTCGACTGGGTGTTGGCACCCTATGACGTGCGGGCGTCCAAGGCGCACGCCCTGGTCCTGTTCCGCGCCGGCCTGCTGACCGAGGACCAGCGCGACGGGTTGCTCGCCGGGTTGGACAGTCTCGGTGAGGACGTCGACGACGGCAGCTTCGGGCCGCTGCCGTCCGACGAGGACGTGCACGGTGCCCTCGAACGAGGTCTGATCGACCGGGCCGGAGTCGACCTGGGCGGCCGACTCCGCGCCGGGCGGTCGCGAAACGACCAGGTGGCCACGCTGTTTCGGATGTGGCTGCGGGACGCGATGCGGGTCGTCGGCGCCGGGGTGCTCGACGTCGTCGGGGCGTTGGCCACACAGGCCGCGTCCCATCCCACCGAGATCATGCCGGGCAAGACGCATCTGCAGTCGGCGCAGCCGATCCTGCTGGCGCATCATCTGCTGGCACACGCCCACCCGCTGCTGCGCGACGTCGACCGCATCGTCGACTTCGACGACCGCGCTGCGGTGTCGCCGTACGGATCCGGAGCGCTGGCTGGGTCGTCGCTCGGCCTCGATCCCGACGCCATCGCCGCCGACCTGGGCTTCAGCGCGGCCGCCGACAACTCCATCGACGCAACGGCGTCACGCGACTTCGCGGCCGAGGCCGCGTTCGTGCTTGCGATGATCGCCGTCGACCTGTCCCGGTTGGCCGAGGACATCATCCTGTGGAGCACAACGGAATTCGGCTACGTCAAGCTGCATGACTCCTGGTCGACCGGTAGTTCCATCATGCCGCAGAAGAAGAATCCCGACATCGCCGAACTGGCGCGCGGAAAGTCGGGCCGCCTGATCGGCAACCTGGCCGGTCTGCTGGCCACGCTGAAGGCCCAACCACTGGCGTACAACCGCGATCTGCAGGAGGACAAGGAGCCGGTCTTCGACTCGGTGGCCCAACTGCAGATGCTGCTGCCCGCCATGGCGGGGCTCGTCGCGACGCTCACCTTCGACGCCGACCGGATGGCCGAGTTGGCCCCGCAGGGTTACACGCTGGCCACCGACGTCGCCGAATGGCTCGTCCGAAGGGGGGTGCCGTTCCGCGTCGCCCACGAGGCGGCCGGCGCGGCCGTGAAGGCCGCCGAGTCACGCAGCGTCGGGCTCGAGGAACTCACCGACGACGAATTGGCTGGCATCCATCCGGAGCTGACGGCCGAGGTGCGCGAGGTGCTGACCGTCGAGGGCTCGGTGAGCTCTCGTGACGCCAGAGGCGGCACGGCGCCAATCCAGGTTGCCAAGCAGCTTCAGGTGGTGCGTGACACCGCCGACCGGTTGTCGCTTGGCCTGCGCCCCTGATCAGTCGTCGGCCAGCGACAGCCACTCCTCCTCGAGTGATTCCTTACGCTCCGTCAGCTCGTTGAGTTCGGAGTTCAACTCGCCGAGCCGCACGTGGTCGGAGACCGCGTCGGCCATGGTGAGGTGCAGCTTGGCGATCCGCTCGTCGAGTTTCTTGAGCTGACTCTCGATGCGGGACAACTGCTTTCCGGCCTTGCGTTCCCGCGCCGAGGCCGTCTCGTTGCGATCGGCCGGGCGGGTCGCGGAGGTGCCGTTGGCGGTCGGACGTTCGGCGAGGTACTGCTCGATCCCGCCGGGTAGCAAGACGCAGCGACCACCGCCTGGCAGCGCATAGGTCACGTCGCTGACGCGTTCGAGGAAGTACCGATCGTGGGTGACCACGATCAGCGTGCCCGGCCAGCCGTCGAGGTAGTCCTCGATGACGTTGAGGGTGTCGATGTCGAGATCGTTGGTTGGCTCGTCGAGCAGCAACACGTTGGGCTCGTCGAGGAGCAGACGCAGGAACTGAAAGCGACGGCGTTCGCCACCCGAGAGCTCCGAGATCCTCGTGGTCAGCTTGTCGCCGGTGAAGCCGAAGTCCTCGAGCAGGGTGGCCGTGCTGACCTCCTTGCCGCCGGCGAGCTCGGTGATCCGCTTGGCGTTCTCGACCGCGTCGAGGACGCGTTCGTTGCCGTCGATCTCGACCAGCGCCTGGCTGAGATAGCCGATGCGCAGGGTCTTCCCGCGTTTGACGGTGCCCGACGTCGGCTCGATCTCCCCGATCAACAGCTTGAGCAGCGTGGACTTTCCGGTGCCGTTGACGCCGACGAGGCCGATCCGTACGCCCGGTCCGATCGACCAGTCGAGCTTGTCGAGAAGGAGCTTGTCGCCCAACTCGAGCGTCACCCGGTGCATGTCGAAGACGTCCTTGCCAAGGCGCGCCGTGGCGAAGCGTTGCAGCGCGAGCGAATCCCGCGGCTCGGGCTCGTTGGCGATCAAATCGTTGGCGGCCTGGATGCGGAACTTCGGCTTCGAGGTCCGCGCGGGCGGCCCGCGCCGCAGCCACGCGAGCTCCTTGCGCATGAGGTTGCGGCGCCGCGCCTCGGTGCCCGCGGCGACCCGTGAGCGTTCCGCCCTGGCCAGGACGTACGCGGCGTATCCGCCCTCGTAGGCGTCGATGGTGCCGCCGTGGACCTCCCAGATGCGGGTGCAGACCGCGTCAAGGAACCACCGGTCGTGGCTGACCACGATCATCGTCTTGGCGGTCTGCTTGGAGAGGTGGCCGGCGAGCCAGCCGATGACCTCGACGTCGAGGTGGTTGGTCGGCTCGTCGAGGACCAGGACGTCGTGACCTGCGAGCAGGAGCGCCGCCAGCGCAACGCGGCGTCGCTCACCGCCACTGAGGTTGTTCACCTCGCGGTCCAGCGCGACCTCGGTCAGCAGGTTCTCCACCACCGACCGGGTCTCCGCGTCGGCCGCCCAGATGTGATCGGCCTGACCGTGAACGATGACGTCGCGCACCGTCGCGTCGGGATGGAAGTCGTCGGACTGGTGGAGGTAGCCGACCGACAATCCAGAGGTGTGGGTGACGCGCCCGGAGTCGGGCGGCCTCGTGGCGGTGAGGATCTTCAACAAGGTCGACTTGCCGTCGCCGTTGCGGCCGACGACGCCGATGGCGTCGCCTTCGTCTACGCCAAGGCTCACGCCGTCGAGCAGGGTGCGCGTGCCGTAACCAACGGTTGCACGTTCGAGGTTGATCAGGTTCGCCATCAGGCGCCGATCATAAGGGCTGACGACGGGGAGCCCCACGCCCGCTATGCCATGATGTCGTCGGATCGGGGGATTCGCGCGGCGCTTGAAAGGGGAGGGTCGTGGTGGACCTTTCGGCAATCACGAAGCCCATGGCACGGTTGGTGGCGACCGCGCAGAACGGTCTGGAAGTGCTGCGCTACGGCGGTCTCGAGACCGGCGCAGTGCCGTCGCCCTTCCAGATCGTCGAGAGCGTGCCGATGTACCGGCTCCGGCGCTATTTTCCGCCCGACAGCAGGCCGGGGGCCAAGCCGGCCGGGCCGCCGGTGCTCATGGTGCACCCGATGATGATGTCCGCCGACATGTGGGACGTCACCCGCAACGAGGGCGCCGTCGGCATCTTGCACGCGGCGGGCGTCGACCCCTGGGTCATCGACTTCGGCTCGCCCGACCAGGTCGAGGGCGGGATGCAGCGCAACCTCGCCGACCACGTCGTCGCGCTCAGCGAAGCCGTCGACACTGTGAAGAAGGTCACCGACCGCGACGTCCATCTGGCCGGTTACTCCCAAGGTGGCATGTTCGCCTACCAGGCCGCGGCGTACCGACGGTCCAAGGACCTGGCGAGCATCATCGGATTCGGATCGCCGGTCGACACCCTGGCGGCGCTGCCGATGAACCTGCCCGCCGGGCTTGCGGTCGGGGCCGCGGACTTCATGGCCGACCACGTGTTCAGCCGCCTCGACGTTCCCGGCTGGCTGGCCCGCACCGGTTTTCAGATGCTCGACCCCATCAAGACGGCCCAGTCGCGCCTGGACTTCCTGCGCCAGCTGCACGACCGCGAGGCGCTCTTGCCTCGGGAGCAGCAGCGGCGCTTCCTGGCCAACGACGGTTGGATCGCCTGGTCGGGTCCGGCGATCGCCGAGCTGCTCAAGCAGTTCATCGCGCACAACCGGATGATGAGCGGCGGGTTCGCCATCCGCGGTGACCTCGTCACCCTCGCCGACATCGACTGCCCCGTGCTTGCGGTCGTCGGCGAGGTCGACGACATCGGCCAGCCCGCGTCGGTGCGCGGCATCAAGCGCGCGTCCCCGCAGGCCGACGTCTACGAATACCTCATCCGCACAGGACATTTCGGCCTCGTCGTCGGTTCGAAGGCGGCCACCAACACGTGGCCGACGGTCGCGGCGTGGGTGCGGTGGATCGCCGGTGACGGTGAGATGCCGCAGGACGTCGTGCCGATGGCTCTGCAGCCCGACCACGTCGACGACGCCGGCGTCCCGCTGGCCTCCCGCATCGCGCACGGGGCGGGTGCGGCCGCGGAGATGACGTTCAGCGTGGCCCGTTCGGCGGCCGGCGCGTTCGTCGCGGCCAACAAGTCGGCCCGCGCACTGGTGGCCGAGACCGCCCGCACGCTGCCGAGGCTCGCCCGGCTGGGCCAGATCAACGACCACACCCGCATCTCGCTCGGCCGCATCATGTCCGAGCAGGCCCGCGCCACGCCGGATGGCGAATTCCTGCTGTTCGACGGCCGTGTGCACACCTACGAGGCGGTGGACCGACGCGTCAACAACGTCGTCCGCGGCCTCATCGACGTCGGTGTCCGCCAGGGCGCGCACGTCGGCGTCCTGATGGAGACGCGACCCAGCGCGCTGGTCGCGATCGCGGCGTTGTCCCGGCTCGGGGCGGTTGCGGTGCTGATGCCCCCGGACGCCGATCTGCTCGAGGCCGCCCGGCTCGGCGCGGTGTCCGACGTCATCGCCGACCCCGTGCACCTCGCCGCGGCGACGGCGTTGCCGTTGCGGGTGTTGGTGCTCGGCGGCGGCGAGGCCCGCGATCTGGATCTGGCCGGTGACGCCGACGTCGTCGACATGGAGAAGATCGACCCCGACGTCGTGGCGCTCCCCGGCTGGTACCGTCCCGACCCCGGGTACGCGAAGGACCTGGCCTACGTCGCCTTCGCGACCGTCGGTGGTGAACTCGTGGCACGTCAGATCACGAACTTCCGGTGGGCCCTTTCGGCCATTGGCACCGCCTCGGCGGCCAACCTCGGCACCGGTGACACCGTGTACTGCCTGACCCCGTTGCACCATCAGTCCGGTCTGCTCGTCAGCCTCGGTGGGGCAGTCGTCGGCGGCACCAGGATCGCGCTCTCGCGCGGCCTTCGCCCGGACCGCTTCGTGCACGAACTGCGGCAGTACGGCGTGACGGTGGTGTCCTACACGTGGGCGATGCTGCGCGAGGTGATCGACGACCCAGCCTTCGTGCTCAACGGCAACCATCCCGTCCGGCTCTTCATCGGGTCGGGCATGCCGACGGGGCTGTGGAGACGCGTCGAGGAGGAGTTCGCGCCCGCGCACGTCGTCGAGTTCTTCGCCACGACGGACGGACAGGCGGTGTTCGCCAACGTCGCGAGCGCCAAGGTCGGCAGCGAAGGCAGGCCGCTGCCCGGCGGTGGCCACATCGAGCTGGCGGCCTATGACCCCGAGGACGACCTGATCCTCGAGGACGAGCGCGGTTTCGTCGCGTTGGCGGCGACCAACGAGGTCGGCGTGCTGCTGGCGCACCCGCGCGGTCCCGTCGACCCGACGGCGTCGGTCAAGCGTGGCGTGTTCGCCCCCGCCGACCTGTGGGTGTCGACCGAATACCTGTTCCGCCGTGACGAGGACGGCGACTTCTGGCTCGTCGCCAACCGCGGGTCGGTGATCCGCACCGACCGGGGTCCGGTGTTCACCGACGCGGTCAACGACACGCTTGGGCGGGTCGGCGCGGTCGACCTGGCGGTCACGTACCGCGTGGCGGTGGGCGATCGCGAGCTTGCGGTGTCGGCGCTGTTGCTGCGTCCGGGTGGCAGCGTCCCAACGGCCGATCTGAACGAGGCCATCGCCGGTCTGCCGGTCGGTGCGGCGCCCGACGTCGTCCACGTGGCGTCCGCCATGTCGCTCAGTGCCACCTACCGGCCGCTGCTGGGACCCCTGCGGGCAGCGGGCGTCCCCAGGCAGTCGCGGCACGCCTGGTATCGCGACGACGACGGGACCTACAAGCGGCTTACCGCCGCGGTGCGCGCCGAACTCACCGCCTCGGGCGACGTCGAGTGATGGAAGTGAACCGAGTGACATGCTGCCGCGCTCGCGGCGCTTTGTTAGGCTCCGCGTGGCTGTACGTGGCCACCCGGGTCGGGCCGGAAACTCATGGACGCTCGACGATGGAGGATTGATGGCCGAACAGACCAGCACGAACGGCTGGCGTCGCGCGCTCTTGGGCGCAGTGACCAGTGGGGCCCTGGCAGCAGGGCTGCTCACCGGCGTGAGCGCGGCGTCCGCAGTCGCCGACCCGTCCACCGACGCCGTGTCGGCCAGTGACGCCGCTCCCGTGATGAGCGCGGACGAGGCTCTCGCGACCATCGCCACGGAGTACGACACCGGCGCCGGCGGCGGCCAGATCTCCACCCTGATCCACAAGGTCATGCAGCTGCGCGCGCGGGGCTTCCGGCCGTCGACCTCCAACGGTGAAGCGCTAGTGGCGGCGCTGGACAAGCGACCGAACCAGGGACCGCTGGTCGCGGCCCTCGAGTCGACACTGTCCTTCCAGCTGCGGCAGGCGTCCCGGCAGACCGGCGGCGGCCCCGTGCTGAACCCGCCGACCATCGGCATCGGTGGCAATGGTGGCGGAGCGCCGAACCCCAACGCTGGCGGCGGCATCAACATCCCGCTCGGTTGACACCGTGATCGACCAACGCCTCCGCAGCCTGCTGGTGTGTCCAGAGGACCGCGGCCCGCTGCTCTTGGTGGGCGACGACTTTCTCTACAACCCGCGGCTCCGACGGGCCTATCGGATCGACGCCGGCGTGCCCGTGCTGCTGATCTCCGAAGCGGTCACCATCACCGACGATGCAGAACACCAAGCGCTTCTGGAGCGGGCCGAGCCCTGATCAGCTCAGGCCGGGCAGCTCGCCGGTGAGGTAGTGCTGCAGGTTCGGGGCAATGGTCTCGGCGATCTGCTCGACCGGGAGTGAGGCGAACGGTTCCAGTTCGAGGATGTAGCGCGCCATCACGACGCCGACGAGTTGGGACGCCACGAACTGGACGCGGATCCGGCCCGAACCCGGTGGCTCGTCCACGCGCGAGCCGATTTCGACGGAGATCACGTCCTGCAGGAAGGACCGGATCAGGCCGACACCGTCACCCGCGAGCAGCGAGCGCAGCGTGGCGAGGAACGCCGCACCCATCTCCGAATCCCAAAGCGGCAGCAGCACCGACGGCAGCGTCAGTCCGAGTTCGTGGATCGGCGCCTCGCGCATCGGGCCGATGACCAGCATCGGGTCGATCGGAATGTGGACCGCCGCGGCGAACAGCTGCTCCTTGGTGCCGAAGTAGTGATGCACCAGCGCAGAGTCGACGCCGGCGGCTGCCGCGATCGAACGTATCGACGTCTTTCCAATGCCGTTGCGGGCGAACAACTCTCGTGCGTTGGTCAGGATGCGGTCGCGGGTGTCGGAGGTGCCGGACGGACGGCCTGGGCGTTTGCGGTTCGACGTGCTCACGGCGTCCTGCGCCGTAGGGTGGCCGCGGCCAGACCCATCGCCACCGCGGCGAAGGCGACGACGATCGCGATGTCGCGTGCAGCGCTGGCGGTCAGGTCGGCATGTGCGCCGACCTCTCTTAGGGCCTCCAGCGCATAACTGGCCGGCAGCGCGTTGCTGATCCACTGCAACCAGTCGGGCAACACGTCGCGCGGCACGATGATGCCGCACAGCAGCAGCTGCGGCACGATGACCACGGGCATGAACTGGACGGCCTGAAACTCGGTGCGCGCGAACGCACTACACAGCAGACCCAGTCCGACGCCAAGTACCGCGTTGACGATGGCGATGGCGAACACCAGGGCGGGACTGCCTGCGGTGTCCAGGCCGAGCAGCCAGAAGGAGATCACGCACGCCAGTGTCGCCTGAGCGGCCGCGGCGATGGAGAAGGCGGTGCCGTATGCAGCCAGCAGGTCCAGCCGGCGCAGGGGAGTGGTGAGGATGCGCTCCAGCGTCCCTGACGCGCGTTCGCGCTGCATGGTGATCGACGTGATCAGGAACATCACGACGAGCGGGAACACCCCGAGCATGATCAGGCACGCGTTGTCGAAGGGTGACGGTGTTCCTGGACGGTGGGGCACGTCGGAGAACATGAAGTACATCAGTGTGATGACCAGGCTCGGTACGACGAGGATCATCGCGACGCTGCGGTGGTCGCCGGCGAGCTGCCGCAGGATGCGGACGGTGGTCGCCAGATACGCCTGCGGGCTTAGCCGAGCGCGGGAGCGGTGCTGCGCCGGATGACGGACAGAAACGCTTCCTCCAGTGACTGACATCCCGTGTCCTCTCGAAGCTGGGTCGGTGTGGTGTTGGCAAGCAGGCGGCCCTCCCGCAGGAGCAGCAGATCCCCGCAATGGTCTGCCTCGTCCATCACGTGGCTCGACACCAGCAGGGTGGTGCCGCGGCGGGCCAGGTGGCGGAACTGCTCCCACAGATCCACCCGAAGAACGGGGTCGAGCCCCACGGTGGGTTCGTCGAGCACCAGCACCTCGGGGTGGGCCACCAATGCGCACGCCAGCGAGACACGCGTGCGTTGACCTCCGGAGAGGTTGCCGCACAACGCCGTTCGGTGATCGGCGAGCCCGACGTTGGCGATCGCCTCGTCCGCGGCGGCGGCGCCGGTGCCGTACAGCGAGGCGAAGTAGCGCACGTTGTCGACGACGCGAAGATCCTGGTAAACGGTGGGGTCCTGGGTGACGTAGCCGACGCGGTGCCGCAACTCCGCCGACCCCGCGGGTCGGCCGAGGACCGTGACGGTGCCCTTGGCGATGACCTGGGTTCCGACGATGCTGCGGATCAACGTGGTCTTCCCACATCCGGATGGGCCGAGGACGCCGGTGATGGTCCCGGTGGCGATCTGCACGGTGACGTCGTCGAGTGCGGTGCGCTTGCCGCGGACGACGGTCAGATGCTCTACCGAAACGGCCGGTGGGACGTTCCTTCGGTGCAATTCATCATGCGATGAAGTCATCATGTGATGAATATCCTCCCCGCAGGTGGCGGCGTCAAGACCGCCGGGCACAATCGGTCCGGTGAGCTCGCAACGGTTGGCCACCGACCCGGTGTCGGCCGCCCGACTCCTGGTCGGCGCCGAACTGATCTGTCGCGGAGTGACCGCCACGGTCGTCGAAGTCGAGGCGTACGGCGGTCCCCCCGACGGTCCGTGGCCGGATGCCGCCGCGCATTCCTTCCGCGGTCGGGGCGGTCGCAACGAGGTCATGTTCGGCCCGCCGGGACGGATGTACACCTATCGCAGCCACGGCATCCACGTGTGCGCGAACGTCGTGTGCGGCGACGACGGCGTGGCCGCCGCGGTTCTACTGCGTGCCGCGGTGGTGACCGACGGCTTCGGCATCGCCCACGCCAGCCGCGGCCCGGTGACCACTGCCGCGTTGGCTCGCGGACCGGGAAACCTCTGTTCTGCCCTGGGAATCACCATGCAGGACAACGGAATCGACCTGTTCGACCCAGGCAGCCCGGTTCGGTTGGCACTCGGCGCCAGCCCGCCGGTGATCAGCGGTCCGCGGGTGGGGGTGAGCAAGGCCGCCGACCGGCCGTGGCGGTTCTGGCTCGCCGACCATTCGGAGGTCTCCGCCTACCGCCGCAGCCCACGGGCACCCGCACCGGGTGACGGCGATTGATGGGAGAGGATTGACGGCGTGACTTCTCCAGACGCTGGCATCCTCGACGAACTGGACTGGCGCGGCTTGATCGCGCAGTCCACCGACCGTGAGGCGTTGGCCGCCGCGGCGGCATCGGGACCGCTCACGCTCTATGCCGGGTTCGACCCGACGGCACCGAGCCTGCACGCCGGACACCTGATTCCGCTGCTGACGCTGCGACGCTTCCAACGTGCGGGGCACCGGCCGATCGTTCTGGCCGGCGGCGCGACGGGAATGATCGGGGACCCGCGCGACACCGCCGAACGCACGCTGAACACCGCCGACACCGTGGCGGAGTGGTCCGAGCGGATCCGCGGACAGCTGGAGCGATTCGTGGAGTTCGACGAGTCGCCGACCGGCGCGATCGTCGAGAACAACCTGTCCTGGACCTCGCAACTCTCGGCGATCGAGTTCCTTCGAGACCTTGGCAAGCACTTCTCGGTGAACGTCATGCTCGACCGCGACACCATCAAGCGACGCCTCGAAGGCGACGGCATCTCCTACACCGAGTTCAGCTATATGTTGTTGCAGGCCAACGACTTTGTAGAGTTGCATCGGAAACACGGCTGCTCGTTGCAGATCGGCGGCTCCGACCAGTGGGGCAACATCATCGCCGGCGTTCGCCTGGTCCGACAGAAGCTGGGGGCCAGCGCACACGCGCTCACGGTGCCGCTGGTGACCTCGGCCGACGGCAAGAAGTTCGGCAAGTCCACCGGGGGCGGCAACGTCTGGCTCGACCCCGAGTTGACCTCGCCGTATGCCTGGTACCAGTACTTCGTCAACACCGCCGACGCCGACGTGATCCGCTACCTGAGGTGGTTCACGTTCCTGTCGGCCGACGAGCTCGGCGACCTGGAGATTGCGACCACCGAGCGGGCGCACGAGCGGGCCGCCCAGCGGCGGCTGGCCCAGGAACTCACCACGTTGGTCCACGGTCAGCGGGCCACGGAGTCGGTCGAGCTGGCCAGTCAGGCCCTGTTCGGGAGGGGTGAGCTGGCCGGCCTCGACGAATCCACGCTGGCAGCTGCCTTGCGCGAGACCTCGGTCGCGGAGCTCCGGCCAGGTGTCCCGGACGGAATCGGCGATCTCCTGGTGGCCACGGGTCTGTCGAAGAGCAAGGGCGATGCGCGTCGGACGCTGTCCGAGGGCGGGGTCTACGTGAACAACGTTCGGGTTGAGGGCGACGACTGGGTTCCGGCGCCAGGGGACTTCCTGCACGGCCGCTGGCTGGTGTTGCGACGGGGTAAGCGCAATGTCGCGGGCGTCGAAAGGGTCGAATGACGCTCGAAGGAGTCCCGGACGACCGTTTGAGCACCCGCTCGGGGCCTGATCTTCTGATGGCCACGCCTCTGACCAGGCGATTTGACTCTGCGTTATCCGGCCCGTAACTTAATCCAAGTCGTCAGCGACGCGGTCCAGATCGCAGAGCGCGACGACATCCCAGAGGGAAGTCACTTCGGTGGTTTCACTCTACTGTCCGCAAGAGGCTAGCGGCTTTACGCCGCGGGGCTGTCATGCGAACAGGTGGGGCGTGTTGTTTGAGAACTCAATA
>NZ_MVOC01000061.1 GCF_002043095.1 Mycobacterium sp. AT1 | reverse complement strand
TTGGGGGCCTTAGGCATTTCAGCGACTTGTCGTTCCAATGGGCAATCGTCGCGCGGCATCGAGTGTCGCCGTATCCTTTGCGGGACGGCGAGTAGAACAGGGAAGGCAACGTGGCCCAGGACACGCAACGCGGAGGCGACGACAAACGGCCTCGGCGGACTCCCAGCGCCGGCGCACCCCGAAGGGGTTCTTCTGACCCCCGCCGTGGCTCGGCACCCGGCTCCGGCTTCGGCGATCGTCGCGGCGCCCCGCGATCCGGCGGCCCCGATCGCCCGCGCCGACCACACTCGCCATCGGAGGATCCCCGCTCCGACAAGGACGCACCTCCCATCCCCGACGACGTCGAGGCCAAGCAGCTGTCCCCGGACGTCCGCGGGGAATTGATGACCCTGGACAAGGCCACCGCCGACTACGTGGCCAAGCATCTGGTCGCTGCCGGTGACCTCCTCGAGGAGAATCCCGAATTGGCGTTGAAGCATGCGCAGGCCGCCCGGACACGGTCGGGCCGGATCGCCGCCGTACGGGAGGCCGTCGGCATCGCGGCGTATCACTGCGGTGATTGGGCTCA
The DNA here is from genome assembly GCF_002043095.1 of Mycobacterium sp. AT1. Taxonomy (GTDB): domain Bacteria; phylum Actinomycetota; class Actinomycetes; order Mycobacteriales; family Mycobacteriaceae; genus Mycobacterium. The sequence goes on along the minus strand of NZ_MVOC01000061.1, from coordinate 54,739 downwards.
GGCGCTTTCGGAGTTCCGCACCGCGCGACGGATGGGCAGCAAGTCGCCTTTGCTGGCACTGATCGCCGATTGTGAGCGCGGCGTCGGCCGTCCTCAGCGTGCGATCGATCTGTCCCACACCCCCGAGGCGGAGGAACTCACCGGTGACGACGCCGACGAGTTGCGGATCGTCGTCGCGGGCGCCCGGTCGGATCTTGGTCAGCACGAGCAGGCCTTGGCAGTGCTGTCGTCGCCTCCGCTCGACCCAGAGCAAACGGGGTTGACCGCGACACGCCTCTTCTATGCGTACGCGGACACCCTTCTCGCCCTGGGGCGCAATGACGAAGCGCTCCAATGGTTCATCAACGCCGAAGCGGCGGACGTCGACGGCGTCACCGACGCCGACGAACGAATCACCGAGCTGAGCTGAGCTGACGTGACGACACTTGCAGAGCTCCACGACTGTCTGCTGCTCGACCTCGACGGCACGGTCTTCCGCGGGCAACAGCCCACCGAGGGTTCGGTCGAGACGCTCGCGAGCGTCGAACCCCGCACGCTGTTCGTGACCAACAACGCGTCGCGCGGTTCCGACGACGTCGCGAAGAACCTCGTCGCGATGGGCTTCGACGCCAAGGCGGACGACGTCGTCACCAGCGCGCAGAGCGCCGCGCGCCTGTTGGCAACCCAAATGGCTTCGGGGTCAAAGGTTCTCGTCATCGGTACCGAGGCCTTGGCGGACGAGGTCCGCAAGGTCGGTCTCGAGCCGGTCCGCAAGTTCGCCGACAAGCCCGACGCGGTGGTGCAGGGTCATTCGCCGGAGACGGGGTGGGCCGATCTCGCCGAGGCCGCGCTTGCCATCCGTGACGGTGCGCTGTGGGTGGCGGCGAACGTGGACCGCACCCTGCCGTCGGAAGTCGGTCTGTTGCCGGGCAACGGGTCGATGGTCGCGGCGCTGGAGACCGCGACCGATCAGCGACCACAGGTGGCGGGCAAGCCGCAGCCGCCGCTCCTGCTCGACGCGCTGGCCCGCGGTGAGTTCGAACGCCCCCTGGTGATCGGGGACCGACTGGACACCGACATCGCCGGCGCCAACGCCGCCGGTCTGCCGAGCATGTTGGTGTTGACCGGCGTCAGCTCGGTCTCCGACATGATCTACGCCGACGCCGCCGAGCGGCCGAACTACCTGGCCGCGGACCTGCGGTCGCTGAACGAGGACAGCGGAACACTGCGCGTCGCGCCGCACCCGTCGTGGCGCGTGGAGGTCGGCCCGCAGGACGTCACGGTGTACTGGACCGGCCGCGACGCCGAGGACCCGTTGAGCATCGTGCGCGCCGTCGCGAGCACCGTCTGGGGTTCCAGCGTCGACGGGGTTCGGTTCGCCATCCTTGGCGGGGACCACACGGCACACGAAGCACTGGAACGCTGGTCGTTGGCGGGTTCGTCCGATCAGCTAGCGTGAAGGTCGAGATGACGACCGATCCCGACCAGATCCGCGCCATGGTCGCGGCATTGCTCGCCGACCTGCCCGATCCGAGTGCCGACGACGCCGAGCACGTCGACGTCGAGCGCATCGCGGCAAGCCTGGAAGAAGCACACGATCTGCTGGTTCGGGCGCTGGAATCAGTCGAGAGGTAAGCACACGTGACTCGGCGCGCTCGCGTTGATGCCGAGCTGGTCCGACGTGGCCTGGCACGGTCCCGCCAGCAAGCGGCGGAGCTGATCGGTGCCGGTCGGGTGCGCATCGACGGCATGCCGGCCGCCAAGCCTGCGACCGCAGTCACCGCCGACGCGAACCTCACCGTCACCGGAGCCGACGAGCGAAGTTGGGTCTCGCGTGGCGCACACAAGCTGATCGGTGCCCTCGACGCCTTCGACGTACCGGTCGAGGGCCGCCGCTGCCTGGATGCCGGCGCGTCGACCGGTGGTTTCACCGAGGTGCTGCTGGATCGTGGCGCGGGCCAGGTCGTGGCCGCCGACGTCGGATACGGCCAACTGGCGTGGCCGTTGCGCTCCGACTCCCGCGTGGTGGTCATGGAGCGCACCAACGTCCGGGCGCTGACCGCCGACCTCATCGGGGGCCCGGTCGACCTCGTGGTCGCCGACCTGTCGTTCATCTCGTTGGCGACGGTGTTGCCCGCGCTCGTGTCCTGCGCGTCGGCGGGCGCCGATATCGTTCCCATGGTGAAACCACAGTTCGAGGTGGGCAAGGCGCGCGTGGGGCCGGGGGGTGTCGTGTCGGATCCCGAGATCAGGGCCGACGCGGTGCTGTCGGTCGCGCGCAGGGCCGCCGAACTCGACTGGCACACCGTCGACGTCACGTCGAGCCCGCTTCCGGGGCCGTCCGGCAACGTCGAGTTCTTCCTGCGCCTTCGCGCGCAGACCGACCGTCCACTCCTTGGCCAGTCCCTGGAGAGCGCCGTGCGTCGAGCGATCGAAGAAGGGCCACAATGACCTGCGAACGTCAGGTGCTGCTCGTCGTCCACACCGGACGTGACGAGGCCACCGAAACTGCTCGTCGAGTGGAGAAGGTGCTCAGCGCGAACGGAATTGGGCTACGGGTGCTCGCCGCCGAGCAGGTCGAGCATCAGCCGTTCCCGAGCAATACCTCGGTCGTGAACACCATTGGCACCGAGATTCAGGTGGTCGACGCCGACGAGCGTGCCGCCGAAGGGTGCGAGATGGTGCTCGTCCTCGGCGGTGACGGCACGTTCCTGCGGGCCGCAGAACTCGCCCGCAATGTCGAAATCCCAGTGCTGGGCGTGAACCTCGGCCGCATCGGCTTTCTCGCCGAAGCGGAGGCCGCCGCCATCGACACCGTCTTGGATCAGGTGGTCACCCGCAACTACAGCGTCGAGAATCGGATGACGCTCGACATCGTGGTGCGCGTCGACGGTCAGATCAAGCAGCGCGGGTGGGCGTTGAACGAAGCCAGCCTGGAGAAGGGGCCCCGGCTGGGGGTACTCGGCGTCGTCCTCGAGGTCGACGGCCGCCCCGTCTCGGCGTTCGGGTGCGACGGCGTGCTGGTCTCGACTCCGACCGGGTCCACCGCGTACGCGTTCTCTGCAGGCGGCCCGATCCTGTGGCCCGATCTCGAGTCGATCCTGGTGGTGCCCAACAACGCTCACGCTCTGTTCGCTCGGCCCATGGTGACCAGCCCGGACGCGTCCATTGCCATCGAGGTGGAGGCCACCGGGTACGACGCCATGGTGTTCTGCGACGGTCGCCGCGAGATGGTGGTGCCTGCGGGTGGCCGGCTCGAGGTCACCCGGTGCGGGACTCCACTGAAGTGGATCCGGTTGGACAGCGCCCCGTTCACCGACCGACTGGTACGCAAATTCCAGTTGCCGGTCACCGGCTGGCGGGGACACAGTGCTCGCTGAGATCCGCATCGCCGAGCTCGGGGCCATCAGGTCCGCCACCGCCGAATTCGACCGTGGGCTCACCGTCTTGACGGGGGAGACCGGCGCAGGCAAGACCATGGTGGTCACCGGCCTGCACCTGCTCGGTGGCGCCCGCGCCGACGCCAGCCGGGTCCGGTCCGGGTCCGAGCGGGCCGTCGTCGAAGGTCGTTTCACGACCACCGAACTCGAAGGTGCCGTCGCCGAGCGGATCGACGAGATCCTGGATTCCTCCGGCGCTGACCGCGACGACGACGGCAGCGTCATCGCCGCCCGTTCGGTCAGCCGTGACGGTCCGTCGCGCGCCTATCTCGGTGGGCGCAGTGTGCCCGCCAAGTCGTTGAGCACCTTCACCAACGAACTCCTTGCGCTGCACGGGCAGAACGACCAGCTGCGGTTGATGCGCTCCGACGAACAGCGGTCGGCGCTCGACCGATTCGCCGACGTCGACGCCCCGTTGGCGCGGTACCGGGCGCATCGTGACGAGTGGTTGACCCTGCGCCGGGATCTGGCCGATCGCAGGCAGCGGGCGCGCGAGTTGGCGCTGGAGGCCGACCGGCTGCAGTTCGGACTCGGCGAGATCGACGCCGTCGCCCCACAGCTCGGTGAGGACGAGGCGTTGGTGGCCGACATCCGCCGGCTGTCCGAGTTGGATGCGCTGCGTGACGCGGCGCAAACCGCGCGGGTCGCGCTGTCCGGCGAGCTGGACGAGCCGGTGCAGGGGGCTTCGTCGGCGGTCGACGGCATCGGCCAGGCGAAGGCGGCGCTGCAGGCCACCGACGATGCCGCCCTTCGGACTCTGGGCGACCGGCTCGGCGAGGCGCTGGCGGTCGTCGGCGACGTGACAGGCGAGCTCGGCGACTTCCTCGCCGAATTGCCCAGTGACGCAAGCACTCTGGAAGGCAAGCTGGCTCGCCAAGGTGAGCTGCGCAACCTGACCCGCAAGTATGCGGCCGACGTCGACGGCGTGCTGGCATGGGCCGAGGACGCCCGCGGCCGGTTGGCGCAGCTCGACGTCTCCGAGGAGGGGCTGGCGGCGCTGCAGCAGAAGGTGGACCAACTCGAGGGCAAGGTCGTCGCGGCAGCCGCCGAGGTCACCAAGGTGCGCACAAAGTCGGCCAAGGCGATGGCCAAGGCGGTTACGACCGAGCTGGCCGGGCTGGCGATGTCGGGAGCGGGGTTCAGCATCGCGGTGGGTCCGCTGCTGGCCAGGGCCGACGACTCGGCCCCGCTGACGCTCGCCTCGGGTGAGGTGGTGCACGCCGGGCACGACGGGGTCGACGCCGTCGAGTTCGGCTTCAGGCCACATTCCGGGTCCGACGCGTTGCCGCTTGCCAAGAGCGCATCCGGTGGCGAGCTGTCGCGCGTGATGTTGGCCCTCGAGGTCGTGCTGGCCGCGTCGGCGGAGGGCACGACGATGGTCTTCGACGAGGTCGACGCCGGCGTCGGTGGCCGGGCGGCGGTGCAGATCGGCCGCCGGTTGGCGCGGTTGGCCCGTACGCATCAGGTCATCGTGGTGACGCACCTGCCGCAGGTGGCCGCCTATGCCGACGTGCACCTCGTCGTCGACAGCGGTTCCGGCAAGGCCAAGTCGAGCGAGGTGCGCCGTCTCGACGACGACGACCGGGTCGGCGAGCTGGCGCGGATGTTGGCCGGGCTTGGGGAGTCCGACAGCGGTCGGGCACATGCGCGCGAGCTGCTCGAGGGGGCGCAAAAGGAAGCCGCCGAGTAGGGCGTCCGAGACTCGACCGCCCACCCGTTCGTGGTGCAGATGTGACAGAACGTAACTTCTGAGGCTGGTGATACGGCGCGCCTCCACCTCAACTTGAGGGTTGGCCGACAGAATCCCACCATGAAGATGTCAGCGCTTCTCTCGCGTAATGCCGGCTCACGACCCGGCGTAACCGGTACGGCCCGCGTCGATCGCGACATCGACCGCCTGCTCCGACGCGTGGGCCCCGGCGACATCGTGGTCATCGACGCCCTCGACCTCGACCGCATCACGGCCGACGCGCTTGTCGACGCCAACGTCGCCGCGGTGGTCAACGCGTCGCCGTCGATCTCGGGTCGCTATCCGAACCTCGGCCCCGAGGTGCTCGTCGCCAACGGTGTCGTGCTGATCGACGAGGCGGGTCCGGAGATCTTCAAGAAGATCAAGGACGGCAGCAAGGTGCGCTTGCACAACGGCGGCGTCTACTCCGGTGACCGACGCCTCGCGCTGGGCGTCGAGCGCACCGACGAAGAGATCCACGACCTCATGCACGAGGCGAAGACTGGTCTCGTCGCACACCTCGAAGCGTTCGCGGGTAACACCATCGAGTTCATCCGCAGTGAGAGCCCGCTGCTGATCGACGGCATGGGCATCCCGGACATCGACGTCGACCTGCACCGCAGGCACGTCGTCATCGTCGCCGACGAGGCCGATGCCGCAGAGGACCTCAAGGCGCTCAAGCCCTTCATCAAGGAGTATCAGCCGGTGCTGGTCGGCGTCGGCTCCGGCGCGGACGTGCTGCGCAGGGCGGGACACCGGCCTGCCCTCATCGTCGGCGACCCCGAGGAGATGAGCGTCGAGGTGCTGCGGTCCGGCGCTCAGGTGGTGCTGCCCGCCGACGCCGACGGCCACGCCAAGGGACTCGAGCGCATCCAGGATCTCGGGGTTGGGGCCATGACGTTCCCCGCCGCCGGCTCGGCCGCCGACCTGGCGATGCTGCTGTGCGACCATCACGGCGCGTCCTTGATCGTCACCGCGGGGCACAACGCCAGCATCGAGGAGTTCTTCGACCGCTCCCGCCAGCAGAGCAATCCGTCGATGTTCCTCACCCGGCTGAAGGTCGGCGAGAAGCTGGTCGACGCCAAGGCCGTCGCGACGCTATACCGCAGCCGCGTGTCCGGTGGCGCCATCGCGCTGCTGGTGCTGGCCATGCTGATCGCCGTCATCGCCGCCCTCTGGGTCTCACGCGCCGACGCCGTCGTCATCGAATGGGTCACCCAGTACTGGAATCAGTTCTCCCTGTGGGTGCAGGGCCTGGTCACCTGACCCGTCGCCCGTCACTTCTTTCGGAGGTTTCGTGATTTCCCTACGCTCACACGCAATCTCACTGGCGGCGGTCTTCCTCGCCCTGGCGATCGGCGTGGCCTTGGGGTCGGGCTTGTTGTCCAACACGTTGCTGGCGGGTCTCAAGGACGACAAGACCCAGATGCAGAACCAAATCAACGGGCTGACCGACGAGAAGAACGCTCTCAACGAAAAGTTGAGTGCAGCAAATGACTTCGATGCACAGATGTCGCCGCGGATCATCCGCGACGCGATGAAGGACAAGTCGGTGGTGATGTTCCGGACCCCCGACGCCGCCGATGACGACGTAGCTTCGCTGTCGCGACTGGTCGAGGAGGCCGGCGGCGCGGTAACGGGGACGATCGCGTTGACGCCGGAGTTCGTCGACGCCAATTCCTCGGAGAAGCTCCTTTCGGTCATCAATTCACCGATCGTGCCCGCCGGGCGTCAACTCAGCACCACGTCGGTGGACCAGGGCACCCAAGCCGGTGATCTGCTCGGCATCGCGCTGCTGACCGGGAAGGACCAGAACGCCCCCACAGTCGACGACGCACAGCGGGACGGCGTGCTGGTGGCGCTTCGCGACACCGGCTTCCTCACCTACGGCACCGAACGAATCGGGCCCGCGGACACCGCCCTGATCGTCACGGGCGGCGGATTGGCCGACGACGCGGGCAACCAGGGCGCGACCGTGGCACGCTTCGCCGCAGGTCTGGCACCACACGGCGCGGGAACGTTGCTCGCCGGGCGCGACGGCTCGGCGACCGGCACCGGCGCCGTCTCGGTGGTCCGATCCGACGCCAGCCTCACCAACGCGGTCGGCACGGTCGACGACGTCGAGCGTCCGTCGGGCCGTATCACCGCGGTGCTCGGACTTCAGGAAATGGCCAACGGCGGCCGGCCTGGTCAGTACGGCATCGGGCGCGGTGCGTCGTCCGTCACACTCGCTCAGTAGCGATCGACCGGCGCGTCCGTCACCAGTTGTCGCCGTCGGTGTTAGGGTGAGTTTCCGTGGGTCGGCAGGCCCCAAGCCATTCGCCACGGAGGTCGCCCCCTTGCTCAGCCGAACGAATCCGTTACGTAGGCACCCACAGGCCACGACCAAGCATCTCTTCGTCAGCGGTGGTGTGGCGTCTTCGCTAGGTAAGGGCCTCACCGCCAGCAGCCTCGGCCAGTTGCTCACCGCACGCGGTCTTCGCGTGACGATGCAGAAACTCGATCCGTACCTCAACGTGGATCCGGGCACCATGAACCCGTTCCAGCACGGTGAGGTCTTCGTCACCGAAGACGGCGCCGAAACCGACCTGGACGTCGGACATTACGAGCGCTTCCTGGATCGCAATCTGTCGGGATCGGCGAATGTGACCACCGGCCAGGTGTATTCGACGGTGATCGCCAAGGAACGGCGCGGCGAGTACCTCGGCGACACCGTTCAGGTCATCCCGCACATCACCGACGAGATCAAGCGCCGCATCCTGGCGATGGCCGAACCGGACGACGAGGGCGAACGTCCCGACGTCGTCATCACCGAGATCGGCGGCACCGTCGGCGACATCGAGTCGCTGCCGTTCCTGGAGGCGGCCCGACAGGTGCGCCACGAGGTGGGCCGCGACAACGTGTTCTTCCTGCACGTCTCGTTGGTGCCGTACCTGGCGCCGTCCGGCGAGTTGAAGACCAAGCCGACGCAGCATTCGGTGGCCGCGCTGCGCAGCATCGGCATCAGTCCCGACGCGCTGATCCTGCGCTGCGACCGTGACGTGCCCGAGCCGCTCAAGAACAAGATCGCGCTGATGTGCGACGTCGACGTGGACGGCGTGATCTCCACCCCCGACGCGCCGTCGATCTACGACATCCCCAAGGTGCTGCACCGCGAGGAGCTCGACGCGTACGTGGTGCGGCGGCTCAACCTTCCGTTCCGCGACGTCGACTGGACCGAGTGGGACGACCTGCTGCGCCGCGTGCACGAGCCGCAGGAAACCGTGCGAATCGCGTTGGTGGGCAAGTACATCGACCTGTCCGACGCATACCTGTCGGTGGCCGAGGCGCTGCGGGCCGGCGGGTTCCGGCACCGCGCCAAGGTCGAGATCCAGTGGGTCGCCTCCGACGACTGCGAGACCGATCCCAGCGCGGCACTGGCGCTCAACGACGTGCACGCCGTGCTGATCCCCGGTGGCTTCGGCATCCGTGGCATCGAGGGCAAGCTCGGAGCCATCAAGTTCGCGCGCAAGCACGGCATCCCGGTGCTCGGGCTGTGCCTCGGTCTGCAGTGCATCGTCATCGAGGCGGCCCGGTCGGTCGGCATCGACGACGCCAACTCCGCGGAGTTCGACCCTGAGACGCCGGATCCGGTGGTCTCGACGATGGCCGACCAGCAGGACATCGTGGCGGGCGAGGCCGACCTCGGCGGCACCATGCGCCTCGGTGCCTATCCCGCCGTCCTGGAAGAGGATTCGATCGTCGCCAGGGCCTACGAGTCGACGCGGGTGTCCGAGCGGCACCGGCACCGCTACGAGGTGAACAACTCCTACCGTGACCGCATCGCGGAGAGCGGGTTGCGGTTCTCGGGGACCTCACCCGACGGTCACCTCGTCGAATTCGTGGAGTACGACTCCGCGGTTCACCCCTTCCTCGTCGGCACCCAGGCCCACCCCGAGCTCAAGAGCAGGCCCACCCGCCCGCACCCGCTGTTCGTCGCGTTCGTCGGCGCAGCGCTCGACTACAAGGCCGCCGAACGCCTTCCGGTCGAGCTCGCCACCCAACGGGCCAACGGCGCCGAGCTGTCAGAGCCCGCACCCCGTGGCTGACCACGAGTTCTCCACCGTCGACAGCGAGACCGTCTACGTCGGGAAGATCCTGGCGTTGCGCGCCGACGAGGTCGCCATGCCGGGTGGCCGGACGGCGCGCCGCGAGGTGGTCGAACACTTCGGCGCCGTCGGCGTCGTCGCGCTCGACGAGAGCAACAACATCGCGTTGATCCATCAGTACCGGCATCCGGTGGGACGCCGGCTGTGGGAGTTGCCCGCCGGCCTCCTCGACATCGGCGGCGAGGCCCCGCATCTGAGTGCGGCCAGGGAACTCGAGGAAGAAGCGGGGCTGGCGGCCAGGGACTGGGCCGTCCTGGTCGACGTGATCTCGGCGGCGGGATTCAGCGACGAATCCGTCCGGATCTTCCTCGCGACGGGTCTGACCGACGTCGGACGGCCCGAAGCGCATGACGAAGAGGCGGACCTCGAGCTCGAATGGTTCCCGCTCGCCGACGCCGTCGAGATGGTGCTCAGCGGCGACATCGTGAATTCCCTTGCCGTGTCCGGCATCTTGGCTGCCAACGCCGTCGACCGCGACGCTCGGGAGCTGCGCCCGGTTGACGCGCCGTGGCCCGACAAGCCGACGAGGTTCGCCGCACGGCGGACCAACGGGTGACCACCGCCCTGGGCGCCCTGGACGACCAGCTCCGGGGCTACCTCGACCACCTCACCATCGAACGTGGGGTGGCCGCCAACACGCTGAGCTCGTATAAGCGCGACCTGCGCCGCTACGCCGCACATCTGACGGCCAGGGGCGTCGACGACGTCGCCGCGGTCACCGAGGAACACGTCACCGACTTCTTGGTGTCGCTGCGAGTCGGGGACGAAGACCTCGGCACCACGCCGCTGTCGGCGGTGTCCGCGGCGCGCACCCTCATCGCGGTCCGCGGCTTTCACCGCTTCGCCGCCGCCGAGGGTCTCACCACCGTCGACGTCGCCCGCGCGGTCAAGCCGCCGACACCGACCCGCCGGCTGCCCAAGAGCATCAGCCTCGACGACGTCGTCGCGCTGCTGGAGGGCGCCGGAGGGGACAGTGAGACCGACGGTCCGCTGACGCTGCGCAACCGCGCGCTTCTCGAGGTGCTGTACTCGACCGGCGCCCGCATTTCCGAGGCCGTCGGCCTCGACGTTGACGACGTCGACGTGCAGTCGCGGTCGGTGCTGCTGCGCGGCAAGGGCGGCAAGCAGCGACTGGTGCCGATCGGCAGGCCCGCGGTCAGCGCGCTCGAGGCCTATTACGTCCGCGGCCGCCCCGACCTGGCGCGCCGCGGCAAGGGCACCCCGGCGATCTTCCTCAACGCCCGCGGCGGCCGGCTCTCGCGGCAGAGTGCCTGGCAGGTGCTGCAGGACGCCGCAGAACGCGCGGGCATCTCCGGGTCGGTGTCACCGCACACGCTGCGGCACTCGTTCGCCACCCACCTGTTGGAGGGCGGCGCCGACGTCCGCGTCGTCCAAGAACTGCTCGGGCACGCATCGGTCACCACCACGCAGATCTACACGCTGGTGACGGTCAGCGCACTGCGCGAAGTGTGGGCCGGCGCCCATCCACGGGCCCGCTGAGGATGTCGGCACCCGAGAATCAGGTGGTCGTCGTCGGAGCGGGGACGGCGGGTCTGGCTGCCGCCCTGTGTCTGAGCGACCTGTCGATCCCGTCGGTGGTGCTCGAGCGCGGCGACGGGGTCGGCGCGGCGTGGCGGTCGCGTTACGACCGGTTGCGGCTCAACACCGGCCAACGGTATTCACATCTGCCAAAACGGCCGTATCCCAAGGGAACTCCCGTGTTTCCGACCCGGGACCAGGTGATCGCCCATCTCGAGGAGCACGCCGGTGAGCGGGGCATCGAGCTGCGGCTGAACACCCCCGTCGAGCGGGTGGTCCGGCGCAAGCCCACCGGGTGGGGCCTGCTGACCCCCGACGGGATCGTCGGCGCCGCGCACGTCGTCGTGGCGACCGGCTACCTCCACACGCCGGTGCTGCCGGACTGGCCGGGATCGGCGTCGTTCCCCGGCGAGGTGCTGCACTCGTCGGCCTACCGAAGTCCAGGTCCGTTCGCGGGCAAGCGGGTGCTGGTGGTGGGCGCCGGCTCGTCGGGCCTGGAGATCGCGCACGACCTGGCGAGCGGTGGCGCCGCCAAGGTGTGGCTGTCGGTGCGCACCCCGCCGAACGTGCTGCCGCGGACCGGCCCCGGCGGACGGCCAAACGACGTGGTCTCACGGCCGCTGTTCCATCTGCCGCCACGGCTGGCCGACGCGGTGGCGCGGCGCGCCCGGCTGGCCGCCTTCGGCGATCTGACCGAATTCGGCCTGCCGATACCCCGGGAGGGGCCGTTCAGTCGGGCCCACCGCCTGCACGCCGCGCCGACGATCGTCCACTCCGAGGTCGTCGCCGCCGTCCGCGACGGTGCGATCGAGGTCGTCGCCGCGGTGACCGCGTTCGAGGCGTCCTCGGTGGTGCTGACCGACCGCACCCGACTCGACGCCGACGTGGTGATCGCCGCCACGGGCTACCGGACCGGGCTGGAGCCGCTCGTCGGCCAGCTCGGCGTGCTGACCGACGCCGGGACCCCGAGGGTTGGCGGTGACGTCGCCGCCGAGCCGGGCTTGTGGTTCCTGGGAATGTGGTCGCGGCCGTCGCTCATCGGCTACACCTCGACGCAGGCCGAGCGGGTGGCGGCACGGATTGCCAGGGCGATCGCCGAGTCCCAGCGGTCCAAGCGGAACAAGCTCTTCTAGTCGACCGCGCGGGTCTGGCGTCCAGAGCGTTCCCATCCCGTTAAACTCCAAGCGATGTTCGCCAAGCCCGAAGGATGCCTGACCGGCGGCGGTCCCGAGTGACCGACGACGCTGGTACCCCCGACGGCGCTGGAATGTCGGACGCGGTAGGCCACACCGGCCGTCCGCCCCGGTTCATCCCGGAACCGAAGCCCAGGAGCGTGCACGGCCCGGCCAAGGTCATCGCGATGTGCAACCAGAAGGGTGGCGTCGGCAAGACGACGTCCACCATCAACCTGGGGGCGAGCCTCGCCGAGTACGGCCGTCGGGTGTTGCTGGTCGACCTCGACCCGCAGGGCGCGCTGTCCGCCGGTCTCGGCGTGCCGCACTACGAGCTCGACCACACGGTGCACAACCTGCTGATCGAGCCGCGGGTGTCGGTCGAAGACGTGCTGATCAAGACCCGCGTCAAGGGCATGGACCTGGTGCCGAGCAACATCGACCTGTCCGCGGCGGAGATCCAGCTGGTCAACGAGGTCGGCCGCGAACACTCGCTGTCCCGGGCGCTGCACCCCGTGCTCGACCGCTACGACTACGTGCTGATCGACTGCCAGCCGTCCCTTGGCCTGCTCACGGTCAACGGGCTGGCCTGCGCGGACAGCGTCATCATTCCCACCGAGTGCGAGTACTTCTCGCTGCGCGGGCTGGCGTTGCTGACCGACACCGTCACCAAGGTCAAGGAACGCCTCAACCCGAAGCTGGACATCGGCGGAATCCTCATCACCCGCTACGACCCGCGCACCGTCAACTCCCGTGAGGTGATGGCGCGGGTGCTACAGCAGTTCGGCGATCTGGTGTTCGACACCGTCATCACCAGGACCGTCCGCTTCCCCGAGACCAGCGTCGCCGGTGAGCCCATCACCACCTGGGCGCCCAAATCCACTGGTGCCCAGGCGTATCGGTCGTTGGCGCGTGAGGTCATCGACCGGTTCGGCGCGTGAGCTCGCCAGCACCGGATGAGTCACCGCAGACGGGGTTTCAGGTCCGGCTGAGCAACTTCGAGGGTCCGTTCGACCTGCTGCTGCAGCTGATCTTCGCCCACCGGATGGACGTGACCGAGGTCGCGCTGCACCGGGTCACCGACGACTTCATCGCCTACACCAAGCACATCGGCCGCCAGTTTGCGCTCGACGAGACCACGGCGTTCCTCGTGATTGCCGCCACCCTCCTCGACCTCAAGGCGGCCCGACTGCTGCCCGCCGGTGAGGTGCACGACGAGGAAGACCTGGCGCTGCTCGAGGTTCGCGACCTGTTGTTCGCCCGGCTGCTGCAGTACCGCGCGTTCAAGCACGTGGCGGTGATGTTCGGCGAACTCGAGGCCGCCGCGTTGCGCAGCTACCCGCGGTTGGTGTCGCTCGAAGACAAGTTCTCCGACCTGTTACCCGAGGTCATGCTGGGTGTGGACGCCGACGACTTCGCTCAGATCGCCGCGTCGGCCTTCACCCCACGGCCGGTCCCGACGGTCGGCCTGAGCCACCTGCACGTTCAGGGGGTGTCGGTGCCCGAGCAGGCCCGCCTGTTGCTGGGAATGCTCGAAGAGCGCGGGATCGGGGCGTGGGCGTCGTTCTCCGATCTGGTCGCCGACTGCGGGGCGACGATCGAGATCGTCGGCCGGTTCATGGCGCTGTTGGAGTTGTTCCGTGCCAACGCGGTAGCATTTGACCAGCCAGAACCGCTTGGAGTGCTGCAGGTTTCGTGGACCGGGGATCGCCCGACCAGCGAATACCTGGCGACGGCGGTGGAAGAGTGAGAAATACGCAGATGACCGACGACCGTCCCGAGCCCGACGTTGCCTCCGATCTGGGGGTCGACCTCGCGCTCGAGCCCCACATGGACGACTCCGAACTCGGTGCCGTGCTGGAAGCCCTGCTGTTGGTGGTCGACACGCCGGTGACCGTCGACGCGCTGGCCACTGCGGTCGACCAGCCCGCCCACCGGGTCGCGGCGAAGTTGCGCCTGATGGCCGACGAGTTCACCGCCCGCGAGAGCGGCATCGACCTGCGTGAGGCCGGCGGTGGCTGGCGGATGTACACCAGGTCCCAGTACGCGCCATTCGTCGAGCGGCTCCTGCTGGACGGCACCCGCTCGAAGCTGACCCGTGCCGCGCTGGAGACGCTGGCCGTGGTCGCCTACCGGCAGCCGGTGAGCCGGGTTCGGGTGAGCGCCGTGCGTGGCGTCAACTGCGACGCCGTGATGCGCACCCTGCTGGCCCGCGGGCTGATCATCGAATCCGGTACCGACTCCGACACGGGCGCAACCACTTTCGCGACGACCGAGCTGTTCCTCGAACGACTGGGGCTCTCCACGTTGGCGGACCTCCCCGACATCGCTCCGCTTCTCCCAGACATCGACAACATCGACGACATCACCGAGTCATTGGCCGACGAACCCAGGTTCGTGAAACTCGGTGTGGTGCCCAACAATCAACCGCTGGCCTTCGACGTGGACAAGGACTGACATGGCCGACGAAGACGAAGGCACCCGACTGCAGAAGGTGCTCTCCCAGGCGGGGGTCGCCTCCCGCCGCGTGGCGGAACGCATGATCCGCGACGGCAGGGTGGAGGTCGACGGACACATCGTGACCGAGATGGGCACGCGGGTCGACGTCGAGAACGCGGAGATTCGCGTCGACGGCGTGAAGATCCGGCGCGACGACACCATGGTGTACCTGGCGATCAACAAAGAGCGCGGCATGCACTCGACGATGTCCGACGACCAGGGCAGGCCCTGCGTCGGAGACCTCGTCGAGTACCGGGTCCGCGGCAACAAGAAGCTCTTCCACGTTGGCCGGCTGGACGCCGACACCGAGGGTCTGCTGATCCTGACCAACGACGGCGAGCTGGCCCACCGTCTGATGCACCCGTCCTACGAGGTGCCCAAGACGTATCTGGCGACGGTCGTCGGATCGGTGCCGCGTGGCCTCGGCAAGAAGCTGAAGGCGGGCATCGAGTTGGACGACGGTCCCATTCACGTCGACGACTTCGGGATGGTCGACACGGTGCCCGGCAAGTCACTGGTGACGGTGACGCTGCACGAGGGGCGCAAGCGGATCGTGCGACGGATGTTGGCCGCGGTCGGCTTTCCCGTCACCGACCTGGTCCGCACCGACATCGGCACCGTCACCCTCGGTGAGCAGAAGCCCGGCAGCATCCGGGTTCTGACGAGCAAAGAGGTCGGCGAACTCTACAAGGCGGTGGGGATGTGAGCGCCCCCCTGACCGTTGCCATCGACGGGCCTGCGGGCACCGGAAAGTCCTCCGTCTCACGGGGTTTGGCGCGAGCCCTCGACGCGCGCTACCTCAACACCGGAGCGATGTACCGGATCGTGACGCTGGCCGTGCTGCGCGCCGGTTTGGATCTCGACGACGCCGCGGCGGTGGCCGAGTTGGCGTCGCGCGTCGACCTGGCCGTCGGCTTCGATCCCGACGAAGACTTGTACTTCCTTGGGGGAGAGGATGTCTCGGTCGAGATCCGCGGTGACGCGGTGGCCAAGGCGGTCTCGGCGGTCTCCGCCGTCCCCGAGGTGCGGACCCGACTGGTGGACCGGCAGCGCGAACTGGCCGACGGCCCGGTGGCCGTCGTGGTCGAGGGCCGCGACATCGGCACCGTCGTCCTGCCAGACGCCGACCTCAAGGTCTTCCTGACGGCCTCGCCCGAGGAGCGGGCCCGTCGCCGCAACGATCAGAACGTCGAGTCCGGCCTGCCCGGCGACTACGACGCGGTGCTGGCCGACGTGCTGCGCCGCGACCACCTCGATTCCACCCGTGCCGTGTCGCCCCTGCGCGCGGCCGACGACGCGATCGTCGTCGACAGCAGTGACATGTCTCAGTCCGAGACCGTGGCATGTCTTCTCGACCTGGTCGAGCGAGCTCGCCAAGAACAGAGTGTAAAACAATGAGTGACAACGACATTGGCGACATCGGCGGCGAAGCCGACGGTACCTGGGCCGACGAGGGTGACTGGGAACTGCCGCCGGACGGCGTAGAGATCGGCGATCTGGAGGCAGAGTTTGCCCCGCCGCCCGTCGTCGCGGTGGTCGGACGGCCCAACGTCGGCAAGTCCACGCTGGTGAACCGCATCCTCGGCCGTCGTGAGGCCGTCGTGCAGGACATCCCCGGCGTCACCCGCGACCGGGTGTCCTATGACGCGAACTGGCTGGGACGCCGGTTCATGGTGCAGGACACCGGCGGCTGGGAACCGGACGCCAAGGGTCTGCAGCAACTGGTGGCCGAGCAGGCCACCGTCGCGATGCGCACCGCCGACGCGATCATCCTGGTGGTCGACTCGGTCACCGGCGCGACCAGCGCCGACGAGGCCGCGGCCAAGCGCCTGCAGAAGTCGGGCAAGCCGGTCTTCCTGGCGGCCAACAAGGTCGACAACGAGAAGATGGAATCCGAGGCCGCGCTGCTGTGGTCCCTCGGGCTTGGGCAGCCGTATCCCGTCAGCGCGATCCACGGCCGCGGCGTGGCCGATCTGCTCGACGCCGTCCTCGAGGTGTTGCCCGAGGTCTCCGAGATGGGGTCCGGCACGGGCGGTCCGCGGCGCGTGGCTCTGGTCGGCAAGCCGAACGTCGGCAAGAGCTCGTTGATCAACCGGCTCGCCGACGAAGAGCGGTCGGTGGTGCACGACGTCGCAGGCACCACGGTCGACCCCGTCGACTCGCTGATCGAACTTGGCGGCAAGCTCTGGCGCTTCGTCGACACCGCGGGTCTGCGCCGCAAGGTCGGACAGGCCAGCGGGCACGAGTTCTACGCCTCGGTGCGCACGCACGGCGCGATCGACGCCGCCGAGGTCGTCGTCGTCATGATCGACTCGTCGCAACCGTTGACCGAACAGGATCAACGGGTGCTCTCGATGGTGATCGAGGCGGGACGGGCCGTCGTGCTGGCGTTCAACAAGTGGGATCTGATGGACGAGGACCGGCGCTACCTGCTGGACCGCGAGATCGACCTGTCCCTCGAGCAGGTGCAGTGGGCGCAGCGGGTGAACATCTCCGCCAAGACCGGCCGTGCGGTGCAGCGGCTGGTGCCTGCCCTTGAGGCGGCGCTCGCCTCGTGGGACAAGCGCATCACCACCGGGCAGCTGAACACGTTCCTCAAGGAGCTCGTCGCCGCGACGCCGCCGCCGGTGCGCGGTGGCAAGCAGCCCAAGATCCTGTTCGCCACCCAGGCGACGGCGCGGCCGCCGACCTTCGTGCTGTTCACCTCGGGCTTCCTCGAGGCGGGTTACCGGCGCTTCATCGAGCGAAAGCTGCGCGAGAAGTTCGGCTTCGACGGCAGCCCCATCAAGATCAACGTCCGCGTGCGGGAGAAGCGCGCCCAGGGCGGCAAGAAGCGCTGACGCGCGACGTGTGCGTATGCTGAACGCAACACGTATGAGAGGGGAGTGGTGATGGCTGGTCTGGCCTTCCGTACCGCGCCGTCTCATGCCTTCGCGCTAGAGCCGTTCTGGCCCTCACGACGTTTCATCGCTTTCGACGAATGGTGTTGTACGCGCGGTTGATTCGCGTCCACACACCCCCTGTGGCACGTCTTTGGTGCCATTGATCGAAAGTAGCCGGACCTCGTGCGTTCGCTCATCATCTTCACCCTCGTCGGCGTAGGGGCTCAGCTCGTCGACGGTGCGCTCGGCATGGCCTTCGGCGTCACGGCCTCGACGCTCTTGGTCCTCAGCGGCGTCGCGTCGGCCCAGGCCAGCGCCGCAGTCCACCTCGCCGAAGTGGGCACCACCTTCGCGTCGGGCATCTCGCACTGGAAGTTCAAGAACATCGACTGGGGACTCGTCCTGCGGCTCGGTGTGCCGGGTGCGGTCGGCGCCTTCCTCGGCGCGACGGTGCTGTCGTCGTTGTCGACCGAGGACGCGGCACCGGTGATGGCGGCGATCCTGTTGGCGATCGGTGTTTACGTGCTGCTGAGGTTCTCGCTGAAGAACCCGCCCGCGGTCAAGGTCGGCACGACCAAGCACGGCGCCAAGTTCCTGGCGCCGCTGGGATTGTTCGGCGGCTTCATCGACGCGTCCGGCGGTGGCGGCTGGGGTCCGGTCACCACCAGCACGCTGCTGTCGCAGGGCAAGACGGCGCCGCGCACGGTCATCGGCTCGGTGAGCGCGTCGGAGTTCCTGGTCGCGGTGTCGGCGTCGGTCGGATTCCTGATCGGTCTGCGCGAGGAGTTCTTCGACAACCTGCCCGTGGTCCTGGGGTTGGCGATCGGCGGTGTCATCGCGGCGCCATTCGCGGCTTGGCTGGTGAGCCGGGTCAGCCCCGCGCTGCTTGGCACCGCGGTCGGTGGCGTCATCGTGCTGACCAACTCGCAGAAGTTGGTCAAGTACTTCGGCATCACGTCGCCGTGGTCGACGCTCATCTATGCCACCATCGTCGCGGCGTGGGCGTTCTTCGTGTACCTCGCGTGGAAGCTGTCGAAGGCGCCCGCGTTCGTCCCCAACGCCCTCGAAGCCGAAACGGTCGACGACGCTCGCTGACGGCGCGTCGGCACCGGCCCGATAGGGTCACGTGGTGTCCGTCGCCCACATGATTTTGATTGCCCTGGCGGGCGTCGGAGCCGGCGCCATCAACGCGGTCGTCGGCTCGGGCACCCTGATCACCTTCCCGACGCTCGTGGCGCTCGGCTATCCGCCGGTGACCGCCACGATGTCGAATGCGGTCGGGCTGGTGGCCGGCGGAATCTCGGGCACCTGGGGCTACCGCCGTGAGCTGAAGGGCCAGTGGAGGCGGCTGAAGTGGCAGATCCCCGGGTCCTTACTCGGTGCGGTCCTGGGGTCGTGGCTGCTGCTGCACCTGCCGGAGAAGGTGTTCGTAGCGGTCGTGCCCGTGCTCCTCATCGGCGCCCTGCTGCTAGTCGTGCTCGGCCCCCGTATCCAGGCGTGGGCAAAGAAGCGGTCGGCCGACGAGGCAGCGCCGATCTCGACCGGGCGGATGGCTTTGCTCGTGTTGGGGACGTTCGCGGTCGGCGTTTACGGCGGCTACTTCACCGCCGCGCAGGGCATCCTGCTGATCGGCGTGATGGGCGCGCTGCTGCCCGAGTCGATGCAGCGGATGAACGCGGCGAAGAACCTGCTGTCGCTGCTGGTGAACGTCGTCGCTGCGGCGGCGTACACACTGGTCGCGTTCGACCGGATCAGCTGGCTCGCCGCCGGCCTGATCGCCGTTGGCTCACTGCTCGGCGGATTCCTCGGAGCCCATTACGGGCGGCGGCTGTCGCCCAACGCGCTACGGGTGATCATCGTGATCGTCGGCCTGATCGGGCTGTATCGCCTGCTGGCCATCTAGACGTCGGAGCTCTCCCGCCACAGGTCGATGCCCGAGTCCGAGGCGTACTCGTCGATCTCGGTCAGCTCGTCGGCAGTGAAGTCCAGGTTGGCCAGCGCTCCGAGATTCTCGTCGAGCTGTTCGACGCTCGATGCGCCGACGAGGGTCGAGGCCACCGCGGGATCGCGCAGCACCCAGGCCAGCGCCAGCTGCGCCAACGACTGACCACGACGCTGGGCGATGGCCGCGAGTCCCCGCAACTGTCCGAGTACCTCGTCGGTCACCAAGTCGTCGTCGAAGGTGGGGCGTGCCGTTGCGCGGTCGACGTCGCCCGCGGCCCGCTGCAGGTAACGGTCGGTCAGCAGGCCCTGGCCAAGCGCGGTGAACGCGATCGCACCCATGCCCGCCTTGGTGAGCTCATCGGTCAGGCCGCCCTCGATCCACCGGTTCAGCAATGAGTAGGACGGCTGGTGAATCACCAGCGGCGTGCCCATGCGCTCGGCGATGGCCGACGCCTCGGCGGTCTTCGCCGCGGAGTACGACGAGATGCCCACGTAGCGCGCCTTGCCGGCCCGCACCGCCGTGTCGAGGGCGCCGATGGTCTCCTCGAGCGGCGTCACCGGGTCGATGCGATGGGAGTAGAAGATGTCAACGTAGTCCAGGCCCATGCGGTCGAGGGACTCGTCGAGGCTGGCCAACAGGTAGGCGCGGCCGCCGAGCTGGCCGTAGGGTCCCGGCCACATGTCCCAACCGGCCTTGGTGGAGATGAGCAACTCGTTGCGGTACGGCTTGAAGTCGCGGCGCATCATCCGGCCGAAGTTCTCCTCGGCCGATCCGTACGGCGGGCCGTAGTTGTTGGCGAGGTCGAAGTGGGTGATGCCGCGGTCGAAGGCGTGGCGCAGCACCTGCCGAATGACGTCGAAGGGCCGGTTGTCGCCGAAGTTGTACCAAAGGCCCAACGAGATCGCGGGAAGCAGCAAACCAGAGGTTCCCACGCGGCGGTAGGGCATCGCGTCATAGCGGTCGCGGGCGGCCACCCATGGGTCGTGGGTGAAGGGAACGTCGGTGATCGCAAGGTCGTCGGACATGACTCAATCGTAGTGGGAGCGGCTAGAAGTCTTGTCGATCTGCTTCCTGTTCGAGCACGGCGCCGAGGTCGGAGAGCCGGTCCATGTTGGCGACCACGCGCTGGGTTCGGTTGTTCTTGGCGAGCATGTCGCGGTTGTGGTGCACGAAGTTCCAGTAGCCGGCGGTGAAGGGGCAGGCGTCGTCCCCGAGTCGCTTCTTCGGGTCGTAGGCGCAGTCGCCGCAGTGGTCGCTCATCTTGTTGATGTAGGCGCCGCCGGAGGCGTACGGCTTCGTGGCGAGCAGGCCACCGTCTGCATGCTGAGACATTCCGATGACGTTCGTGGGCATCACCCAGCGGAACCCGTCCACGTAGGCGGTGGCGAACCACTCGGTGAGCGCGTCGGGCCGATAGCCGCGCTGCAGGGCGTGGTTGCCGAGCACCATGAGGCGTTGGATGTGGTGGCTCCAGCCACGGTCACGGACGCCCCCGATCGCGTGCTTCAGGCATTCGGCGGTGATGGCGTCGGCGTCGAGGTTGGCCCACCAGTCGGGTAGATCCTGGTGTGCGCCAAGGGCGTTGTTCTTCGTGTACTTCGGTCCGAAGTGCCAATACAGGTGCCACATGTACTCGCGCCAGCCGAGGATTTGGCGGATGAAGCCCTCGACGGAGGCCAGCGGTGCCTGCCCGTCGCGGTAGGCCTTCTCGGCGGCCTCGACCGCGTCGAGCGGATGCAGTACGCCCAGGTTGAGGGGGACCGACAGCAGCGAGTGCGACATGGCCCAGTCCTGACCCATGATGGCGTCCTCGTAGCGGCCGAACAGAGGGAGTCGGTGCTCGACGAACCGCTCGAGCGCGCGCTTCGCCTCGGTGGGAGTGACGGCGAACAGGCGGGGACCGTCGACGCCGACGGTGTCGAGGTCCATCCGGTCGAGGTCGCGCCGGACCCGGTCGTCGACGTCGTCCTCCCGCGGTTGATAGGGCTTGGGCAACCCGAGGGTCTTCTGCTTCTTGGGTGGGGACTCGCGGTTGTCCTCGTCGTAGTTCCACCGGTTGCCGACGGGTTCGCGGCCGTCCATCAGGACGTCGAAGCGGCGACGCTGGTCGCGGTAGAAGTCCTCCATGCGGAAACGGGTACGGTCACCGGCCCACTGCTGAAAGTCCTTGCGCGGCAAGGCGAACATGGGAGTGGGCAGGACGTCGGTGACGAGACCCTGCTTCGTGAGGCGGTGGACGAACCGCTCGGCGGCATGCGAGGTCGGCTCGTGGACCAGGACGGGACGGCCGAACTGCTCGAGCGCGTCGGTGTAGGTGTCGGCCTCGACGAGCGTGGCGCGGTCGCCGAGGTCTTCCTTGGCGTGGCGCAGAGCCGACAGAACCAGGTGCAGCTTCTGCCGGTGGTAGCGCCGCTTTCGGAGCGCGGAGGTGGCCTCGACGAGCAGGACCTCGCGGTGGGCGTGCTCGCCGCCGTACATCGCGGGCCCCAGCTGGTCGGCGAAGAGCCACAGGGGAGTGTCGTCGCGCGTCGTCGGGGCCACGCCTTGTTCATACCCGCGACCACCGACGGCGACGCGGTTGGGATTGCAGGCACCCGCTGCTGTAGCATTTCGACGGCTGCCGGTGATCCCGGCAGCTCCGCGGGCTGTGGCGCAGCTTGGTAGCGCACTTGACTGGGGGTCAAGTGGTCGCAGGTTCAAATCCTGTCAGCCCGACGTAGAAAACCCGCTCTGACCAGTGTCAGAGCGGGTTTTGGCGTTTCGCGGCGATTGGCACACGATCCACGCCCAAACAACCCCCAGGTCGTGATGTCTACCAAGCGAGGCAGCAGGAGATGGCACTGTGGGTGGATGACGTTCCGCGTGCTGGACTTGACGCAGCCGGAGCAACCCGACCGGCAGGAGGTTCACCCAGGTGTCGTCGTGGCATACGGCGACCCGACCGCTTCCGGTAACGACCGTAGGCTCGAACACGCGAGTTTCGCGCTGACCGAGACCGAAACTCATGACGTCCGCTGGGTTCAGGTGCCGTCGGTGCCCGCAGCGCTTGAGGAGCTAGGAGACCGGTTGGCGCGTTGGCCGCAGGCCGCCGCCGTCTGCGACGACGTGCTGCGGTCCGTTGGCTGCGGCACTCCCACACTGCCCGGTGTCGTCACCGAATCATTGGCATATTCGACGCTGCAATCAGGTCCAGAGTTCGAGCGCTGGTTGGCCGGCCGCGGGCAAGTCTCCTACGACCAGTGCGTCGACCCGGTTCTCATCGAACGTACCGGCGATGAACTCGCGGTTCAGTTGAATCGGCCGCACCGACACAACGCCTTCAGTAACGACATGCGTGCCGCGCTCCTTGAAGCCCTCGAGGTTGCTGCCGCGGACATCTCCATCGACAAGGTGGTGTTGTCGGGTGCGGGACCGTCGTTCTGCAGCGGCGGCGACCTCGCTGAATTTGGTACCTTCACCGACCCGGTGAGCGCGCACCTCGCGCGCACCCGTCATAGTCCGGCCCTGGCGCTAGATTCACTCGCCCGGCGTCTAAAGCGCAATTGTCAGGCCCGAATCCACGGTCAGGTGCTCGGCAGTGGGCTGGAGATGGCTGCGTTCTGCGGGCGCGTCGTCTGCAGCCCGGACGCGGTGCTCGGGTTGCCGGAGTTGCGTCTGGGTTTGATACCGGGTGCCGGCGGCACCGTCAGCGTGACCAGGCGCATCGGGCGGTGGCGCACGGCGTACCTGGTGCTGATGGGAAGGACCATCGATGCCGCAACGGCGCTGCGCTGGGGGCTGGTGGACGCGGTGGAGACCGAGGATGGATGTGCGTCAGCCACAATGAGGGGGTGAGCGCACTCGGCATCCCTTCGACAGTTGTGTCTCACGCCGCCGCCGTCGCGGCGGAAATCCGTTCGCTTGCAGGCATCTTCGTCGATACCGACCAAATGTTGACCGGCCGCGCACGGTTGCTGGGCATCTCTCCACGAGGTCAGGTCTCCGCAGGCGGCGCGACGCATCTACTCCGCACGCTCGACCATTGGTGTGCAATCACGTTGTCACGTGACGACGACGTCGACGCAGTGCCTGCCCTGGTCGAACAGGACCAAACCGCCGCACCGGATCCATGGCCGACGGTGCAGCGCTGGGCCGCGACACGATCGACCGCACAGGTCGTGCAACGCGCACGGCTTCTCGATGTACCCGTCGCCGCGCTCGGGGAGACGGCGCCAGCTTCGCCGACCGTACTGTCGTCCGGTGTCGTGGGTGCGCCACGTCCGGCCGCGGGACTCTTGGTGGCCGATCTGACGTCGATGTGGGCTGGCCCGCTCTGCGGCCGGCTCTTGGCGCGTGCTGGCGCAGTCGTCGTCAAGGTCGAAAGCCCACTGCGACCGGACGGTACCCGGTCCGGCAATCGAGCGTTCTTCGATTGGATGAACGGCGACAAGCTTTCTTATGCAATTGATTTCGACCGCGACCTGGAGGCGCTAAGGGGGCTGCTGTCGACTTCGGACGTAATCCTGGAGGGGTCACGGCCGGCGGCGCTGCTGCGTCGTCGTATCGGCCCGAGCCACCTGGATGGTAAACCCGGACGCGTGTGGTTGCGCATCAGCGGTTACGGCACCCGCCAAGGCAACGACCAGCGTCCGGCCTTCGGCGACGACGCTGCGGTGGCCGGCGGGTTGGTCAGGTGGGCCGCGAACAAGCCCGTCCTTTGCGGCGATGCAATCGCTGATCCGCTCACCGGGATCACCGCCGCGCGTGAGGTGTTCGCGGCGCTGAGGCGAGGTGGCGGCGAGTTGATCGAAGTCGCCATGGCCGAGGTCGCCGCGAGCTACGCGGCCCTGCCGGCAGTCGTCGGAGTACCTCACGCAACCTCGGTGCCGCCGAAGCCATCCATGCCTGCTCACGAACTCGGTGCCGACAACGACGTCGTGACGCGGCTGGTCGTCGAACGTACGCAGTCGCGATGCTGATCGTCAACGCGACGCTGCTCGACGGCACGGTGACCGACCTTCGTGTAGGCCAGGTAATCGAAGCCGTTCGTGTACGGCTGGATCCGCGACCTGACGAGGTGGTGCTCGATGCCGGTCGCGGAACCGTGCTGCCAGGAATTCACGACCACCATGTGCATCTGCGTTCAGCTGCAACCGCTTTGGGGTCGGTCGTGGTGGGACCGCCTGACGTCCAGTCTGAATTCGAGTTCAGGCGCGCGCTGGCGGCGGCATCCGTTGGTGCCGATGGTTGGATCCGCGCCATCGGTTACCACGACTCCGTCGCCGGACCCTTGAACCGAAAGTCGCTCGACTTACTCTCGCCGCCAGTGCCAGTGCGGGTGCAGCATCGAAGCGGCGCATCGTGGACGTTCAACTCCGTCGGACTAGCGAAGGCCGGGCTGACGAACCTCGCCGACGGGCGTCTGCACCGTGCCGCCCCAAGTCCCGATCCCGGTCCCTTCGGCGAAGCGGCTTCCCTGGGTGCGCTCAGTACCGCACTGGCGAGCCGAGGCGTCACCGGCGTGACCGACGCCACCCCGGGATACGGCACCCCGGACATCCAAAGCCTTTCCGCTGCATCACTATCTGGTGAGTTTCGTCCGCGATTGCACGTCATGGCACCGCCGGGGGTCGACGCGGTACCCGGCAGCTCGCTAGGCCCGGCCAAGCGCATCCTCGACGACGTCGACCTAGATCTCGACGAGCTGTGTCGGTGGATCGGTCAGTGCCACGACGCGGGCAAGCCGACCGCCGTTCACAGCGTCACCGCGGCGCAGTTGGTGGTGACCATCGCGGCGCTGCGGGAGACCGGAGTTCACCCACGCGACCGCATCGAACACGGCGCGGTGATCCCGGACGACTGCATCGCCGATCTCGCCGAACTCGGTGCGACTGTGGTTACCCAACCCAACTTCATCGCCGAACGCGGCGACCAGTACATCGTCGACGTTCCAGCAGGCGAGCACCATCAACTGTGGCGGGTGGCCTCCCTGCGTCGCGCTGGCGTGCCGGTGGCTCTGTCGACGGACATGCCGTTCGGCCACGGTGACCCGTGGGCGACGATGCGTGCCGCAGTGACACGACGGACCCGCCAGGGCGTGGTCCTGGGCGCCGAGGAGCGGGTAAGCCCGATCGAAGCTCTGACGATGTTCTTGGGCCGCCCGGATGACCCAGCGTCACCGCGAATCGTCGCCACTGGTCAGGCAGGGGACCTCTGCGTGCTCCGGGTCCCTCCCGACGAAGCACTGGCCCGGCTGGATTCAACCGATGTCATCGCGACCATCGTTGGAGGCGAGCAGATTTGGCCCAACCCCGCTCGCCGAGACCGACTGGGCCAAGACTAGGCCGCTTCCTTGGCCGGGGGAGGTCGGAAGAAGATCACCAGCTGACCAATGCCACCCGCCAAACCGAGCACCACGGCGATGAGTAGACCCGCCCAACCCTGCAGGTAACCGAGCACGTCGGAATCGCCGAACAACACGTGATCCAAACTGAATTCGCCCGCCCCGAGTCCGGCGATGGCCACCGCCGCGGCTCCAAGGATGAAGTTGTACTCCCAACCTTCCTTGACGATGAAGAACCCGTTCTTGCGATGAACCGTCCACGCCGCAACGATCATCAGCGCGACGAACCCCGCGGCGGGCACCGGAGTGAGCAACCCGACGACCAAGCCCAGACCAGCGGCGACCTCGGTCGTGGCCGCGACGCGAGCATGAAACATGCCTGGCCGCATACCGATGCTGTCGAACCAACCAGCGGTACCCGGTATTCGGCCCCCGCTGAAGAACTTGTTGTAGCCGTGGGCGGCCATCGTCAGGCCCAGCACGAGGCGAAGCAGAAGGATGCTGAAGTCGTAAGCATTCATGGCGCTCCAATCTTGGACGTGTGACCGAGGATCGTTTTCTCCGGCCAGTTCTTACTGCGACATCGACCACGTCACTGTGTACGAAAGTGGCGGGTGGGTGCGGGAATTGCGAAGGCATCCGGGGGTAAGACAACGGCAGTCATACGTCCTGCGATCGGCACGAAGGTTGACGATCGTCCAATCGAAGGAAGGCTTCGTCATGGGTGCTCTTGGACCGAATGAGGGAGTGGCGGCAGAACTCGCCGACGAGCCTGACGACGATCCCACGGTCGATGCACACTGAGCGAAGTTCGCGCGCGGCTCGATCCAACGGCCAAGCAACACGAGATCGAGCCTCGTACTATGTTGCCCGCTCAACGGACAGCCTCTCGCGTAGCTCTCGCTTGAGCACCTTGCCGTAGGCGTTCTTGGGGAGATCGTCGATGTAGACGTACCGCTTGGGCCGCTTGAAGCGGGCAATTCGCGCCAGCAGATGTGCATCGAGATCTCCCTGGTCGGCGGCACCCACGATGAACGCGACCACGACTTCGCCCCACTCCGCGTCGGGCACGCCCACCACGCAGGCCTCCTCGACGTCGGGGTGCTCGAGCAACACCTCCTCGACCTCGCGCGGGTAGATGTTGCTTCCACCGCTGATGACCACGTCCTTGGACCGGTCGCGCAGGGTCAAGAATCCCCGCGCGTCGAAGCAGCCCATGTCACCCGTCAGGAGCCAACCGCCCTTCAGGGTAGCGTCGGTGGCTACCGGGTCGTTCCAGTAGCCGGACATGACCACGTCACCGCGACAGACGATCTCGCCGATCTCGCCGATCTCCGCGGTGGTGCCATCGGCGCCCATGACGGCAACGTCCACCCCGGACCTGGCATAGCCCACGGATCCGAGCGTCGCGTCATCGGCGCACAGGTGGTCGGCCCGCCGGAGGCCACTGATCGTCATCGGCGCCTCGCCCTGCCCGTAGAGCTGAACGAAGACGGGCCCAAAGGCGGCCATCGCCTTCTTCAAGGAGTCCACGTACATGGGTCCGCCGCCGTAGACGATCGTGCGCAGATTGCATGGGCGGCCGCGGCCGGTCTGCACTAGGCGGCCCACCATGGTCGGAGCGAGGAACGAGCTGCATCCGGGATGCCGGTCGCACAGATCGAGGAACTCGTCCGGTTCGAACGCCGCAGACTCCGGAATCACCTGTCGGGCACCCCGTAGCACGTACGGGGCGATGTACAGGCCGGAGCCGTGCGACATCGGCGCCCCGTGCACCAGGCTGCAGTCCGCATCCGGGTCGTCGAAGTCAGCCAGGTGAGAGACGGTCATCGCCATCAGGTTGCGGTGCGACAACATGGCGCCCTTGGATCGGCCCGTGGTTCCGCTGGTATAGAACAGCCACGCCAACGACGCGGGGTCGGTATCGTGCGGTGGATCGAACGGCGTTGTCTCCAAACGGGAGTGATAATTGGCGGAGCCAACCGTCTCGACTGGTACCTGGGACACGGTGTGCAGCGCGCCGGCGATCTTGGGCGAGGCAAATACCAGCGATGATCCGGAGTCTTGAAGGATCTGCTGCATCTCGCGGACGTGCAACTTGTGGTTGATCGGCACGATCACGCATTCCGCAGCCCAGGCCGCGAACATCAATTCGACGATCTCGGGGCAGTTCTCACTGGCCACCGCGATGCGCGTCCCGGCCAGCTGAGTCCGCCGGATCGACGCGGCCAACCGCAATGCGCGGTCACGCAATTCGCTCCACGTGTGCAGCTGCCGGGTACCGAGGAAGACCGCACCCCGCTGGCCGTAACGGGCGGCGGTCTGGTCGAGGACGGCGAAGACGTTCACCGGGGCGCCCACTCGGAGGACAGGGCGAACTCCGAGAGGTACTTCGTCGAACTCCAGCCGCCATCGACGACGATCGTCTGCCCGTTGATGAAACTGCCACCGGGAGAACAGAGGAACGCGATCGTGCTCGCGACGTCCTCGACGGTCCCCAGGCGCTGGTGTGGCGTCATCTCGACGTTGATCTTGCGAAAGCGCTCGTCCTCGAGCCGCGTGGAGACCATCGGAGTCAGGGTGACGCCGGGTGCGACTGCGTTGCAGCGGATACCCTGCGCACCGTACTGGCACGCGATGTGCGTGGTCAGTGCCGTCAGCCCGCCCTTCGCAGCCGAGTACGCGCCACCGCGAAGTCCGCCGACGACGGCGAACGTCGACGTGACGTTGACGATGGCGGAGCCGGGCGCCAGGTGGGGGATCACGTCACGCGCCAGTCGGAACGGCGCCCTCAACATCAAACCCAGGAAGTAATCCAATGATTCGTCATCGGTCTCGTGCAGGGGTTGTGGCTTGCCGACCCCGGCGTTGTTGACCAGGAAGTCGACGCGACCCCATCTGTCGATCGCGGCATCGACGATGCGTCGGGGGCCGTCGTCTGCGGTGAGGTCGACGGCGATCGTGGCGAGTCGATCCGAGTCACCTACCGATGCGGTCAGTTCGTCGAGGCGCCCCTGATCTCGGCCGGTGCCCAGTACGGCAATGCCGGACTCGGCCAGCTTCACGGCCGTCCCGAAGCCAATTCCGCTGCTCGCTCCCGTGACGATTGCTACCTGCATCTCATCCACCCTCGTGACATAGCATCGACCTGATCTGTTGCTTCAACACCTTGCCCGCCGCGTTCCTTGGGAGATCGGTCCAGATCGCCACCTGCTCGGGCACTTTGAACGTCGCCACCCCGCGCTCGTGGAGGTAGTCCCGCAGATCGGAGACACGCAGCTGACCGTCGAGGGTGCCCGCCCGCGTCGACGGCACGATGACGGCGCAGGCTTGCTCGCCAGACCTTGGGTGCGGAAGGCCGACGACGGCCACCTCGGCGATGCCGTCGTGACCGACCAGGATGTCCTCGATCTCCTTGGGAGAGATGTTCTCGCCGTTGCGGATGATGATGTCCTTGGCCCGGCCGGTGACCACCAGACAGTCGCGGTCCCAGGTGCCCAGATCACCCGTCCGGAAGTAGCCGTCGTCGTCGAACGAATCTGCCTCGTCCGCGACATGGAGGTAGCCGACCAGCATCTGGGCTCCACGGGCCAGGATCTCACCAGAGCCCGCCGGCGCCGCGTCGTGCTCTGCCAGTCGAAGGTCGGCGATCCCGGGGCGGCCGTCGGTGTCGGCGGCGCGATCTGCATCCCGCGGCGAGCCGACCGTGGTCACCGGTACCTCCGTGGACCCGTAGACGCGGGTCACGAGGGCACGCTCGAAATATGCAGTCGCCAATCGGATCAGCGACGGCGGCACCGACGCACCACCGCAGATGAAGACCTTCAACTCCGGTAGCCGGGTACCCGCGTCTCGTGCCGCGGTGAGGAGCTGTTCGAGGAATGGTGTCGCACCGGCCATGTGCGTGCAGCGTTCGGCGGTGATCAGGGCAACGCCGTCGGCGGCGTCCCAGCGCTCCATCAGTACCGCGGTCGACCCCAGCAGGAGCGGCGCCTCGAAAGCGTAGATCGAACCGCCGATGTGAGCGATCGGTGACGGCACCAGGAAGGTGTCACCCGGCTCCACCAGCCAGTGGAGGCTGATCTGTCGGAGCAGCGCGTGAAGCGAATTGTGCGTGTGCAGAACGCCTTTGGATCGACCAGTGGTTCCCGAGGTGTACATGATCATTCGGACGGCGTGCGGATCGAGTACCGGGAGCGCCTCTGTGGCGGGTGTGGTGAGAAGGTCGTCGTAGGCGGTGTGGGGGCCGGGATCGCCGCGCACCACCACCACGTCGGGCGGCTGGCCGCGCCCAGCTGTCACCCTCGTCATCATCGCCGAGTAGTCGTGCCCTCGAAACATGCTGGGGATGAACGTCATTCTGGCATCGGCGTCATCGAGGATGAACGCGACCTCGTGATCGCGTAGCGACGGCAGGATCGGGGTGACGACCATTCCGGCCAGCGTGGCGCCGAGGTACACCACCGCCGCCTCGTACCAGTTGGGGAGCATGAAGGAGACCACGCTGCCCGCCGGCATCCGCGCGAGCAGAGCGCCTGCGAGGCTGGTCGCCTGGGCCTGCAGGTCTCGGCAACTCAGCCGCACGTTCCCGTCGACCACCACGACGCGATCGGGCGTCCGCCGGGCGGCCTCGGTGAGGGAGTCCGCGAGTGTGTCGCTCACCCACAGGCCGTCGGCATGGGCTTGGGCCGCGAGGTCGTCGTCCCACCGGATCGACCGTCCACCAACCGATTTGCGGCCCCTAGCGGGGTCTGTGCGCACGATGACTAGCCCTTGACCCGGCGCAACGTCGTCGAATGCCGGAACCGGGAGGCGGCATGAGTGTTGATGGTGACCTGGGCGATGTCGCCGTCGGACGTCCGGTACGTGCGGTAGACCTGCACCGCGGGCGCCCCGACGCCGACGTCGAGGCGTGGCGCCAGCTCGGGCGTGATCAGGACGGCCCCGATCTCTTGGTGGACCTCGACGACGCTTACACCGAAGAGGTCTTCGATGAGCGGAAAGATCGGACCGGTGTGGCGTTGGAGCATTCTGCCAACGGCCGCATAGGCCCGGTTGATGTAGTACTCGGTCCAGCAGAGCGTGTCCTCGGCGTCGACGGCTTGGCGAAAACCCAGCACGGCCAGCCATTCCTCGCCCTCCGGAAGCGCCGTTCGGGCCGCGAGCTCGGCGTCGACGACGATCATCCCGGTGGATTCGATGTCGAGCGCGGCGCCGCTGGCGAACGCGAGCAGATCGTTGATGGTCATGTTGTCCTGGGCATACGAACTCGTCGCATCGCGGGGCACGACGGTAGTACCGGTGCGTGGGCGCGACGACACCAGGTTGTCGTCGCGCAGTCGGCGCAGCGCCTCCCGAACGGTGTAGCGACTCACTGAGAACCGTTGGCAGAGATCGTGTTCAGTCGGTAACTGAGATCCGACGGGGTAGACGCCGTCGACGATTTCCTTGCGAAGCGTTCGCGCCACCTGTAGGTAGCGATGATCGACGGGACTGGTGGTCATGGGCGCTCCCGATACAGCGCGAAGACGCTGCCCTCCCCATCGCAGGAGACGTAGAGCGCGCCGTCCTGGCCGACTGCGATCCCGGCGAACGGTCCCTGGGGGCCTGAGAACGGCGGCATTCCGCGCAGGGTCTTCGGGGCGACGCCCGGCGGCGCACCGATCGCGAGTCCGGTGGCGATCGTGGAGCGGGCCCGGGTTGCGAGGTCGACGGCGACGACGGACTTCTCCCCGGCGTCGGTGATGAAGAGCGAGCCGTCGACGACCACCATGCCCTGCGGTCTCTGTAGGCCGTCGACGACGGTCTCGACCCCAGAGTCCGTCACCCGCACCACCCGGCCGGCGCCGCACTCGGCGACGAGCACGCCACCGTCGGAGGTGAGCGCCAACCCGACGGGGGTGTCCAGGTCCTCGGCGATGACGCCGACGGTCCCCGAGTGATCCACCGACACCACACGACCGGTGCCCTGCTCGACGGCGAGCACCCCTCCGGGCGTCAGCGCCAGACCGTAGAGCTGATCGAATCCAGCTGCGATCACCTCGCTTTCGGCCGCCACCGGTCGATAGCGGGTGATCTGTCCACCGGATGTGGTGACCACGAATTCGTCGACGCCGGCGGAGGCCACGCCCCGGATGAAGCCCGGATAGCCGGGGGAGAACAGCATGCCCACCGTCTCAAGGGAACCGTCATGGCCGAGTGAGTAGAAGTAGGTGCCGTCGGCGACGTAGAGGCGGCCATCGCGGCCAACGGTCACGTCCAACGGCCAGTTGAGTGCGCCGGGCAGCATGGTGCGGGTGGCGCCGTCACCGAGGATCTCGGTGATCTCGCCGGTGAAGTTGGAGACGAACAATCGCGCATTCGAACCCGACCCGACGATCGCGCAGTTGTCCAGACCGGGCGTCAGTTGTGCCATGACGGTCTGAGCGCCGGTACGCGGGTCGACGCGCAGCACCTGGCCGCTTGCCACCTGGGTCGAGACGATGAAACCCGCCGAGTCGAATTTGACGGAATCGGGAACGCCGAGCCCGGTGGCGACGGTCTGCACCTCGCCGCCGTCGGGATCGATGCGCCAGATCTCGTTGGCGCCCATCACGGGGAAGTACAGCAGCCCGTCGGGACCGACCTCCATTGCGTTGGGGGACGGGACGTTCTCGCACAGGACTCGCGGTGGTCCGCCTCCGAGGTCGAACTCCAAGAGCCGACCGCCCTCGCGGCATTCGCCGACGAACAACCGGCCGTCGTGGACGGTGATGCCGTTGGCGCACGGCACGTCGTCGCGCAGCACCCGGGTGGCGCCGCTGGGGTCGCGCACGCTGACTCGACCGTCCATCACCTCGGTGGCGTACAGGTTCCCGCGGTGATCGAAGGCGACGTCGTCGGGTGCGACGATGTCACCCCCCTTGGCGCTGATGGTGTCCAACTGGCCGGTGCCGACGTCGAGCGCACTGATTTGACTGCCCGTGACCTGAGCGATGTAGAGGCGGCCGTCTGGGCCCGTACGCAAACCGTTCGCCCCGAAGAGCCGACTCGGTGCGGTCAGCCGTTGCAGGCTCCAGCCCGCTGCCGCCGTGGGCGAGGTCGGGACTGCGTAGCGAGTGTTCGGTTCGCTGGGCACGATCGGGACCCTAGCAAGCCAACCTGGTCCAGACAATAGCCGGTATGTCATCGGATCGCTCCCTTGACGGACCCATCTTGCCTGCGGAATACTATTCTCCAATACGCAGAAGGGCATATGTTGTCCGGACAATTGAGAAGGGCAGGCGGAGTTCGCGAGTCATGACTTCAGTGAGGGGCCTACCCGGTCTCGAGGGCCGCATCGTGGTGGTGTCCGGTGCAGGCGGCGGCGGGATCGGCACCGCCGTGGCAGCGATGGTGGCCGAGGCCGGAGCCACGGTGATCGCGGTCAGCCGGTCCAAGGAGAACCTCGACGAACACGTGGTTCCGCTCACTCGCCGGGGCCTTGACGTGGTGGCGGTGTCTGCCGACATGTCCACCGACGACGGCATCGCGACCGTCATGGACCACGTGCGCCAGACCGATGGCGACCTGTACGGACTCGTCAACGTCGCAGGCGGCGCGGCGCCGTCGACGTGGATGCCGTCGACCCGGGTGAGTCGCTCGGACTGGCGGGATCTGTTCACCGCCAACTTGGAGACGGCGTTCTTCACCAGCCAGGCCGTCGCCACCGAACTCCGAGAGCAGGGAAATCCGGGCTCGATCGTGTCGATCTCCTCCATCAGCGGGATGAACACCGCGCCGTTCCACATCGGGTACGGCACGGCCAAGGCTGCCGTGGTCGCGATGACCCGCACCATGGCGCTCGAACTCGCCGCTGACGGCATTCGCGTCAATGCGGTCGCACCCGGTGTCACCGAGACGGCGGCGTCGGCGACCTACGTCGACCCGGATCCCGATCGAGACCGCGCCGCGATTGCGATGGGCAGGCGCGGACGTCCCGACGAGCAGGCGGGGACGATTCTGTTCCTGCTGTCGGATCTCGCGAGCTACGTGACGGGCCAGACCATCCTGGTCGACGGCGGTCTCGACCTGAAGTGGAGCCACCTCGCGGCCGACCACACCTCCCTGTTCCTGGCCGACGACGGCTTCCGTGCAGAGATCAGCCGACCGTGAAGGAGAAGCGATGACGGACACCACGACTGATGACCGCGACGACGTGATCCGCGAAGTGGTGGAGGAACTCTCCTCGCCCACCACGATCGGAGTCGAGGCCTATGTCTCCGAGACCTACGCTCGCGCCGAACGAGACAAACTGTGGCGCAAGGTGTGGCAACAGGTCGGCCGGGTCGAGGAGATCCCCGAGGTCGGCAGCTACCTGACCTACGACATCCTCGACGACTCGATCATCGTCGTCCGTACGGGCCCCAACGAGTTTCGCGCCCATCACAACGTCTGCATGCATCGCGGCCGCAAGCTGGTCGACGTCCCAGCCGGTGCCAAGCACGCCCGCGACCGCACCCGCAAGTCGTTCGTCTGCGGCTTCCACGGCTGGACGTATGGTCTCGACGGTGCGTGCACGCACATCCGCGAACAGGATGACTGGCAGGGCGCGCTCACCCCGGAGAACACACATTTGGCGCGCGTCGACGTCGACACCTGGGGTGGCTGGCTGTTCGTCAACATGGACGCCGATCCAGAACCGTTGGCCGACTACCTCTTTCCCGCCGCCAAGATCCTGGATCCGTTCGGCCTGGACAACATGCGCTTCAAGTGGCGCAAGTGGCTGAACTTCGACTGCAACTGGAAGGTGGCGCTGGAGGCCTTCAACGAGACCTACCACGTCTTCACCACCCACCCCGAGTTCAACAAGTTCGGCGAATTCAAGGGCTGGGCCAAGGCGCAGGGCAAGCACAGCAACATTGGTTACGACGCGCCAAAGGGGTTGGACGAAACCAAGTCCAAGATCCGGCTCGGCTCCGGTGACCCGAGGATCTCGACCGCGGAGATGCAGGTCTACACGATGGAGGAGACCAACGCCACCACTACCCAGACGCTGGTGAACGCCGCAAAACGACTGGTCGACGAACTGCCGGAGGGCACCCCGGCCACCAAGGTCCTCGAACATTGGTTGACCTCGGCCCGCAACGACGACGCGGCGCGCGGTGTCACCTGGCCGACGATTCCCGCCGACATCCTCGGCCAGAGCGGAACGGCATGGCAGCTCTTCCCGAACTTCCAAGTTGGACAGGGTCTGACGAGCGCACTCTGCTACAGCGCCCGGCCCGATCCCGGCTATGACCCCAACAAGTGCATATTCGAAGTCGCCGTCCTCGAGCTGTACCCGAAAGGCCAAGAGCCGCAGACCGAGTGGGTGTACACACCCGTCGGCGATCCGAACTGGCTTTCGGTGCTGCCGCAGGACTTCTCGAACATGGCCGCCGTTCAGCAGGGCATGAAGTCTCTCGGCTTCCCCGGCACCAAGCCCAACCCGTACCGCGAGCGCAGCACCGTCAATCTGCACTTCCAGTTGTCCAAGTACATGGGCACCGGCGCGCCCCAAGACCTCACCTAAGGAGTAGCGATGAAAGTCAATCTCGGAACCGGAGCCCAGAACTCACACGATTGGGATCGTGTGCTGGCCGGAAACTTCAGTAGCCCAACCGAGACTCCGGACTGGCAGTGCGTCGAGGGAGCGTTGGCACTCGGCGACCTGGCCGAGCCGCTGGGCTTCGACGGCATCTGGTTCCCCGAGCACTGTGGCACGCCATACGGCATGACGCCCAATCCGATTCAGGCACTCACCTACTTCGCGGGCCGGACCGAGCGGGTTGGCCTCGGGACGTTCGTCGCCGTTGCGCCGTGGTGGAATCCGGTTCGCCTAGCGCACCAGATCGCCTACCTCGACATCGTTTCCAAGGGACGTTACAACACCATCGGTATTGGGCGTGGTGTGTCGAAGTCGGAGTTCGACGCCGTCGGCGTGCCGCGCGAGGAGAGCCGCGAGCGGTTCAACGAGTGTCTCGACATCCTCGAGCTGGCATTCAGTGGTGATCGGTTCTCCTACGACGGAGAGATCTTCTCCTTCCCCGAGATGTCGCTGCGCCCGGAGCCCTTCAGCAACGACCTGTTCTCGCGGATCTACAGCTCGTCCTCCACGGCCGAGTCGCTGGAGATCCTGTCGCGGCGCGGCATGGTGCCGCTGTTCGTCGGCAACAAGCCGATCTGGGATGCCGGCGCAGAAGTGCAGAAGGTCAACACCTTCCGCCAGGAAGAGGGGTTCGCCCCCTGCCAGCCCAAGAACGTGATGTTCATGTACTGCACCCCCGACGAGCCGGATGCGGCGCAGACCGACGAGTGGATCTGGACGGCGAACCGCGACGTCACCGTGCACTACGGTTTCGCCGATGCGTCGAACTTCAAGGGCGTCAAGGGTTATGAGGCCTATGCCGCCCGCGAAGCCAGCGCCACGGCCGTGCTGGCCGAAGCCGTTCAAGACAAGCCCGAACCGGGCACCAAGAAGATGCCGGGCTACCACGCCTCCAATCTGCTGATCGGCACGCCCAATACGATCTTCGCGAAGTTGAAGGCCGCGCAGGAAGCCTGCTCGTTCTCCGAGGTGACGATCGTCCCGCAGTTCGGCACCATGCCGTATGCCGACGCGATCGAGAGCGTGAAGTTGTTCGCCCGCGAGGTGCTGCCCGCCGTGCACGACATGGCCGCACCGCTGCACGAATCCGCG
The DNA here is from genome assembly GCF_002043095.1 of Mycobacterium sp. AT1. GTDB lineage: Bacteria > Actinomycetota > Actinomycetes > Mycobacteriales > Mycobacteriaceae > Mycobacterium. The sequence continues at coordinate 18,385 of NZ_MVOC01000061.1, read as the reverse complement.
CTGCCCGCGGAGGCGCTGGCATGACAGCGGTCCAACACTGCGGCCCCACCCAGACGCCCGAGGACGTCGACATTCCGGCGCTGCGCGAGAAGTACCGGTACGAGCGCGAGAAGCGGCTGCGCACGGAAGGCTCCAAGCAGTACGTCGAGACGGGGGATGGCTACGCCGAATTCGCCGAGATCGATCCGCACACACCGTATGTCGAGCGCGATCCGATCGACGCCGACATCGACGTCGCCGTCCTCGGTGGTGGCTTCGGCGGACTGCTGAGCGCGGCCTACCTCAAGAAGGCCGGCGTCGACGACGTCCACGTCATCGAGATGGGCGGCGACTTCGGCGGTGTGTGGTACTGGAACCGCTACCCGGGCATCCAGTGCGACAACGAATCCTATTGCTACGTACCGCTGCTGGAGGAGCTCGACTTCATCCCAAGCAAGAAGTTCGCCGACGGCGCCGAGATCCAGCAGCACTGCCGCAACATCGGCAAGCACTTCGGGCTATACGACGGCGCGATCTTCTCCACCCAGGTTCGCGATCTGATCTGGGACGACGACATCGACCGTTGGCGGGTCACCACCGACCGCGGCGACGACATCCGCGCCCGCTTCGTGGTGATGGCGTCGGGCCCGTTCAACCGGCCGAAGCTGCCGGGAATTCCCGGAATCCACGACTTCACGGGGCACAGCTTCCACTCCTCGCGATGGGATTACGGGTACACCGGTGGCACCTCTGCCGACCCCGTGCTCGACCAGCTCGCCGACAAGACCGTGGCGATCATCGGCACCGGTGCGACGGGCGTGCAGATCGTGCCCTACCTCGGCAGGTACGCCAAGCACGTCTACGTGGTGCAGCGCACGCCGTCGACGGTCGACGAGCGCAACAACCGGCCCACGGACCCGCGGTGGGCGCAATCGCTTGAACCGGGCTGGCAGAAGGAACGTCAACGCAACTTCCATTCCTGGACGTTCGAGGGCATGGCCCTCGGCCAACCCGACCTGGTGTGCGACTTCTGGACAGAGTTGGGACGGAACACCGCGGCCCGCGTGCTCGCGCTGCCCGACCCCGCCGCGATGACCCCCGAGCAGTTCATGGGTCTGCGTGAGGAAGAGGACTACAAGCTGATGGAGCGGCTCCGGCGTCGGGTGGCCGACCTCGTCGAGGACGGTGCCACCGCCGAGGCGCTCAAGCCGTACTACCGATTCCTCTGCAAGCGGCCATGTTCCAACGACGACTACCTGCCGACGTTCAACAGGCCCAACGTGACGTTGGTCGACGTGTCCGAGAGCAAGGGCGTCGAGAAGCTGACCGAGGGCGGCTTCGTGGCCAACGGAGTCGAGTATCCGGTCGACTGCATCATCTACGCGAGCGGTTTCGAGATCACCACTGAGATCAGCAGGCGCTACAGCATCGACGCGATCACCGGGCGCGACGGCGTCTCGCTGTACGACTACTGGCACGACGGGTTCAAGACCCTGCACGGCATGACGAGCCGTGGCTTCCCCAACCAGTTCTTCACCGGCTTCACGCAGGTCGGCATCTCCGCCAACATCGCCGCGAACTACGAGCTGCAGGGTGAGCACATCGCCTACGTCATCGCCGAAGCGCTCAAGCGTGGCGTCACCACACTGGAGCCGACGCAGGAGGCGCAGGACGCCTGGTGCGCGACGATCCGCGAGAACATCGTCGACAACTCGGCGTTCGACGCCGAGTGCACGCCGGGGTACTACAACAACGAAGGTGGCGGGGAGGGGGACGCGGTAGGCGAGGGCATCCGGAGCCATCTCGGCGAGCCCTACGGGCCGGGCTTCTACGCCTTCGGTGACCTGTTGGCCGGCTGGCGCGGCACGGGCGACCTCGACGGCCTGGAACTCGGGAAGTGAAGCCCGCCGAGCATGTCTGAGGCCACCTTCGATGGTCGGGTCGCGGTCGTCACCGGCGGCGGCCGCGGACTCGGCCGGGCCTATGCGCTGCTATTGGGGGCCCGCGGTGCCAAGGTCGTCGTCAACGACGTTGGCGGCAGTCTGACGGGTGAGGGTGGTGACGAGGGGCCCGCGTCCGAGGTGGCTGCCGAGATAATTGCCGCCGGGGGAGAGGCCGTCGCCAACGTCGACTCGGTCGCCACCCCCGCCGGCGGCAGGGCCATCGTCGACACCGCACTCGACCATTTCGGTCGCATCGACGCGCTGGTGCACAACGCGGGTAACGTGCGACGGGCTGCCCTGCGGGACATTACCGTTGAGGACTTCGAGGGGGTCGTCGACGTCCACCTGCGGGGTGCCTTTCACGTTGTTCGCCACGCGTTTCCGGTGATGTGCGACGCGGGATACGGTCGCATCGTGCTGACGTCGTCGATCGGCGGGCTGTACGGCAACCACGACGTGGTCAACTACGCCGTCGCCAAATCGGGCGTGATCGGGTTGTCCAACGTCGCCGCAATCGAGGGCGCTGCGCACGGCGTCAAGTGCAACGTCATCGTCCCCGCCGCGGTGACCCGGATGGCGGAGGGCGTCGACACCTCGGGCTACCCGCCAATGGGGCCCGAGCTCGTCGCACCGGCGGTGGCGTACCTCGTCCACGAATCCTGTTCCGTCACAGGGGAGATGATCATCGCGCTGGCGGGTCGCCTGGCGCGGGCCTTCATCGCGGAGACGCCCGGGGTATATCAGCCGTCGTGGTCGATCGAGCAAGTCGGCGAGCAGCTCGACGCCATTCGGGACGACACCGCAGCGCTGGTGTTCCCGCCCGTGCCGGACGGGCACGACGACCACATTCGTTACAGCTTCGCGATGGCGAATCAGGCGATCGATCATGTCTAACGGTCCGCTCGCGGGGATCCGCGTCATCGACCTGACCGCAGTGGTGATGGGGCCGTACTGCACGCAGATCATGGCCGACATGGGTGCCGACGTCATCAAGGTGGAGCCGCCCGAGGGCGACAATGCGCGCCACATCTCGGTTGGTCCGGCTCCGGGGATGAGTGGCGTGTTCGTCAACGTGAACCGCGGAAAGCGTTCCGTGGTTCTCGATCTCACCACCGACGACGGCAAGACGGCACTGCGCGCGATGATCGCCGGGGCGGACGTCTTCATTCATTCGATGCGGGCCCGGGCGATCGCCAAGCTGGGGTTCGCCTACGACGATGTGGTCTCGCTCAACCCGGTGATCGTGTACACCAATTGCTACGGCTACAGCCGGCGCGGACCCGATGCCGACCTTCCCGCCTACGACGACGTCATCCAGGCTCAGTCCGGCGTCGCGGCGGTTCAACAGCTTCTCACCGGCGAGACGACCTACGTCGGAACGATCGTCGCGGACAAGGTTGCTGGACTCACTGCGCTGTACGCCACGATGATGGCGCTGTTCCACCGGGAGCGCACCGGCGAGGGCCAGGAGGTGGAGGTCAGCATGTTCGAGACGATGGCGTCGTTCATGCTCGTCGAACACGCCAACGGCAGGATGTTCTCGCCGCCGCTCGGTCCGGCGATCTACCCGAGGACGGTCGCGCGCAATCGCAAGCCCTATCCGACCAAGGACGGGCACGTCGCGGTACTGATCTACAACGACAAGCACTGGAATGCGTTCGTCGACGCGGTCAAGCCCGTCTGGATCGAGGATTACGGAGAGGCCTTCGCCTCCCTCGAACAGCGAGCCAAGCAAATCGACGTCATGTATGCCCTGATCGCGCAGACGCTGCTGGAACGCACCACCGCAGAGTGGCTGGAACTGTTTCGGGAGCTACAGATCCCGGTCGCGCCCATCCAGACGCCCGACGAACTGTTCGACGATCCGCACCTCAACGCCGTCGGCCTGTTCGAGACGGTGCAGACGCCACACGGGCCGGTGCGCTTTCCCGGTGTGCCGACCTGGTTCTCACGCACGCCGGGTCGCGTCGCAGGCCCCGCGCCCGAATTGGGTGCCGACACGGCCGAGGTACTTGCGGACTTGGCTGCGATCAACGAGACCTGAACGGTCAGCCGTACCGCCGGGACAATCTCTGACGGTGCTCGGCAGGCGCGCCGAACAACGCTCGGTTCAGCGCCGCTCGCTTCAGGTAGACGTGAAGGCCGCTCTCCCAGGTGTATCCGATGCCGCCGTGCAGTTGTATGGCCTTGCCGGCGACGTCCAACGCCGTTTCGCACGCGTACGACTTGGCCATCGACGTCGCGACCGATGCGTCGACGCCCTCGGCCACCTGGGTCACCGCTGCGTCGACCAAGACGCGCGCAACCGACAGCCGAACCAGCATGTCCGCGCAGGCGTGCTTCACCGCCTGAAACGATCCGATCGGACGGCCGAACTGCTGACGTACTGCGACGTAGTCGACCGTCGCGGCGAGCATCGCCTCGCCGATCCCGAGACTGTCACAGGCGACCGCGACGGCGGCTCGATCCCGCAGCCGTGCGGCCGCCGCAGCTCCCCCGAGCCGCCACACCGACGCCGCGGCGACGTCCACGTTGTCGGCGCTGACGACGCTCAGGCTGCGGGTCTCGTCGAGCAGTGGGTGCGCGGTGACGGTGAGCCCGCTGGCGTCGACGACCACCGGGCACCCGTCGTCATCGGCGAGGACGAGCATGCGGTCGGCACCGACTGCGTCCGGGACGAACTCAGCTCGACCCGACAAACGCACGCCCGGGCCGTCGCGCACCACGCGGAAGGAGTCCGAGACGAGCGCCGCCGAGAGCGTGCCCGCGGCGACTGCGGTCAGCAGCTCGTCGCGAGAGTCGTTGGGCGCCAACGCCATCAGTGCGCCGACCGTGAGCACGGTGCCAAGATATCTGCTCGGTGCGGCGGCGCGGCCCAGTTCCTCGAGGACGATCGCCGTCTCGACGAACGACGCTCCGGCTCCGCCCAGGGCGTCGTCGATCTCCAGACCGAGCCATCCGGCGTCGGCGAACTGAGCCCACCCGACGGGAGTGCCGGCCTTGCCGAGGACCGTGCGCGCGACCGCACGAAGCTCGTCGTGTATCTCGGCGAACTCGGAGGTCACGAACTCGCCGGTTCACGCGGGAGACCGAGGCCCCGTTCACCGATGATGGTGCGCTGAATCTCGCTGGCTCCACCGGGAATCGTCCACTCCCAGGAGCCGATGAAGTCGAGCATCCAGGCGCCTGACTCCCATCCGCTCGACACCGGCTTGGCCAGCACCGTGTGCGCCGCGAGGCCGCTGATCTGGGTACCGAAGTCGGTCATCCGTTGCAGCAGTTCGCTGTAGAACAACTTCACGATGGACGGGTCCGCTGGCCCACCCCGGCCGGTGTCCGGGCTCTCCACTACCGCGCGGCACATTGCCCGCAGCCCGCTGAGTTCGGTCTCGAAGCGAGCCAGGGAATCGCGGACGGACGCGTCGTCGAGCGGCCGCGACCCGTCCGGTCGGTTCCGCGCACAGTCCTCGACCAGCCACCGGAAGCCGGCATTTCCGAGACGCTCGGCGAGTTCCAGCATGGTCATGCCGCGTTCTGCCCCCAGAGTCGCCTGTGCCACTTGCCATCCCGAATTCTCGGCACCGATGAGGTCGTCGGCCGGAATGACCACGTCGTTGAGGAACACCTCGCAGAAGTGCGAGTCCCCGATTGCGTTGCGGATCGGTCGCACGTCGACGCCAGGGGTGGCCATGTCCATCAGGAAGTAGGAGATGCCCTTGCGCTTCGGTGCGTCGGGGTCGGTGCGGGCCAGCAGGAGGCACCAGTCGGCGTGCGCTCCGCCACTGGCCCAGAGCTTCTGGCCGTTGACGACGAAGTGGTCGCCCTCGCGCCGCGCCGAGGTACGTAGGCTGGCAAGGTCGGATCCCGCCTCGGGTTCGGAGAAGCCCTGAACCCAGATCTCGCCGTCGAGAATGGCCGGCAGATGTCGACGACGCTGGGCATCGGTGCCCGCGATCAGCAGCGTGGACGCGGCATGGTGAATTCCGACGAAGGCCAACACGAGTCGGGGTGCGTCATGTGCCGCCAACTCTTGATAGAGCACGATCTGCTCGCCGACCGGCATGCCACCGCCCCACTCCGCCGGCCAATGTGGGACGGCGAATCCCGCGGTGTGCAATTCGGCGAACCAGGACTTCTGGAATGCCACGAACTCGTCGTCCCCGATGCCGGTCTGTGAAGCACGCCAGTCGGCGGGTACGTGCTCGGCACACCACTGGGACACGTGTGTGCGGAACGCGTCGAGATCGGTCATCGGACGGACTCTTCGATGGTGTCGTAGAGGCCAACCAAACCGGCCCGCCCGACGCGCGAGGTCAGCAGGTCGCGGGTGGCCGAGAGCCCGAGTGGCAGCCGTCGAAGCGGCTGGCTGTACCGCGACAGCCACGACAGCGTGGTCTCGTCGCAAAATCCGACCGCGCCGTGCAACTGATGGGCGACGCGGAAGACCACCTCAGCTGCCTCCAACGCGGCGGTTCGCAGTGCGAGCGCATCGTCGAGTGCCTCGGCCCGCATCTCGCCGACGCTCCACAGCGTGTATTTCGCCAGCATCTCCAGCCCGGCCCGTTCGACTTCGGCGTCGGTGAGCTGAAATTGCACGCTCTGGAAACGCGACAGCGGCTGCCCGAACTGCTGACGCAACCGAACATGGCCGACGGTGAGTTCGATTGCCCTGTCTAGCATCCCGAGAAGAGTCCAGCACTGCAGGGTCAGCGCCAGAGCCAGGTCGGCCGTGCCGTCACCGTCGAGCGGCGCCAGGTCCAGCCTGGTCACGAATGCCGCGCCGGGCGTCGACGTTCCGATGACCCGGTGGCGGTGGCCGTCCACGGAGACGGCAGCCCACTGAATGTCGGTTCCTGCGATGGCAGCGGACGGCCGGGGTCCCGAGACGACGACTAGCCCGTCGACGTCGAGGTCCGCGGGACGGGCCAGCCGCTCGGCGACGGGATAGGGCAGTGCCCAGTATCCGGCGCTGCGGCACACTGCTGCCGCCGCCTCCAACGAGTCGGCGTCGTCCCGGGGGTGGAGGTCCACGACGCCGAGCTGCTCGAGCACCGGTCCGACGAGCGCCTCCCGGCCGAGCGGACCCGTTTCGGCCCGCTGCACCAAGAGATCGCCGCCGGCGCCTTCGAAGGCGCGAAGTGCTTGGCGCCCATACTCCTTCGCCTCGTCACTCAGGTCGACGATCATCGGGCCCCCAACATCGAGCGGGACAACAGGATGCGTTGCATCTCGATGCTGCCCGAGGACACCGTCGACGCCTGCGCGTACCGCCAGTGGTCTTCGACCTCGGCGCGGAACACCGCCGCGGTGTCGTCGGCCGCCGCCACGATCTCCATCAGCACCTCGGCGCTGTCCTGGTCGAGCTTCGTCACCGCGATCCGGTAGGCCGCCGAGTCAGTGGGGCTGACTTGGCCGCTGGCCTGCAGCGCGACCAGCCGGTAGGCGAGCAGCCTGGCGCGGCGGCAATGGGTCAGCATGCGGGTCCACCGGCCGTGCAACTCCGCGGGCAGATGGTCCCATCGATGCCCGAGCGCCGACGGCGCAAGGTGCAGGAGCCGTTCGCATCTGGCGTAGCGGGCAATGCCGACCCGCTCGAAGGCGAGCACGTCGGACACTATCGACCAGCCCTCGTCGACGGTCCCAAGCACGTCCGCATCCGAGACCCGAAGGCCGTCGAAGAACACCTCGTTGAGGTGGTGCGGGCCCATCATGCAGCCGATCGGCCGCACGGTGACGGCGGGATCCGACATCGGCACCAGGAATATCGTCAAACCCCGTTGTTTCCGTACGCCTTCGGAGATCTTCGTGGTGCGGGCCAGCAGGAAGCACCACTGCGCCATCGTGGCGTAGGACGTCCAGATCTTCTGCCCGTTGACCACCCAGCCGTCGCCATCGCGAGTTGCGGTGGTGCGCAGGGACGCAAGGTCCGATCCGGCCTCGGGTTCGCTGAAGCCCTGACACCAAATGACCTCGCCGCGGGCGATGGGTGGCAAGTGGGCGCGTTGTTGCTCGGGGGTGCCGTGGCGCATCAGCGTCGGCCCGACCCAGTTGACTCCCATGTATTGCGCGCCCCGGGGTTCGTGATGGGCCCACATCTCCTCGCGCACCACGGTTTGCTCCCAGATCGACGAGCCGCGACCGCCAAATTCTGGTGGCCAAGACATGCATAGGAGGTCGCGTTCGGCGAGCAGGCGACAGAACGCCTGGGCCGTCTCGAGATCGGCGGGATCTGCGGTGAAGGCGCCGAGGAAGTCCTCGGCTACGTTCTCCCTCAGTAGACGTCGGAGATCGTGACGCAACGCCGTTGCCGCGCTGCCTATTTCGAAGTCCACGTGGCGATCCTAAGCCAATCCTTATAAGGATGCCAGATCAATCCTTATAAGGATGGTAGATTCACGCCCCATGACACCTACGGGCGTTGGCCAAACCCCACGGGGTCGGGTGGCCGAAACCGTCGCCGCCGACTTGCGGCAGCGCATCCTGAGCGGGACTGTGATGACTCACCTGCCCACCCAGGACCATCTGGTTCGGGAATTTGGCGTCAGCCATCCGTCGGTGCGTGAGGCGCTGCGGATCCTGGAGACCGAGGGTCTGATCACGACCCGGCGGGGGAGCGTTGGCGGTGCGAAAGTGCATCGACCGGACCAAGCCTCGGCCGCGTATCACCTCGGACTGGTGTTTCAAGGCGCCGGCGTCACGCTCGGCGACCTGGCCCAGGGCCTGCTCCGGCTGGAGCCCCAGTGCGCCGGCGACGTCGCACGCCGGCCGGACCGGATGGCGGCAGTCGTGCCGGTGCTGACCGCCAACGTCGACGCGTCGGCGGAGGCTGTGTCCGACGGTGTCGCGTTCACGCGCATCGCCAGGGAGTTCCACGATTTGGTCGTCGCGTTCACGCCAAACGAGACGACGCGCTACGTCGTGCGCAGCCTCGTCGCGTTGTGGTCCGCCCAGGAACAACAGTGGGCTGAGGTGATCAGCAGCCACGGGCAGTATCCCTCGCCCGCCGCCGCACGCGGCGCCGTACGGACCCACCGTCGACTGGTCGAGGAGATCGCCGCAGGCCGCGCCGACGAGGTGGAGCGCCTTGGTCGACGTCATCTCGCCGCGACCCAAGCACTCGTGCTCGGGCGCTTCGCCGACGACGTCGTCGAGGCCGCCCCGGCGAGGGCAGCGCGCGTCACCCGGGTGGGTTCGGCACCACGCCCCGGGCCCGCGTGAGGGGCAGATCGTTGTAGGTCGCGATGCCCGGTGCGGCCGCGACGACGGCCGGGATGGCATGAATCGGCGGCATCGCGGTCATGATGTGACCGAGCACCATGAACTCCTCGAGGGTGGTCGCCTCGAAGTACGGGGGCGGGAGGAAGCCGACCTGCATGTTGACCGTCGGACGCCCGTCAATGGTGATCTTCCAGCCATCCGGACCCATTTGCCAGTCGGGTTCGAGCGTTTGGCCCTTCCGCCAGCGGACGTTGACGTCGACGATGGTCTCGCCGGCGCTGATGCCCTTCCAGCTGGCATGCACACCGGCCACGCATCCGGCGGGGATGGTCCACGACCCGAGGTCGAGATCTTCTGTGGTCTGGGCATATTCGGCGTCGCAGCGAATCTCGTCCAGCTCGACGCCGAGCGAATCGGCGATCAGCCGAACGGCCTCGCTGAAGATCGCGGTGCCCCGGGACGCCATCGGCGCCAAATCGGGATCGTCGATGGGGCGACCGAATCCGACCGGCTTCTCGGTCTCCGGCGAGTCGTAGAACGTGGTGTCCGCCGACTCCTGAATGGTGACCTTGTCCACCCGGTCGCAGGCATTCGCCGCGACGATGGCCAGCAGTTCGGCGAATCCGGGGCTGACACCGGACCCGAAGATCGTCGAACCGCCGCGCCTACAGGCCTCGAGGATCCGGTCGCGGCCGTCGCCCAGGTTGTGCCCGGTGATGAACGACGCGGTTGCCACGACGTTCACGCCGGCCGAGAGGATGCCGACCAGTTCCTCGACGTTGGGCCACATCGCGTTGTACACCACGCAATCCGGCTTCAATGCGAGAAGCTCGTCGACGTCGTCGGTGGCGGTGATGCCCAAGGGTGGGACGCCAACCAGTTCGCCGACGTCGCGGCCGACCTTGTCCGTGGACCACGCGTAGCACCCGACGAGATCGAAGTCGGGATTGGCGACGATCGCCTGGACGGAACTCCTTCCGACATTGCCGGTGTTCCACTGCACGATGCGATAGCTTTGGCTGCTGGGCACCCGCACAGCATAGGAACCAGCCGGCCGTGACGAAGTGGTTCTGACGATATTCGTCCCAAGCGGCGCGACACGACTTCCTGGGAGAACTCGTCATGGACGATGCGGCACTACTGCTGGAGATCGAGGCGATCAAACGGCTCAAGGCTCGCTACTGTCGTTATCTCGACACCAAGGACTGGGACCGGTGGCGGACAGTCTTCGCCGACGACTTCGTCAGCGACACCAGCGATTCGGGCGGCACGGTGATCAGGGGCGCCGACCGCTTCGTGGCCTACGTCCGCAAGACGCTCGGCAAGCCGTCGCAGCCGACCGTTCATCAGGTGCACGCACCCGAGATCGACCTCGTGTCGGCCACGACTGCGCGCGGCGTATGGGCGCTCAACGACGTCGTCCGACTGGCGCCCGGGCTGAATCTGAATGGCTTCGGGCACTACCACGAAACCTATGAGAAGACCGATGGTGAGTGGCGGATCGCGTCGTCACGGCTGACCCGGCTTCGGGAGGACGTCTTCAATCCGTTCGTGTCCATTCGCGTGTCCGAAAAGCTCAGAAGGCTCGGCGCCACGACTGCGCGGCGGGTGGGACGTTGACGCGATGTTGACCACCACCCCTCGTCGGTGCTAAGCAGGTGCTCAGCAAGTGGTCGCATCAGCCTGCCGATTGTTGGCGTCGACCTCCACGGACTCATCAAATCGATTGCACGTACGGGATTCACGAGCATTACACCAAGGAAGTCGAGGCCAGGATGACATTGCAGTCGGTGTTGGACGAGATACGGGAACGCCCGGGCACGGGTGACGTCATTCCGATCGTCGATCCGGTGACGGAGGAGCGGATCACCGAGTTCACCGACTGCGGTGCGGACGCAGTCGACGACGCGGTGACGCGCGCCAGAGCCTCCTTCGAATCAGGGGTGTGGTCGGGATTGCCCGGTCGCGAACGGGCCAAGATCATGTGGCGCATCGCGGATCTGATCGACGAGCACGCCGCCGACTTCGCCGAGATCGACTCCGCCAACACCGGCATGATGAAGCTGCAGTCGGAGATGGTGGTGCCCACGTGCGCTGAGTTCTTCCGCTACTACGCGGGCTGGTGCTCCAAGATCAACGGTACCGCCTACGACGTCAAGACCACGGGCATCGCCGCCGACAGCTACGTCGACCTGCATGCGTACACGCTCAAGGAGCCGTACGGCGTGGTCGGGCTGATCTTCCCGTGGAACGGGCCCATCTTCAACGCATGCGCCAAGATTGCGCCGGCCCTGGCTGCCGGCTGCAGCAGCCTGGTGAAACCCGCTGAGGAGACGCCACTTTCAGCCCTGCTACTGGACCGGTTGATCCACCAGGCAGGCGTGCCCGAAGGCGTGGTCAACCTGATAACCGGGTACGGCCACACAGCGGGTGCGGCAATCAGCGCCCACCCCGGTGTCGAGAAGGTCGCGTTCACCGGGTCGACCGAGGTCGGCAAGGAAATCGTGCGAGCCTCGGCGGGCAACCTGAAGAAGGTGATGCTCGAACTCGGCGGAAAGTCGCCCGTCCTGATCTTCGACGACGCCAATCTCGACCAGGCCATCTTCGGCGCGGCCATGGGCATCTTCGTCCATTCCGGCCAGGGCTGCGTCTGCGGTTCGCGGATCTTCGTACAGCGCGGTGTCTACGACCGCGTCGTCGAAGGCATTGCGGGAGTGGCGAACTTCATGAAGTACGGCGGCCCGAGCGAAGAGGGCGTCATGAGCGGTCCGTTGATCAGCGCCAAGCAGCTCGACCGGGTGCTTGGCTTCATCGACGAGGGCAAGCGCGACGGTGCCGAGGTCGTCGCCGGTGGTCACCGGCTCGATCGGAAGGGCTACTTCGTGCACCCCACGGTGCTGACGAACGTGGATCCCAGCATGCGGCTGTATCGGGAGGAGATCTTCGGCCCGGTCGTGTCGATCATCCCGTTCGACGACGAGGACGAGGCCGTTGCGATGGCCAATGACACCGACTACGGGCTGGCGGGCACCGTCTGGACCACCAACATCAGCCGCGGCCACCGTCTGGTGAAGCGGCTGCAGGCGGGCAGTGTGCAGATCAACTGCCAACTGATCTTCGACCACGACGTGCCGTTCGGTGGCTACAAGCAATCCGGCTGGGGCCACGAATTTGGCAAGGAGGGGCTTGAGGGCTACCTCAAGACGAAGTCCGTCTGGGCTCAGCTGTAAGAGGGTAAGAGCGCGAATGTCGGTGTGGGAGTGACACTCTCACCCCGATATTCGTCGCGGAGCTCAATCGCTGGCGGGCAGTGGCTTGGCTTCCTTGACGGTCAGCGGTGTGCTTCCGACGCTCAAGGTGCCCGCGCCGGCCTTCGTGACGAGCACCTCGGCGCCAGAGTCGTCGACGTAGCGCTTGCCCATGAGGGTCCCGTCGGACAGGTCTGGGTCGATCGTCAGACCGGCGTCGACGTCGCCGCCGACAGGCACCACCGGGGCCCCACCCACGCGAAGATCGTGGAGGCTGTCGGCGCTGCGCACCACGATCACCTGGGTGTCGCAGACCTGACTCTGTAGACGTGCACCGTTCTTGATCATGCTGACTCCTTGCTGTGGGCGTCTAGTTCGTCGACGAGCTCGCGGCGGAGCACCTTGCCGGTCGCGTTGGTGGGGAGTTCGTGGCGGAACACTACGCGGTCGGGGGTGCGGGAGCCGCGGAGTTGGGCACGGACGTACGCCCGCAGATCTTCGGCGTCCGGGGCGGTGCCCGGCATGGGAACGACGACCGCGACGATGATCTGTCCCCACTCGAGATCTTCCAGACCCACGACGGCGCAATGGCCTACGTGTGGATGCTCGACGAGGACGTCCTCGATCTCGGCGGGCGCGATGTTCTCGCCACCGCGGATGATCGTGTCGTCGGAACGCCCGCCGAGGAACAAGTAGCCCGCCTCGTCGAGCATGGCGCGGTCCCTGGTGGGAAACCACCCCTCGGCGTCGAGCAGAGAGCCGACGTCGGTGTACCGGCCCGACACCTGCTCGCCGCGCACGTAGAGTTCGCCCGTCTCACCAACGCCCAGAACCGTGCCGTCGTCGGCGCGGATCTGGACCTCGATGCCGGGAACCGGTTGACCCACCGAGCCGAGACGGCGCAGCGCGTCGCCGGCGGTCGCCGCCAGTGCTTGGCGGTGGTCCTCTGGGGTCAGCACCGCGATCGTCGAGCTGGTCTCGGTGAGCCCGTAGGCGTTGACGAGCCCAACGCCGGGAAAGACGGCCATTGCCCTGCGAACCAGCGGCAGCGCCACCTTCGAACCCCCGTACGCGAGGGTGCGCAGGCTCGAGGGCACCGCGTGCTCGGCCGACGAATTCTCCAGGACGTCGACGATCCGATCCAGCATGGTGGGCACCACGGTCGCCGACGTCACCCGCTCCTCGTTGACAAGCCTGATCCAGTGGCTGGCGTCGAAGTTCTTGAGGTAAACCATCTTTCGTCCGGCGTAGAGGTTGGACAGCGCCGCGCCAACCCCGGCGACGTGGTACGGCGGCACGCAGATGAGGGCGGCGTCTCCCGCCTCTGCGGAGTCGAACTCGACCGTTCCGGTGACATAGCTGGTGAGGTTGTTGTGGGTGAGTTCGACGGCCTTGGGCGTCGACGTGGTTCCCGAGGTGAACAGGACAACGGCCACCGAATCGGGATCGGCGAACCCTGACGAGGGATCGGCGGCCCGCGCGGCGGAGACGAAGTCGGTCGACGTGATCACGCGTTCGCCGTCGACGACGTGGCGGTATTCCTCGTCGACCACGACGAGTGGATCGGGCAGTCGCTCGACGAGCGCCCGCACACCGTCGGTGGACAGCCGGTAGTTCAGCGGAGTGATCGCGACACTCGCGCGGGCGGCGCCGAACAGGAGCAGGGGGAGCATCTCCGCGCCGGTGCCGACATAGGCGACGTGCCGGGCGCCGGTGTCGGTGATGACGCCCGCGGCGCCGTCGGCGAGTCGGCTCAGTTCGGCCGTCGTCCACCGCAAGCCACCGGAGATCAGCGCCTCGCGGTCGGGCTGCGACGACTCCGCCATCTCCAGCAGCAGCGAGATGCTCACCGGGTGCCTTCCATCTGCGGGGCGTCGACGAAGATGTCCCACTTGGGGTTGTCGCCGCCGCCGTAGGACGACAGGTCGGTGATACCCGACTCGGTCAACACGTCGGCGTCGACGAAGCACCTGCCGTTGGCGCTTGCCGGGGGCATCGCCAGGATGGCGGTCGCGGCGTCGGCCATGATCTCGGGGCCGCGGGACGCGGCCACCAGGGCCTCACCGTCGGCGAGGTTGGACACCGCAGACGTCGCGATGTAGGTCTGTGGCCACAGACAGCTGAATCCGATTCCGGCATCGGCATATTCGGAGGCCCAGCCGAGTGAGAGCAGTGTCATGCCGTACTTCGAGAGCGTGTAGGCCGGATGTGCACCGAGCCAGTGGGGACTCGTGTTGAGCGGCGGCGCCAGCGTCACCACATGAGCGTGGGAGGACTTTCGTAGGTGGGGGATTGCCGCCTTGGTCAGGAGGAACGTGCCGCGCACGTTGACGTCCATCATGAGGTCGAACTTCTTCGTGGACAGTCTTTCCGTGGGATCGGTCGCGATGGCGCTGGCGTTGTTGACGACGACGTCGACGCCGCCGAAGCGTTCGACGGCCACGTCCACGGCACGTACGACGTCCTCTTCGTTGCGGACGTCGCCGACGACGGCGACTCCCTTGCCGCCGGCCGCCTCGATGTCGGCCACCGCGGTGTGCACGGTTCCCGGGAGCTTCGGATGCGGCTCACTGGTCTTGGCGAGCAGAACCGCGTTGGCGCCGAGTCTGGCTGCGCCGAGCGCGATCGCCAAGCCGATGCCGCGGCTTCCGCCGGAAATCACCAGCGTGCGGTCGGCCAATGGATGCAGACTCGACATGGGTCTCCTTGGTTGATTGCCTCGCATGCTAGCTGATTGATAGTGGCATTCTCATTTTTTGCAAGTGTAATGCTCGGAGCTGGTGACGTTGCACATTGGCAGGTCGACACTCATGGTGGCGCCATTGCCGACGGATGCACCGAACGTGCCGCCAAACGCCTGTTCGCGGTCCGCGGTATTGGAATTCTCATTTTTTGCAAGTACGTTATCTCCGATGAGCGAGCAAGTCGGCCCCCGGGTAGAAACGCCGTCGGGCATCCCGCTGGCGGCGGTGTACGGTCCGGCCGACCTGGCGTCGGCTCCACCCGCGCCGGGCGAATTCCCCTTCACCCGGGGTAATTTCGCATCCGGCTACCGGGGAAAGACCTGGACCTTCCGACAGTATTCGGGATTCGGCACTGCCGAGGAGTCGAACGAGCGCTACCGATATCTGCTCGGTCAGGGAGGTACCGGCCTGTCCGTCGCACTCGACCTGCCGACCCAGTGCGGCTACGACTCCGACGACGACGAGTACGGCGAAGAGGTCGGTCGCGTCGGAGTCGCCGTGGACACCCTCGCCGACGCAGAGGTTCTCTTCGACGGGATACCACTGGACGAGATCAGCACCAGTTTCACGATCAACGGCACCGCCGCGATCCTGCTGGCCCTCTACGTCGCGGCCGCCGAGAAGAAGGGCGTGCCCCGGGCGAAGCTCACCGGAACGATCCAGAACGACATCCTCAAGGAGTACGCGTCGCGCGGTACTTGGATCTGGCCGCCGGAGCCCTCGCTGCGGTTGATCGCCGACACCATCGAGTTCTGCGCGGCCGAAGTCCCCAGGTTCAACGCGATCTCCGTGGCGGGGGCGCACTTTCGGGACGCGGGCGCCAACGCGGTGCAGGAGATGGCGTTCACGTTGGCCGACGGCGTGACCTACTGCGACACCGTCGTCGAACGCGGCCGGATGACCGTCGACGAGTTCGCCCCCCAGATCTCCTTCTTCTTCTACACCCACGGTGACTTCTTCGAGGAGATTGCCAAGTACCGCGCCGGCCGGCGCCGGTGGGCCACCATCGTGCGCGAGCGCTACGGGGCGACGACGGACAAGGCGTCGATGTTCCGCTTCGGTTGTGTGGCCGGCGGGGTGTCCCTGTACGCGCCTCAGGCGCAGAACAATCTCGTGCGCGTCGCCTATGAGTCGATGGCGGCGGTGCTCGGTGGCGTCCAGTCGATGTTCACCGCGGCGTGGGACGAACCGTTTGCGTTGCCGAGCGAGGAGTCGGCGACCCTGGCGCTGCGCACCCAGCAGATTCTCGCCTACGAAACGGGTGTGACGAAGGTGGCGGATCCGCTGGGCGGCTCCTACTTCGTCGAGGCGCTGACCGATGCGACCGAGGCAAGGATCGTCGAGATCATGGATGACCTCGAGGCGCACGGTGGGATGGTGCGCTCCATCGAGGACGGTTACCTGCAGGGGCTCATCGCCGACGAGGCGTTCAAGATCCACCACGAGGTGGAATCGGGGAAGCGGCCCGTCGTCGGGGTCAACAAGTTCGTCACCGACGAACCGGCTCCCGACATCGACACCTACGAGTTGAATGCCGAGGGTCGCGATCTGCAGCTGAAGCGGCTGGCGAGGGTGAAGGCCGAACGTGATGGCGTCGCCGTGCGGGACACGCTCGCTGCGCTGTCGCGTGCGGCGGAGAGCAGCGAGGACAACGTGATGCACAGGCTGATCGACTGCGCCAAGGCCTACTGCACGGTCGGTGAGATGGTGACCGCGCTGAAGTCAGTGTGGGGCGAGTTCCAGCAACCGGTGGTGTTCTGATGAGCGCGACGAGGAGACGAGCCTGATGGGTACCCGTGTGCTGGTGGCGAAGCCAGGCTTGGACGGCCACGACCGGGGCGCAAAGATCGTGGCGCGCACTCTGCGCGACGCAGGTTTCGAGGTCATCTACACCGGCATTCGTCAACGCATCGAGGACATCGTGTCGATTGCGCTGCAGGAGGACGTCAAGCTCGTCGGGCTGTCGATCCTCTCGGGGGCACACGTGGGATTGACCGCACGGGTGGTCGACGCCTTGCGTGCTGCCGACGCGGGCGACATCGCCGTCGTGGTCGGGGGCACGATTCCGCAGACCGACGTCCAGAAGCTTCTCGATGCCGGTGCGGCGGCGGTGTTTCCGACCGGGACGCCGCTCGACACGCTCGTCCGCGACGTGCGTGCGCTGACCGAGAGCGAGGGGGACCTCTGATGCGCCTCGGAGTGATGATCGGCGCCGAGCGCGGCGATTCTGCCCGAAAGGTGACCAAGCTCGTCTCCGACATCGAGTGGGCCGAGTCTGCGGGCCTGGACACGGCGTGGATGCCGCAGGTGCCCAACGACTTCGACGCGCTCACGATGGTGGCGCTGATGTCAGGCCGCACCACCAGGATCGAACTGGGCACGGCCGTGGTACCGCTGCAGGCGCAACATCCCATCGCGCTTGCGCGCCAAGCGCTCTCGGTGCAGGCGCTGGCCGGCGGCCGACTGGCGCTGGGCGTGGGCCCGTCGCACCATTGGATCGTCGCCGACATGCTGGGCCTGCCCTACGAGAAGCCCGCGGCCTACACCCGCGACTATCTCGAAGTGTTGCGCGCGGCGTTCGACAACCCCGGTCCGGTCGACGTCGAGAACGACACGTTTACCGTGCACAATCCTCTTGACCTGCAACCGGTTTCGCCGATGCCGGTGTTGGTTGCGGCGCTCGGTCCGGTCATGCTCAGGATCGCCGGCGAGCACGCCGACGGCACCGTGCTGTGGATGGCCGACGAGCGAGCCATCGGCGATCACATTGCGCCGCGGATCAACGAGGCCGCGGCGGATGCGGGCAAGCCGTCGCCGCGAATCGTCGCGGGCATTCCCGTCTGCCTGTGCGCGAACTCCGAGATCGACGCGGCGAAGGAGAGGGCCAACCGGATCCTGTCCGAGGCGGAGACGTCGCCCAACTACCAGAAGCTCCTCGACCGGGGCGACGCCCGCAACGTCGGCGATCTCTGTGCGGCCGGTGACATGGACGAAATCCTGCGTCGATTCCAGTCCTTCGCGGACGCGGGCGTCACCGATCTGTCGGTGCGCCTGCTGCCGATCGGGGACACCCGTGACGAACTCGTCGCGTCGAAGTACCGGACCAGGGAGATGATCGGCGAGCTCGCCAAGGCCCTGCGGTGAGCGCGGCGACCGCCGGTCCGCTGGCGGGCATCCGCATCCTCGAGGTCGGCCACATGCTGGCCGGCCCCTATGCCACCATGATGCTCGCCGACCTCGGCGCCGAGGTCAC
>NZ_MVOC01000060.1 GCF_002043095.1 Mycobacterium sp. AT1 | reverse complement strand
GCCCATGAAGAACAACTAGTCCGCTACTCCCCGCGGGTGTCGATCACACGTTGGGCGACGTCGAGCAGCTTGGTGTTGGTGTCCTGTGACAGCTGGCGGAGCATCGAGAACGCCCGCACGTCGTCGATCTTGAACCGCTCCATGATGATGCCCTTGGCCTGCCCGATCCGGTCGCGCGTGGACAGCGCCGACTGCAGCTGCTCGCCCTCCCGGCTCGCGAGGATCGCCGCCGCCGCGTGCGCCGCGAGGATCATGCCGATGGACTCCGCCTCGCTGTCCCACAGCTTGGGCTCGTGCCCGAACAAGTTGAGGGCGCCCGCCGTGCGATCGGCGGTGTACAGCTTGAACGACAACGCGCTGAGAACGCCGAGCTTCACGACCTCCGGGGCGTAGTTCGGGAACCGGGGCTCGTCGCGGAAGTCGTCGGTGCGGACCACGATCTCGTCCAGCGCCGCCTCGACGCAAGGACCTTCGTTGTGGCGCATCTGCAGTTCGTCGAGCTTGAACATCAACTCGCTGGTCGGCGCGAGGGTTTCGAAACTGCCGGCCTTGCCGATGAGTAGGACGCCCGCGAAGTCGACGCCGGGGATCAGTTCCTTGGCGGTAGCGGTGACGTCGGCGAGGACGTCGTCGACCTTCCGCAGCGCGGTGACCCGCGCCAACTCCGCCATGCGCATGGCGAGGTCGTGGTTCTGCAACTTCATGATGGCATTTTGCACGTTATCTCCGTCGCCAAGCACGTTTGTGACCGCCGAGCACGGGAAATGCGCTCAGGCAGGTGTGCTTGAGTGTCGACACTCAATCAAACCTAGGTCTCACCGGTTCAGACTAGAGCCGGTGGGGCCGTTTTGATTAAACGATTCGCCGAGTCACTCTGCTAATTGTAGTAGCGTCCGGTGCATGGCCGATGCGAACGTGTGGATCCTCGGGGGCTACCAGAGCGACTTCGCCCGCAATCTCACCCGCGAGGGCGTCGACTTCGCCGGGCTGACCGCCGAGGTCGTCACCTCGACGCTGCACGCCGCCAAGATCGACGCTGCCGACGTCGGCGTCGTCCACGTCGGCAACGCGTTCGGCGAGATGTTCGCCGCTCAGGGCCACCTCGGCGCCATGCCCGCCACCGTGGTCGACGGCCTCTGGGACACCCCGTCCTCGCGCCACGAGGCTGCCTGCGCGTCCGGGAGCATCGCCGCGCTCGCCGCCATCGCGGACCTGCGCTCCGGCGCCTACGAGACGGCCCTCGTCCTCGGCGTCGAGCTCGAGAAGACCGTGCCCGGTGACACCGCCGCGCAGTACCTCGGCGCCGCCGCCTGGACCGAATTAGAGGGGCAAGACGCGCGGTACATGTGGCCCTGGACGTTCTCCGAGGTGGCCGACGAGTACGACCGCCGCTTCGGCGTCGACGAGGTCCATCTCCGGGCCATTGCGTCAATCAACCTCGCCAACGCCCGCCGCAACCCGAACGCGCAGACCCGCGACTGGACGGTGCCGAACCCGCTGACCGACGACGACGTCGCGAACCCCGTCGTCGAGGGCCGGATTCGTCGTTTCGACTGCAGCCAGATGACCGACGGCGGCTCCGGCGTCGTCCTCGTCACCGACCGGTTCTTGCGAGACCACCCCGACGTGACGCCGTTGGCGCGCATCGACGGGTGGGGGCACCGCACCGTTGGCTTGGGTCTGCAACAGAAACTCGACCGCTCGGCCGAGGGCCCCTACGTCATGCCACACGTCCGTCACGCCGTGCTCGACGCGTTCGGCCGCGCGCACGTGACCCTGGACGATCTCGACGGCATCGAGGTGCACGACTGCTTCACCCCCAGCGAATACCTCGCCATCGACCACATCGGACTAACCGGGCCTGGGGAATCCTGGAAGGCCATCGAGAACGGCGAAATCGAAATCGGCGGACGGCTGCCGATCAACCCCAGCGGCGGACTCATCGGCGGCGGCCATCCGGTCGGGGCGTCGGGGGTGCGCATGCTCCTCGACGCCGCCAAACAGGTCAGTGGCACCGCGGGCGACTACCAGGTCGACGGCGCATCCACCTTTGGCACCCTCAACTTCGGCGGAAGCACCGCCACCACAGTCAGTTTCGTCGTCGCCGGCGTGCCGGCAATCTAACCTCAGCGGTCAAGGAGTAACGCAATGAACGTAGAAGTGGTCGGCAAGTTCCTCTCCACGCTGCCCGACGACGACGACCATCCGTATCGCACCGGTCCGTGGCGACCGCAGTCGACCGAGTGGGACGCCGACGACCTGACCGTCGTCGACGGTGAGCTTCCGCGCGACCTCGACGGCGTCTACCTCCGCAACACCGAGAACCCGCTGCACCCCGCGCTGAAGGCCTACCACCCCTTCGACGGTGACGGGATGATGCACGTCGTCGGCTTTCGCGACGGAAAGGCGTTCTACCGCAACAGGTTCGTCCGCACCGACGGCTTCGCCGAGGAAGAGGAGGCGGGCGGTGCCCTGTGGCCAGGGATCGCCGAGCCGGTCGGGTTGGCCAAGCGCGACTATGGCTGGGGCGCAAGGACGTTGATGAAGGACGCGTCGAGCACCGACGTGACCGTGCACCGCGGCACCGCGCTGACTAGCTTCTACCAGTGCGGCGACCTGTACCGGGTCGACCCGTTGACCGGTGCCACCCTCGGCAAGCAGGAATGGAACGGCGCGTTTCCACACCAGTGGGGCGTGTCCGCGCACCCCAAGGCCGACGACAAGACCGGTGAGCTCTTGTTCTTCAACTACTCCAAGCAGGAACCGTTCATGCACTACGGCGTCGTCGACGCCGCCAACGAACTGGTGCACTACGTCGACGTGCCGCTCCCCGGTCCGCGGCTGCCACACGACATGGCGTTCACCGAGAACTACGCCATTCTCAACGACTTTCCGCTGTTCTGGTCACCCGAGTACCTGGAGCGCAACGCTCACGTCGCACGCTTCCACCGCGACATGCCGTCCCGGTTCGCCGTCATCCCCCGGCGCGGCCAGACCTCGCAGATTCAGTGGTTCGAGGCCGACCCGACCTACGTCCTGCACTTCACCAATGCCTACGAGGACGGCGACGAGATCGTCCTAGACGGGTTCTACCAAGGGGATCCGGAGCCGAGCGACAACGGGCTCGGCGACAAGTGGCAACGCGCCTTCCGCTTCCTCGCGCTGGACCGCATGCAGGCGCGGCTGCATCGTTGGCGGTTCAACCTGGTCACCGGCGGGGTGCGAGAAGAGCAGTTGTCGGACTCCATCACCGAGTTCGGGATGATCAACCCCGGGTACGCCGGCGGGAAGTACCGCTATGCCTACGCCGCAACGGGCAAGCCCGGCTGGTTCCTGTTCGACGGCCTCGTCAAGCACGACCTGCAGACCGGCTCCGAGGAACGCTACGCCTTCGCCGACGGGGTCTACGGCAGCGAGACGGCGATGGCGCCCCGAGTCGGAAGCACCAGCGAGGACGACGGTTACCTCGTCACCATCACCACCGACATGAACGCCGACGCCTCGTACTGCCTGGTGTTCGACGCCGCCAGGGTTGGCGACGGGCCGGTGTGCAAACTGGCTCTGCCGGAACGTGTTTCGAGCGGAACGCACTCGACGTGGGCCGCGGGGGCCGAGCTGCGCCGCTGGCAACAGACCGACACCGCCGCAGAGGCGATCGGCCTGTAGTGGAGCCGGGAGGCGTCAACGCCGTCGGGCGGATGCTGGGCGTGCTCGGCGACGAGTGGACGCTGCTACTCGTCCAACAGTCATTGCTCGGGGCGACTCGCTACGGCGAATTCGCTGCCCGCCTTCCGATTTCGCACGCCGTTCTCACGAAGCGGCTGACGGCACTGACGGCCGACGGCCTGCTGGAGCGCACCATCTATCACCAACGACCACCCCGGTACGAGTACGTGCTGACGCCAAAGGGCAGGTCATTGTGGCCGGTGCTGACGGCGATCTGGGAGTGGGAACGCCGCTGGGTTCCCGACCACGCCGAGCGGTTGCCCACGATGCACCACCTCAGCTGTGACGCCGAGTTCGCCCCGCAGGTCACCTGCCGGGCGTGCGACCAGGTGGTCACGGAGAAGGAGTTGACCGTTGAGTGGGGTCCGAGCGGATCGTGGAAACGGTCGATGCCCGCCGAGTCGACGCGGCGCCGGGCGACGTCCGAGGCGGCCGGGCGGGCGGGACTGTTCCCGGAGACCATGACCATCCTCGGCAACCGCTGGGCGTTCGCCCTTCTGGTCGCCGCGTTCGTCGGCACCACCCGGTTCAACGACTTCGCCGGCCAGCTCGGCGCTCCCCCTGGCTCGCTGACCGACCGGCTGCAGAGCCTCACAGCGGGTGGCGTTCTGGATGCCGTCGGCGGGCGCTACGCCCTCACCGAGAAGGGTCGGGCCGCGTTTCCGATTCTGATCACCGCCCTGCAGTGGGCGCAACGATGGTTCGCCGCACCCGAGGGGCCAGCCGTCCTGCTGCGGCATCAGTCGTGCGGCGACGCGTTCGAGGCCGTGCTCAGCTGCGACCAGTGCGCCGGGGCACTGCGCGGCGCCGACGTGGAGGATCGGCACTGAAGTCCGAAGGTGTTGCCGCAGTCCAACACTGGTGAAAAGTCAGCGCAAGAATCTTCCAGAAACTTCTTGGCACTCTCACCCGTCGAGTGCTAATTTGGGAGTCGCACAGTGATTGACAGCCCGCCGAGGTGGCGGGCATCGAGTAGACAAGGGAGGTGGATTGCTGTGCTTCGTTTTGATCCGTTCGGTGACCTCGACCTGTTGACCCGCGGTCTGCTCAACGGCCAGTCCGGGTCGAACCGCAGTCCCCGGTTCATGCCGATGGACCTCTGCAAGGTCGACGACCACTATCTGCTGACCGCCGATCTGCCGGGCGTCGACCCGGGATCGGTGGACATCGACGTCGACGCCGGCACGCTGACGATTTCCGCGCACCGGACCGCTCGCAGCGAGGACTCCGTCCAGTGGCTGACCAACGAGAGGTTCTTCGGCACCTACCGCAGGCAGCTGTCCCTTGGTGATGGGGTCGACGCCTCCGCGATCAGCGCGACCTACGAGAACGGCGTGCTGAACGTGACCATTCCCATTGCGGAAAGGGCGAAGCCGCGCAAGGTGCAGATCGCCCAGGGCGGAAAGCAGACGTCCATCGAGGCGAACACCGTCGACGCCGGTTAGCGTCCTATGTTGGACCGGTGACGGCGCCCGCGTGGCGTCGTCACCGGTCCAACCGGAACCGAAGGTTGTTGCGCACCGACGGCCACTCGCCGTCCAGGATCGAGTAGACCACCGTGTCGCGCCGGGACCCGTCCGGCAGCAGTTGATGGCTACGGAGGATGCCGTCGCGCTTGGCGCCCAATCGCTCGATGGCCGCGCGGCTGGTCGAGTTGAAGAAGTGGGTGCGGAACTCGACTGCGACACAACCCAATTGCTCGAAGGCGTGCCCCAGCATCAGTAGTTTGCATTCGGTGTTGACCCCGGACCGTCGCACGTCCTGGCGGTACCAGGTGTACCCGATCTCCAGCCGGCGGTTGGGCGCGTCGACGTGACAGTAGCTCGACGATCCGACCAGCTCGCCACCCAGCGCGCGCACCACGAACGTCAGGCCCGTGTCGGGGTGCTGCACCGCCAGCCGGCCGTCGATCCACTCCTGGGCGGTGTCCGGCGTCGGAGCACTGGTGAACCACAGCGGCCGGACGTCGGCCGTGGCCGCGACGATCTCCGGAGCGTGCGCCGAGGTCAGCGGCTCCAAGCTCACCCACCGATCCCCGGTGAGGTGCACGGGTTCGACGAAGGCGGTCATCGAGCGCGTCCCATCCCGGCCCACGCCGCCACCATGGCGAACACCGACAGCACGGCGGCTGCCACGACGGCCCCGCCTCCGACGTAGAGGCCGTAACCCGCCGCGATCGGGTTGCCGACGTACAGCCGGTAATACCACAGCACCAGCACTGCCAGGATCACCGAAATGCCAAGGGCCGCAGTCGAAGCTGTCTTGGGACGGAGACTCCTGGCCGACATTGCCGCAGCCACGATCAGCAGCGAACTCAGCACGACGATCAGCTGGCCGACCCCGAACCCGTTCGGTGGCACACCGATCGAACCGTACTTTCCGCCGATGGCATTCGCTCTGCCGCCGCCGTCGGCGCTGGTGACCAGCCACGGCAGCCACGCACTGACCAACAGCACCGTCGAGCAGAACACGACGAACCATCCCGGGCGCAGGCGAGCCATGCGACGAGCGTATCGGGTCGGCAACCCGCCGCGACGTAGGCTGACGGCATGAGCGAACTCCCCGGGTGGGCCGAGAATCTCGACCTGGCGCCGCACCCCGAGGGCGGGTGGTACCGGGAGACCTGGCGCAGCGACCTGACCTTGGGACAACCCGCGCTGCCGCCGGAGTACACCGGCCCACGAAGCGCCGGAACCGCCATCCTGTTCCTGCTGATGCCGGGACAGCAGTCGGCGTGGCACACGGTGCGCAGCGCCGAGCTGTGGTTCCACCATCGCGGCAGCCCACTGCTGCTCGAAGTGGGCGCCGAACAGCGCGGCGCCACAACGCATCTCCTCGGAAGCGACGTCACCGCCGGTGAGCAGCCACAGTTCGTGGTGCCACCGGGACACTGGCAGCGCGCCGTGCCACGGGACGCCGAACCCGCACTGGTCAGCTGCGTCGTCGTGCCGGGTTTCGACTTCGCCGACTTCGCGCTCGGCGCGCCTACCGACTGAGCAGCTGGACCGCCGCGGACACCAGCGCAGCGTTGTCGGGGGTGACGGACCCGTCGGGCAGCGTCAGGGTGTCCTCCATGCCGATGCGGGTCTGCAGACCGCAGACACCCGCGTGTTCGAGTAGCGGCCAGCAGCTTTCGTCAAGGCCGTGCAGCAGTACCGGCGCCGGCGAGTTCGCGGACGCGACCCTTTCGAGCATCGCGTCCGCGACGGCGACGCCCTCGTGCCCGTCAAGCTCGACCATCACCCGCATGCAGTGCTGAACCAGCGTCGACTCCGCCCACGACGCGGCCGCCTCCAGGTTGAACAGCCCGATTTCGACGCCAATCCCCTTGCCGAGCAGCACCTCCGCGAGCTCCGGCGAACCGGGTTCGTCCCAGTTGAGCGACGCGAAGTCGGGCAGCACGGTCCAAGCCTCCACGGCCCGGCGGCGGGCATCGGGGTCGGGCAGCGCCCAGAACCCCGTGGTCACCCCCAGCGGCAAGCCGGGCACGGCGGCCCGGACGGCGCTCACCGCGGCGGCGACGACGTCTGGGTCGAGTGAGTCCTTGCCGTCCGGCGTCTTCGGGTGCATGTGCACGGCCTTGGCACCCGCCCGGTGGGCCGAGAGCGCGGCCGCAGCCAACTGCTCCGGGGTGACGGGCAGGGCGGGGTGCTCGGCGGGGGTGCGCGCACCGTTGACACAGGCCTTCACGTAGATCGTCGCCGCGGTCATGCAGTCCATCTTCGCCTCTCACCGTCGGACTTTCCGAAGTACCGTCTGTCCATGGAGGGGCACATCATCGTCTGCGGCGACGATCCGCTGGGGTTGCGGATCGTCGAACAGCTCCGCGGCGCCGGCCGCGAGATCGTGGTCGTCGAATCCGCCGCCGAGCTGAGCGAGGCAGGCATCGCGGCTGCGGCCGCGTTGATCTGTGCCGACGACGACGATGCGCTCAACCTTGAAATCGCTGTGCTGGCAAGACAGTTGAACGCCACCGTGCGCGTCGTCGCCCGTCTGGCCAACGGCGTGCTCCGGGAAGCCGTTGCCATCGGGAACGGCCCCGGGGCCATCCTCGACGTCGCCGACGTGGCAGCTCCGTCGGTCGTCGAGGCCTGCCTGTCGCGTACCACGCACTCGATCACCGTTGCAGGCATCGAATTCGTCGTCTCCGGCACCACGGCACCACGGGCGGCCACGCTGCGGGAGATCTTCGGCGATCTGGCTCCGGTCGCCGTGCTGCGGGGTGACCGGTCACCGGATCCTGGCACGGTGGTGCCGTGCCCGGGCCGCGACGAGAGCGTCGCGGCCGGGGACTGGACGGCGATGATCGGCACGGCTGGGGAGCTTGCCGCCCAAGGCATCGCCGTGACTTCGTCTCGGACGGCAGCCGCGCACCCGAGACGGTCGCCGGTGAAGCCGGTGGCCGACGCGATACGCGCCTTTCGCGAGGACGTGAATCCGAACTTCTTCAAGGCGCTTGCCGTGTCGATGAGCCTGCTGCTCGGGGCAACGGTGCTGCTGCGCTTCGCCTACCACCGGCCCGGCATGAGCTTCGTCGATGCGCTGTACTTCTCGACCGAGACCATTGCCACCGTCGGCTACGGCGACTTCAGCTTCGTCGACCAGCCGACCTGGTTGCGGTTGTTCGGCATCGCGTTGATGTTCGCCGGTGTCACGACAACCGCCGTGTTGATGGCCTTCGTCGCCGATCTGCTGCTGTCCCGGCGCATGGGGCAGAACGCCGGTCGCCGCAAGGTGCGTGATCTGACCGATCACATCGTCGTCGTCGGGCTCGGATCGTTCGGCATTCGGGTGGTGGCCGATCTGAAGGCCGCCGGACACGACGTCGTGGCCGTCGAACGCAGCCGTGACAACCGCTACCTCGCCTCGGCGGCACAGCTCGACGTACCGGTGATCTTCGGCGACGCCACGCTGCCGGAGACACTCGACGCCGCCCGCATCGACGACGCCGTGGCGGTGGCGGTGCTCACGCAGGACGACATGGTGAACATCGAGACGGGCATCGTGCTTCGCGAACGGCTCGGCCAGCGGTGGCTGAGATCGGCCGACCAGCCGGGCGTTCCCGTCGTGCTGCGGGTCTACGACCGGACGCTGGGAAAGGCGGTCGCCCAGCGCTTTGGCTTCGAAAACGTGCGGTCGACGGTCGAGCTCGCGGCGCCGTGGTTCATCGGCACCGCGATGGGATTGGAGGTACTTGGCACGTTCTCGGTGGGACAGCAGTCCTTCATGGTTGGCGGCGTCGAGGTGGAGCCGGGCAGCAAGCTCGACGGGCTGCGGATGGCGGACATGTCCACCCAAACCCGGGTGATCGCGATCATGCACCGCCCGGGGGACGTCCAACTCCATCCCCGCCGCGAGACCCGTTTGCGCGCCGGTGACACCGCATATCTCGTCGGCCCACACCGCGAACTCCTGGAGGCGTTGCACGAGGGGCAGGCCGATACAGCGGAGACGGTTACGCGAAGACGGTCTTGAACTTGTCCAGCGATTCGCGGATGTCGCCCTTCAGCGAACTGGCGACGATCATCCCGATCGGGCCGAACAACGCAGGCCCACCCAGGTGGACGTCGAAGGTGACGGTGGAGTTGACCGCCTCCTCGTCGGCGGGCTTGACCCTGCCGATCAGCTTGACCTTGACCCCGCCCTTGCCGTCACCGTCGAGTGTCAGCGAGTGCGGCGGCTTGTAGCTGACGATGGTCCACCGGACCAGGTTCATCATTCCCTTGACCTCGACGACCGAGGCCAGCTTGGTGCCCTTCTCCAGGGTGTCGGGCAGCGTGCTGCGCCACACCCGGTGAATCGTCAGCCACTCCCTGTACCGCGTCAGATCCGAGGCGGCCTCCCAGGCCTTCTCCGGTGGCAGGGGTACGTCGACGGAGACCGAGAGTTTCGCCATGTCTTACGAGGTGGGAGGAGGTCCGGCCGGGGTGGCGGGAGGCGTGGTCGGCGGCTGCGGGGCCGGCGGCGTGGCCGGAGGTTGCTGCCCGGCGGGCGGTCGTCCGGCGTTGTCCCTGGCCGCCTTCTTCGCGGCCTCCTGCACCTTGTCGACCTGCCCTGCGTACTTGCCCTGCGTCTTCTTGTCGACGAGGTCGCCGGCCTTCTCGATGGCGACGTCGACCTTGTCGGCGTTCTTCGACGCGAGGTCCTTCAGCTTGTCAAGAAATCCCATGACACCACCCTAATCGGGCTTGCCGCGGAGGCGGCGGAGTAGGTCGGCCGATCAGGCGCGATCGTGGAGGGTCACCTGGTATCCGTCGGGGTCGGCGAAGGTGAACGTCCTACCGAATGGGCCGTCGACAGGCGCGGAGACGATCGCGTGACCGTCGGCGACGAGCGCGTCGTGAATGGCCTGGACGTCGGTGGCGTGCAGCCAGATGGCGGCTCCGATTCCTGGCTGGGCGACGGAGGTGAGGTCGGTGCCGGGAACGACGTCGCGCAGCGCGAACGCGATCGGCTTGGTGTCGAAGACGACGGCGTGCGGAGGT
Organism: Mycobacterium sp. AT1; assembly: GCF_002043095.1. GTDB lineage: Bacteria > Actinomycetota > Actinomycetes > Mycobacteriales > Mycobacteriaceae > Mycobacterium. Next base: position 42,863 of record NZ_MVOC01000060.1, on the reverse strand, counting down.
CCGGCCGGGGATCGGACGAGGCCGAGGTACTGCTCGTAGAACGCCTGCGAGGCGGCGCGGTCGCGGGTTTGGAGCGAGATGAAGTCGGGGCCGGTGACGGGCATGGGGATTCCTTCCATTCGTGTCAGTTATCTGACACGTTTGAACCTATGTCAGAATACTGACATGAGTCAAGACGGAGTCGACCTGCCGACGTCGCTGGGCTATCTGCTGAAGGAGGCGTCGAGCGTTCTGCGCGCGGCCATGGAGGAGGTGCTGCGGCCGCTGGAGATGAGCGTGACGCACTACGCCTGCCTCGAGCTGCTGGCCCAGCGACCCGGCCTGTCGAACTCCGAGCTCGCCCGCGGCGCGTTCGTGACACGGCAGTCGATGAACGTCCTACTCCAGACCCTGGAACGGCAGGGCTACGTCACCAGGCCGGCGGAGGCACCGGTCGGGAAGGCCCTTCCCACCCGGCTCACCGCCCGCGGCCGACGGAGCCTGGAGACCGCGACCGCAGCGGTCCGCTCCGTCGAACTGAGGATGCTGGCCGACATGACCGACGGCGAGCAGGCGGCCGCGTCTCGGATCCTGCGCAAGATGATCCACTCCCTGCGCGACACCGGTCCCTCGAGCTAGGCCGATCGCCACAGTCGTCGGGGTTCGCCGAGAATGCGTCCCTGCACCCACCAGGAGATCTCGACCAGCACGGCGGCCGCCAGCCCGATGCACAGCGCGGTCGTGGTCGCCGCGACGTTCGACGGGTCCAGCATGAACGCCTTCCTCGTCAGCGGTAGAGCGAAGATCACCACGTACGCCAGCGCCGAGACGGCTACCAGCCCGATCCGCCACCACTCGTACGGACGGGCCACCACCGCAAGAACCCACAGCGCGCCCACCAACAGCGTGATCAACGCCGCCGTCGACGCCTGCGTCTGCTCCACCACCGTCGACGCCCGTCCTTCGTAGGCAAGCAGGTAGCTGGCGAACGTCCCGATCCCGATGACGAGCCCGCTTGGCAACGCGGAGGTCATCACGCGCCGGACGAACCCCGTATGCGCGCGCTCGCGGTTGGGGGCCAGCGACAGCACGAACGCGGGGATGCCGATGGTGAACCAGGCGGCGATCGTCACGTGGATCGGTTGGAACGGGAACAACAGCGGGTCGGTGCCGAACACCTTGGCAGACAGGCCCGCCATGCCCACCAAGATGGCCAGCAGCACCGAGTACACCGTCTTGGTCAGGAACAGATTCGAGACGCGCTCGATGTTGCCGATCACGCGCCTGCCCTCGCCGACGACGTACGGCAGCGTGGCGAACTTGTCGTCGAGCAACACGATTTGGGCCACCGCGCGGGAGGCGGAGCTTCCCGAGCCCATGGCGACACCGATGTCGGCGTCCTTGAGCGCCAGTACGTCGTTGACCCCGTCGCCGGTCATCGCGACGGTGTGACCGCGGGATTGCAAGGCGTGCACCATCGCCCGCTTCTGGTCGGGTCGCACCCTGCCGAACGTGGTGTACTCGGCGACGGTGTCCGCCAACGCCTCGGGTTCCTCCGGAAGGCGTCTGGCGTCGAGCGTCTCACCATGCAGGCCGAGGCCATCCGCCACCGCGCCGACCGACACGGCGTTGTCACCCGAGATCACCTTGACCGTGACCCCTTGGGCGGCAAAGTAATCGAGGGTGTCATGGGCATCGGGACGCACCCGCTGCTCGAGGACCACCAACGCCACCGGCGTGACGACGCCTGGTGCGTCCGGCGCGTCGACCGCCCGGTCCGACGAACCAAGGAGCAGCACCCGCAGACCCCGCGCCCCGATCCGCTCGGCTTCGTCGGCGTCGGGCGACGACGGGTCGAGCAGCACGTCGGGTGCGCCGATCACCCAATTGCCGTGGTCCTCATAGGACGTTCCGCTCCACTTGGTCGCCGACTTGAACGGCGCACTCGCGGTGGCGGTCCACCCGGGCGGCTGGTCGTAGGCCTCCGCGATGGCCCGCATGCTGGCGTTGGGACGGTCGTCGTCGGCGGCCAGGGACGCCAACGGGTCCGCGCAGTCGTCCTGGCCGAAGGTCCTGAGATCGGCCAACCGCATGCCGTTCTCGGTCAGCGTCCCCGTCTTGTCGGCGCACACCACGTCCACCCTGGCGAGGCCCTCTATGGCGGGCAGCTCCTGCACGAGGCATTGCCGTCGGCCCAGCCGCACCACCCCCACCGCAAAGGCGATCGACGTCATCAGCACCAGGCCCTCGGGCACCATCGGCACCAACGCACCGACCATGCGCAGCACCGACTCTCGCCACCCGGCGTCGGTGGTGAACAGCTGGGTGTAGATGGTCAGGAGGCCGGCGGGAACCAGAAGGTAGGTGATGAACTGGAGGATCTTGTCGATGCCACTGCGCAATTCGGACTTCACCAGGGTGAACTTGCTGGCTTCCTCCGCGAGCTTGGCGGCGTACGCCTCGCGGCCCACCTTCGTCGCGCGATACGCCCCGCTGCCCGCGACGACGAAGCTGCCCGACTTGACCTCGTCGCCGGCGTCCTTGGCCATCGGATCGGCTTCACCGGTCAGCAGCGACTCGTCGACTTCCAGATTCGACTCCTCGAGCACCTCGCCGTCGACCACGATCTGGTCACCGGGCCCGATCTCGATGACGTCGTCGAGCACCACCTCACCGGGTGCGCGGGGACCCGTCCCGGACTGCCTGCGCACCAACGGTTTTGCCTGACCGACGATGGCCAGCTCGTCCAGGGTCCGCTTGGCGCGCAACTCCTGAATGATGCCGATCGCGCTGTTCGCGACGATCAGGATGCCGAACAGGCCGTTGATCACCGATCCCGTCGACAGCACGATGACCAGTAGCACACCGAGAATCGCGTTGATCCTGGTGAACACGTTGGCCCGGACGATCTCCTTGACACTGCGCGCCGCCCTGGCCGGAACGTCGTTGGCCTTACCGTCGGCGACGCGTTGCGCCACCTCGGCATCGGAGAGCCCAACCGCACTCATCGGCGACGAATTCTCTTCGCGCAAGCGCTCATCGCGTGAAGGTGCCCATCTTCTCTTCGTCGTAGTACTCGAGATTCAGCTTGTCGCCGTAGAAGGTCGCCTTGGAGATCGACCCGGGTGGCGCGTTCTCCCCCTGCGGCACGAAGGTGAAGACGTTGCCGTCCCAGTGAGTCAGCTCCAGCTTCTCGCGCGGACCGAGCGCGAGGGTGAGCTTGCCGTCGGCATCGGTGACGGTCGCCGGTCCCCAGTACGCGTTGCCGTACGTGCCGACGATCGTCGGAGTCGGCGGCGCAGGCGCCGGTGCCGCGGGCGGCTTCTGCCCGGCCAGTGATCCCTCGGGCTGTTCCATCGCGGCAAAGGCCTGGCCGTACAGCGCCCGCCAATCCTGGCGCACCTCGCCGAACTGAACCAAGTCGGCGAACTCCGCGGTGAGCGTCTCCGGCACACCCGACGGCGTGGCGTTGGTCAACGCGACGATGGCCACGTCCGCCGACGGGATGACCACGAAGTTGGTGCCCGCTCCGAGTTCGAACGCGCCGGAGTGGCTGAATTGAGTGCGGGCCGCCGCGGTCGTCCCGACGTTGAAACCGTAACCGTAGAAGCCGGGTCGGGCAGCTGGTTCGGACGGCGGGCTGGCCACGATCTGCGGCGTGACGGCGGCCAGCAACTGCTTCGGATCGACGATCGTCTTGCCGTCGACGATGCCGTTGGCCAGCACCATCGTCAGCCACTTGGCCATGTCGTTCGCCGTCGAACTGACCCCACCCGCCGGGGACTCGGCCTGTGCGTCGCGGACGTAGAGCGGCTCGAACGCCCCGTCGACGTGGATGTGCCCGATGGCCCGGTCGGGCCTGGCCTCGTATTCGCTGAACTGCGAGCTCGTCGATGTCATGCCCAGCGGTCCGTACAGCACCTCCTGGCTGAGGTCCTCCCACGTCTTGCCCGCGCTGGTGGCCACGGCCTCGGCGCCGGCGGTCAACCCAAAGTTGGTGTAGGCGTAGGAGGTACGGAAGGGACCGAGCGGCAGCTGGCGCAGATGGTCGAGGATGTAGCGCCGGTCGTAGCCGAGGTCCTCCAGCAGGTCTCCGGCGTGGTCGGGCAGCCCGGAGCGGTGGGAGTACATGTCGCCGACGGTCACCAGCTTGGTGACCGTCGGATCGGCGAGGGCGAACCACGGCAGCTTCTCGACGACGGGAGTGTTCCAGTCGACGGCACCCTCGCTCACCTGGTGGGCGACGACGGTCGACCCCAGCGGCTTGGACAGCGACGCCAGCTGGAACACCGTGTCCGGATCGACCTGGTTCGCCGGATCGTCTCCCTTGCGGACGTCCTTGATGCCGAAACCTTTGGCGTAGGCGACTTTTCCGCCGTGAACGACGGCGACCGACATGCCGGGGATGCCCGACTTCTTCATCAGCTCGTCGGCGATGCCGTCGAGCTTCGCGACCGCCTTGTCGACCGCGTCGTCGGGCAGCGGCATCGCCGGCACCAAGGGGGGTGGTACCGGGCCCGTCGACGGATTGGCCGCCGCGGGCGGCGGCGCACTCGAGGGGCCGGCCTGCGGCGCCGGCTTCGCGCAGCCACCGAGCGCGGCCGTCAGGGCGAGGAGGGTGACCAGGCGGAAGACCGGTGAGCGCTGCACACCAGCACGCTATCCGGTCAGGCCCGCCACCATGGGTCCAATTCGGCCGTGGCCGGTTCGACGCGCAGACCGGGCTTGGGCGTCACCACTCGGACGCCGTCGCCCTCGGCGGCGCTCAGGAGCCGCTCGACGGGTTCTGACCACGGGTGGGGAGCCAGCCGGAACGTCGCCCAGTGGATCGGCAGCAGCAAGCCGGCGTCGGACACGTCGCGGTGTGCGCGGACGGCGTCCTCCGGGTTCATGTGGATGTCTGGCCAGCCGGGGTGGTACGCGCCGATCGGCATCAGGGTCAGGTCGAAGGGGCCGTAGTCGGCGCCGATGTCGGCGAAGCTCTTCGTGTAGCCGGTGTCGCCGCCGAAGAAGGCTCGGTGCCGCGGACCGACGATCGCCCACGACGACCACAGCGTGACGTTGCGCGTGAGGAAACGCCCGGAGAAGTGCCGCGCGGGCGTGCAGACCAGTTCGAGTTCGCCGACGTGAGCGCTCTCGTTCCAGTCCAATTCGACGATCCGGTCCTTCGGGATGTGCCACGCCCGCAGGTGTGCGCCGATGCCGAGCGGCACGTAGAACTTCGCCCGCTGGGTCAGCGCGAGCTGCTTGATGGTGTCGACGTCGAGGTGGTCGTAGTGGTCGTGGCTGATGATCACGGCGTCGACCGCGGGCAGCGCCTCGAGGGCGGCGGGCACCGGGTGCAACCGCTGCGGGCCGACGGCGCGCGACGGCGAGCACCGGTCGCTCCACACCGGGTCGGCCAGGATGCGGTACCCGTCGACCTCGATCAACGCCGACGAATGGCCGTACCAGGTGGCGGCGAGCTCCGCCGCGGTCAGGCTCGGATCGGGGGTGACGAGCGGGACCGGCGTCGCGGGATGCTGCCCCGAGCCGCCGCCGATGACGTCCCTGGCCAGGATGAACTGCTCCTGCCGGGTGAGGCTGGCCTCGGAGGCGGGCTCCATGTTGACGAAGACGCCGTCGCGGTAGTGCGGCGACCGTCGGGCGACCGTGTCGATCTCCACCGGCGACGCGCCGAGCGCCTCGGGGGCGCCCTGCACCGCCCGCAACACCCAGCCCCCGCCGATGAGCGCGGCCGTGCCGCCGATGAATCGCACCGCCTCCCGAATCATCTAGGCCCCCGTGAAGTTCGCGGGCCGCTTCTCGATACGCGCGACCTGCGCCTCGATGATGTCCGCACTGGACCACGCTCGGTCGAAGAGTTCCTTGTGCGCGGGCCACGCGTCCTCGTAGGCGCCGTCGTCGTTGAGCACGCGCTTGGCGTGTTGCAGCGCCAGCGGTGCGAACCCGGCGATCTCCTGTGCCCACGCCTGGGCGTCCGCCAGGGTGCCCGAGCGATTGGCCATGCCGGTCAGCAGGGCCGCGTCGGAAGTGAGCCGTTCGGCGGCCAGCAGCATGCCGCGGGCCCGCCCGGCTCCGACGAGGGAAGTCAGTCGGCGGATGCTCCAGTTGTCAAGCGCGATGCCGTATTTCGCGACGGGAAACTGGAAGTACGCCTCGGGCGTTACGACGCGCAGGTCGCAGATCATCGACAGGATCACCCCGGCGCCGATGGCAGGCCCGTTGACCGCGCCGATGACGGGAAGGGGCGCCTGGTCGATGGCCAGGTTCAGTGCCCTCGCCTTGTCGGGCAGCTCATCGGCGACGCCTTGGCCGCCGGACAGATCCGCCCCCGAACTGAAGACATGCCCCTGGCCGGTGAGGACGATCGCGCGGACGCCTTGGTCGGCGGCCTTCTCGACCGCCTCTCGCAGTGCGTCGAGCAGTTCGCCGTTGAGGGCGTTGCGTCGTTCGGGACGCTGCATCTCCAATGTCAGTACGTTGCCCTCGCGGGTCATTCCGATCATGGGACCAGCCTAACGAGCGGACCGCTAGCCTTGCCTCGTGAGCCGGATCGGTGCCATGACGCTGCGTGACGCCGTCCTCGACGAGGGGTCGTTCGTCAGCTGGGACAGTCCCCCACTCGACGTCGCCGCCGACGACGGCTATCGCCGCGACCTCGCCGACGCCAGGGCCGCCACCGGCCTCGACGAATCGGTGCTGACCGGCGAAGGCACGGTCTTCGGTCGCCGCGTGGCCGTCGTGGCCAGCGAGTTCGACTTCCTCGCCGGTTCGATCGGCGTGGCAGCGGCCGAACGGATCACGGCCGCGATCGAACGGGCGACGGCCGAAGCCCTGCCGCTGGTCGCGTCCCCGAGTTCCGGCGGAACCCGCATGCAGGAGGGCACGGTCGCCTTCCTGCAGATGGTGAAGATCGCCGCCGCGGTCGAACTGCACAAGCAGGCGCATCTGCCCTACCTGGTGTACCTGCGGCACCCGACGACCGGCGGGGTGTTCGCGTCGTGGGGGTCGCTGGGCCACGTGACCGCCGCCGAGCCGGGGGCGTTGATCGGCTTCCTCGGGCCGCGGGTCTACGAGCACCTCTACGGCGAACCGTTTCCGACGGGCGTCCAGACGGCGGAGAACCTGCACCGGCACGGCGTCATCGACGGCGTCGTCCCGATCGAACTGCTGCGCTCGACGCTGGATCGCGCGCTCACGGTGCTTTCCGACGCACCTGGCACGCCACCGAACGCTCCGGAGGCGGAGCCCGTCGCCGACGTACCGGCGTGGGATTCGGTCGAGATCTCCCGGCGCCCGGACCGCCCCGGCATCGGGTACCTGTTGCGGCACGGTACGACGGAGCGGGTGCTGCTCTCGGGAACCGGCGGCCACGGCGAAGCGGCCACCACGCTGCTGGCGCTGGCCCGATTCGGCGGGCAACCCGCGGTGGTGGTCGGTCAGCAGCGCGGTGTCGGCGGCGGACTCGCAGGTCCACAGGCGCTGCGCGAGGCACGCCGCGGGATGGCGTTGGCCGCCGGGCTGCGGCTGCCGCTCGTCCTGGTCATCGACACGCCCGGCCCGGCTCTGTCGGCCGCCGCGGAGGAGGGCGGGCTGGCGAGTGAGATCGCCAGGTGCCTGGCGCAGCTGGTCACCCTGGACACGCCGACGGTCTCGGTGCTGCTCGGCCAGGGCAGCGGCGGGCCTGCGCTGGCGATGGTGCCCGCCGACCGCGTCCTGGCCGCCCTGCACGGCTGGCTGGCGCCGCTGCCGCCAGAGGGGGCCAGTGCGATCGTCTTTCGCGACGTCGACCATGCCCCGGAACTCGCTGCCGCCCAGGGCATTCGGTCGGCGGACTTGCTGCGCAACGGGATCGTCGACGCCATCGTGGGAGAACACACCGACGCCGCCGACACCCCGCTGGACTTCACCAATCGGCTGTCGGCCACCATCGCCGCCGAGCTGGCGGCTCTGAGGCGCCTGCCCGCCGAGGAGCGGTTGGCGTCACGGCTACGGCACTACCGCGGAATCGGGTTGCCCGGCTGACCGTGCGCACGGTTTAGGCTGCACGTCGTGACAGAGCCCTCGTCCCGGGTGGAGTCGACCGGCGATTCGATCGCTCACGCGCTGCGTCAGGACATTCTGGCGGGGCGGTTGACGGCTGGCGAACGGTTGATCGAAGAGTCGATCGCCAAGAAGTACGGGGTGTCGCGGGTTCCGGTGCGGGAGGCGTTGTCTCGACTCCAGTCCGAGGGCTTCGTCACGATCGTGCGCTACCGCGGTGCCGCCGTCTCCGAGACGCTCGTCCAGGACGGCCGAGAACTGTTGCAAATCCGCCGCGGCCTCGAGGTGCTCGCAGCGCAGTTGGCCGCCACCAATCGCGGCGGCGAGGCCGCAGACGAGCTGGCCGCCCTCGCCCAGGACTTCGACCGACACCACGACGAGGAGGGTCCGTCGTTCCACGAAGTGGTGGCTGCCGCGTCCGGCAACCGGCAACTGGTGGAGATGTTGGCCGGGCTGAACCGACGCGTGCAGTGGGGACTGGGACACAACCCCGACGCGTCGACGAGTGATCACCGGGCGATCGCCCAGGCGATCGTGAACGGCTCGGCGGTACAGGCGGGCTATCTGATGGAAGAGCACCTTCGCCGCGACGAGCGGTACTTCGCCGAAGAGTTCGAGCACGACTGACGTTCGAGCCGCACCCGCTCCGTCCGCACAGACACTCGGTTGTACTACAATCCAGGCAGAGTTTTCGTGGTTGTAACGCAATAGCGCTGGTGGGAAACAGATGCGTAACGGGTTTCGTATACAAATTGGGCAGCGCGGCTTCTGTCATCGACGACGTGGGGTCGGCTCACCGACGCAACCGTCGCCGGTGTCGACTCACCCATCCGGAGACCCCGATGTCCCTCGTTCGCACGAAGACCAAACTCGTTCCCGCTCAACACGACTCCGAACCACCCGACCCCGCGGCATCGCCCGGTCTGACGGCCGCCCTGGACCGCATCGGCTTCGGCCGGGTGCAGGCCGCACTCATCCTGCTTCTGATGGCCGGATTGTTCTTCGATTCCCTCGAACAGAACTCCACCGGTGCGATGGGACCGCTCCTCAAGGAGTCGTTCGGCATCGGCAATGCGGAGTTGACGATGATCAACACGGCCACGGTGCTCGGCGGGCTGGCCGGCCGTCTCATCGGCGGCTACATCGCCGACCGCTGGGGTCGTCGCGCCGCCCTGAGCCTCAACCTTCTGGTCTACACCCTCGGCGGCCTGATCAGCGCGGCGGCGGTGAACTACGAAATGCTGCTGGCGAGTCGGTTCATCGTCGGCATCGGCCTTGGCGGCGAGTTCACCGTCGGCCTGGCGATCCTGGCCGAGATCGTGGCCACCCGGCATCGGGGATCGCTGCTCGCGACGCTCAACATCTCCTCCGGCGGCGTCGGCAACATCGCGTCCTTCGGCTTCTTCTGGTTGGTCCTCGGCCCACTCAACGGCGTACTCGGCGGCAACGACACCGCATGGCGCTGGACCTACGTGCTGCTGGCGATCCCCGCGTTGCTGGTGGTCTTCTTCCGTCGGTATCTGCCCGAGTCGCCCCGCTTCCTGCTGTCGAAGGGTCGCGTCGACGAGGCCAACCAGAGCCTGACCCGACTGGGCGGCGGCAGCATCAAAGCCCTGCGCAAGCCCGGCGCCACCAAGCAGTACGTCACCGAGGCCGACATTCCAGTCCAGGTGAAGAGCAGCTACGCCGAGGTGTTCAAGGGCGAAAACCTCAGGCGCACAGCAGCGATCGGCGCCGCCTCGTGGATGTCGTTCGGCGCGCAGGTCACCCTGCTGTTCCTGATGCCGATCCTGCTGGTGTCACGCGGCTACTCGCTGTCGGACTCGCTGGCCTTCACCATGATCATGAACATCGGTTCCCTGTTCGGGGCGTGCGCGGCGTCCTACCTGGCGGGCAAGGCGCCGCGGCGGCTCACCGTGAGCATCGCCGCCGTGCTGGGGTGCATCTCTGCCATCTGCTTCGCGTCGTTCGCCCACTCGACCGCCCTGATTCTGGTGCTGGGCATGATCTTTCAGTTCTTCACCATGATGCTCAACACCATGCTGTCGGTGTGGTCACCGGAGCTCTTCCCCACTTCGGTGCGGGCGATGGGCACCTCGGTGGTCAACGGGATCGGCAACGTCGCGGGCGCCGTCATGCCCTTCGCAGCGCTGTTCTTCTTCGACCGGGCGGGGGTCGCCGGCGTGTTCGCCATGATCGCCGTCATGTACGCACTGTTGGTCGTCGCCGCCCGTTTCGGCCCCGAGACGTTCGGTAAGCCCCTGGAGGCCGTCACCGAAAAGCCCGTCCTCGCCCACGCCGCCTGATTCGTCACCAATCGAGAAGGAAACACCAAACATGTTGACACTGAACATCTCCGCCACCGCCCACGGACTGAACTACCTGCCGCAGTATTACGCCGACCACCTCGGCCTCTTCGCCGAGCGCGGCTTGACCGTCACGGCCACCGCGAAGGATCCGTGGACGGGCGTGCTCGACGATCTGGACAGCGGCGACGCCGACATCGCGCTGGGCGGCCTGTGGGTTCCCGCGATGTACAGCGGCACCCCCCGCAAGCTCTCGGTCGTCGCCCAGGTCAACCATCAGTTTCCCAAGGCCCTGGTGACCCGGACGTCGCAACCGGACTTCCAATGGTCGGATCTGACCGGCCGGACCGTCCTCGCGCCGGGCATCGGCGGCAGTGCGCCGTACGCCTTCACCGCGGGCCTGGTGCGGGAAGCCGGCGTCGACCCCGCGTCGGTCAGGTGGCTGCGCGACCTGTCAACGCCGATGTTCGTCGAGCTGTTCGAGTCCGGCCTGGGAGACGCGATCGTGCTGGACCACACGACGGCAGAACTATTGCAGCACAGGGGAACCGGATTCATCGTCAACGACTACTCGGTGACCGGAGGCCTCGGGCCCAACAGCGTCTACTACCTCCGCTCCGAGCGGATCGAGGAGCTGTCCGAGCGGCTGATCGCGTTCACCGCGGCACTCGACGAATCCATGGCGCTGCTGGCCTCGGTCGGCGTCGACGAACTACGTCCGCTGTTGGCCGAGCACTGGCCGACGACCCCGCCGGAGGTGCTGGCCAGCGCGTGTGAACGGATGCTGCGCTCACAGACGTGGGCAACACCCCGCATCGACCAGGCCGCCACCGAGCGCTGGATGCGAATCTTGTTCGAGGAAGGCATGGTTCGCGCCATCCCCGACTTCGGCGACGTGGTCGACTCGACGATCGTCGACGCGGTCGGCTCGGCTTCGGTCTCGGCCTGATCGCATGGTGCTCATCCTGACGCACTCCGAGATCACCGGCCTGCTGGACCGCGACGAGGTGCGCAAGGCCGTCGAGCTGGCGCACGCCGGGTTGGCGCGCGGCGACTGGCACAACCCGGCGCCACGTGCCATCGCCTTGGCCGACGACGGTTCGGCGATTCCCATGACCACGTCCGGGGGTGGACACGTCTCGGTGAAGATGCTCTGCGACCTGCCCGCCAATCGCGCGCGTGGACTGCCGGTGCAACGCTCCAGCATCATGGTCACGTCCGCGTCGACCGGTGAGTGCCTGGCCATCCTCGACGGCCGCGCCGTCACGGCCATGCGTACCGCGGCCGTCAGCGCCGTCGCGACCGACCACCTGGCACGGCGTGACGCAACCGTCCTCGGAGTCATCGGGGCGGGCAATCTGGCGGTCGAACACGCCCGCGCCATCTCGGCCGTCAGGGACATCTGGAAGATCGTCGTCTGGACAAGGAGCACCGCCACGTTCGACGCGTTCGTGGCCAGGACGCAGGACATCGGCGTTGCGGTCGAACGGGTTTCGTCGGCCGAAGCGGTCGTGGCCGCCGCCGACGTCGTGTGCACGTTGACCCCGGCCCGTGACCCGGTTCTGCTCGGCGCGTGGCTGCGGCCGGGCCAGCACGTCAACGCGGTGGGGGCACCGCCGCGGCCGGACCACCGCGAGGTCGACGGCGCGGCCATGAAGCGCTCCCGCGTCATCGTGGACAGCCACGACACCGCGATGGCGAAGTCCGGAGGCGTGCTGCTGGCAATCGCCGAGGGCGCCATCACCGCGGACGACGCACGTACGGAACTGGGGCAGGTGATCGTCGGGTCTCGCGCGGGTCGGTCCTGCGCCGAGGACGTGACGCTGTTCGAGTCCGTCGGCCTCGGGTTGCAAGACCTTGCCACCGCCGAGTTGGTCCTGGCCCGCGCCGCGGAGCTCGGAGTGGGGACGACGGTCGATCTGAGCGCGTAGCGGTGGCATTGTGGGAACCGTGGACTCGGTGCTGCACTTCGCCGGAAACTTCTGGTGGCTGATCTTTCCGCTCGGCGGGGTGATCGGCGGTGCCGTCAGGGCCGTCGCCGCCGCCAACGAGCGCCGCGCCGAGCGCCGGCTGGAGCGCTACCGGATCAAGCAGCAGGCCAAGGTCGCGATGGCGGAGGCCTCGGGACGCGGACGGGTCGACGAGGCGGCCGCCCGTCGCGAGGTGACCAAGGTCCTGCAGCGGCACGACGGCACCGACGCGCGCTGGCTGGACTACGAGCTGGACGTGGCCAAGCTGCTGGACTTCCCGCTGATGACCGACATGCGCGAGCCGCTCACCGCAGAGTTCCACCGGGCCCGCAGCCGCGCCGACCTGCTGCGGCCCGCGAGCGCCGAGGACGTCGTCGGTGACCGGGACGCCCAGCTCGACTACCGCGACGCCGTCCACGACTACGTCACCGCGTTCGACGTCGCGGAGGCCGAGGCGGTCCGCAGGCGACGCAGTGACTTCTCGGTGGAAGCGCAGGAGCGGTTGGAACGTGCTCAGCGTCTGCTGCGGGTGGCCTCCGACGGCGCGGCCACCGTCGACGAGCGGCGCAACGCGTACTCCAAGGCCCAGCGCGAGCTCGACGGTCTGATCGTGTTGCCCGCGGTGACGCGGGCCGGCATCGAGCGGCGGATCGCCGGGGAGATCGAGGCCTAGCGGGCCGCGTTCGTGAATCTGGCGACGCCTCCGCGGCGATTCCCGTCGCCAGTTTCACACTCGGGGCCCTAACCGACCGCGTAGCGCTGCAGGGTGGGGCCGAGCCACTCGATCAGTTCCTCGCGGCTCAATTCGACGACGGGTGGCAGCCGCAACACGAAGCGGCACAACGCCATTCCGAGCACCTGGGTGGCGATGAGGCCGGCCCGCCGCGGCGCGTCGTCGGGGGTGAACTTCGAGATCGCGGGCAGCAGCTGGCCAGCGAAGATGTCGGTCATGCGTTGGGCCGCATCGGCATTCGTGGTGGCCGAGCGCAGCAGCACCACCAGCGCGTCGTCGGCCTCCCAGCGCGTCAAGAAGTGCGACGCCAACGCGTGGCCAAGGCGCTCGGGTGCGACGTCGGACAGGTCGGGGAACCGCAGGTCGAACTCCGCGGCGGCGGCGAACAGCTGGTCCTTGTTGCCGAAGTAGCGCATCACCATCGACGGATCGATGTTCGCGTCCGCGGCGATGGCCCGAATGGTGGCGGCCTCATATCCCGATTCGGCGAACCGCTCCCTGGCGGCGGCCAGAATGACGGCCTTGGTCTGGTCGGCCTTCGCTCCCATGCCGAGGACTCTATGCCAACACCTGTTGACTTTTCCGCTGACACAGCGCACGCTGGGAAATGCCAACACGCGTTGGCATTTGTCCGGCCCCAAGGAGCACCCCATGCACGACACCGACGTCCTCATCGTGGGCGCTGGCCCGACCGGGCTGACACTCGCCGCATCGTTGCTGCTCAACGGCGCGAGCGTCACGCTCGTCGACCGGCAGGCCGAAGCCGCGAACACCTCCCGCGCCGCCGGGGTCAACGCCCGCACGCTCGAGGTGCTCGAGGGGATCGACGTCACGCGCCGCCTGGTGAAGGAGGGCCTCGAAGCGCCCCGCTTCGCCATTCGTGACGGCGCCACCACCCTGCTCACAGTCGACTTCAGCGGTCTTGGCACGGCCTATCCGTTCACGCTCATGGCGCCGCAGTCGACGACCGAACGGCTGCTAGTGGACCGCGTTCGCGAACTCGGCGGCGACGTCGTGCGGCCCAAGGTGCTCGTCACCGTCACCGAGGACGCCACGGGCGTGACGGCGACGTTCGACGACGGCGACACCGTCCGCGCCCGTTACGTCGTCGGCGCAGACGGCATGCACAGCACCGTGCGCACGCAGGCCGGGATCGGTTTCACCGGGGGTGCCTACGACCACTCCTTCGTCCTCGCCGACGTCCACCTGCGGGGGGACGCTCCGACCGACGAGGTCCGGCTGTTCTGGGCGAGCGAGGGCCTTACCGTCGTCGCACCCCTGCCCGACGGCGCGTTTCGCATCGTCGCTCCCGTCGACGACGCACCCGAGGCGCCCTCGGTCGAGTTCGTACAGCACCTCCTCGACGCCCGCGGTCCCGGAGGCATCGCGGTGACGGACGTCGTCTGGGGTTCCCGGTTCCGGATCCACCATCGGGTCGCCGACACCTACCGCTGCGGCCGGATCCTGCTCGCGGGCGACGCCGCCCACGTGCACAGCCCGGCCGGCGGTCAGGGCATGAACCTCGGCATCCAGGACGCGGTCGCCCTAGCCGACGCGTTGGCGGCGGTGTTGGCAGGCGGGCCGGACTCGCGGCTCGACGAGTACGCCGCCGCCCGCCGTCCGATTGCCATGCAGGTGATTGCCCTGACCGATCGACTGACCAGACTCGCCACCCTGCCACGCGCGGCGCGCCCCGCCCGCAACGCCGCGCTGAAGATCCTCGGGCATCTCCCCGTGGTCACCCGCGCCCTGGCGACCCGCCTGTCGGGCCTGGTCTACCGCTGAGGCGGACGGCGTTGTTTGACTTTCGGGTGCCAACGGGAACCATGGCGGCATGACCCCACCGAAGACGTACCCGCACGGCGTCCCCAGTTGGATCGACACCGTCGCGCACGACCTCGACGAGGCAAAGCGCTTCTACGCCGGACTATTCGACTGGACCTTCACCGACGCCATCCCCACCGACGCCCCTGGCAACTACCTGATCGCCACCATCGGCGGTGAGGACGTCGCCGCCATCGCCACCCCCGACTCGAACGACGAGGTCGTCGCGTGGCGCACCTACGTCGCAGTCGACGACGCCGACGCGACCGCTCGGGACGTGGCGGCCGCGGGCGGCACCGTCACGCTCGCCCCGGTCGACGCCGGTCCCGGCGGACGCCTGGCGGTGTGCGTCGACCCGCGCGGCGCCGAGTTCCGCCTGTGGCAGGCGCGCAAACGCCTTGGGGCGCAACGGGTCAACGCGCCGAGCACGTGGAACTTCAGCGACCTGCACACCACCGACCCACACCAGTCCGCGAAGTTCTACTCGACGGTGTTCGGGTGGGAAGTCGACGACGTCGGCTACGCGACGATGGTTCGCAGGCCCGGCTACGGCGATCACCTCGCCGAGACCGTCGACCCCGACATCAGGCAGCGGCAAGCCGAGGTGGCCGCGCCCGCCGGGTTCGAGGACGCGGTCGCCTGGATGCGACTGATCCCCGAGGGCCACCCCGAACGATGGCAGGTGACGTTCGCCGTGGCCGATCGCGACACGTCGGCGGCCACGGCGGAGGACCTCGGCGCCACCGTCCTGTCGTCTGACGACTCGGAGTGGACCAGGACCGCCACGGTCCGCGACCCGCAGGGCGCCGAACTCGTCCTGAGCCAGTTCACCCCGACCAAGGGCTAGCGTGCCGATCCTCGAGGCCGACTATCTGGTCGTCGGCGCGGGCGCGATGGGCATGGCGTTCGTGGACACCCTGATCTCCGAGACCGACGCGACCGTGGTGCTCGTCGACCGCAACGACCAGCCCGGCGGGCACTGGGTCAACGCCTATCCCTTCGTCCGGCTGCATCAACCCTCGGCGTACTACGGCGTCAACTCGCGCCGGCTGGGTAGCGACTCGATCGACGCCGGCGGCTGGAACGAGGGCTTCTACGAGCTCGCCGGCGGCAGCGAGGTGTGCGCCTACTACGACCAGGTGATGCGTCAGCACCTGCTGCCCAGCGGCCGGGTCTCGTACTTCCCGATGAGTGAATACTTGGGCGACAACCGCTTTCGGACGTTGGCCGGAGACGAGTATCGGGTCGAGGTCCGGCGCCGGGTAGTCGACGCCACCTACCTGAGCGTCGTGGCGCCGTCGATGCGCCCGCCGCTCTACGACGTCGCCACCGGGGTCGACTGCATCCCGCCCAACGACCTGCCCAAGCAGCGGGTCCGGGACCGCTACGTGATCGTCGGTGGCGGCAAGACCTCCATGGACGCGTGTACTTGGCTCATGCGGCACGGCATTTCACCCGATCGGCTGACGTGGATCAAGCCGCGGGACTCCTGGCTGCTCGACCGTGCCTCCGTGCAGCCAGGCCCGGCCTTCGCCAGGCGGGTGCTTGCGGACTTCTCGGCCCAGTCGCGGGCCATCGCGGCCGCCGACTCGGTCGAGGACCTGTTCCGCCTGCTGAACGAACGCGGTTGCCTGCTTCGGATCGACGATGCGGTGACGCCGTCGATGTACCGGTGCGCGATCGTCTCCCAGGGTGAACTCGACCATCTGCGCCGGATCTCCGACGTCGTCAGGATGGGGCGCGTCGTCGCGCTGGAGCCGGGCCGAATCGTCCTAGAAGACGGCACCGTCGCCGTCGACACGTCGGCGTTGTTCGTCGACTGCACCGGCGACGGCATCGGAACCCGCCCGGCGACAACGGTATTCGCAGGCGACCGCATCACCCTGCAGTCGGTGCGCACCTGCCAGCCCACGTTCAGTGCCGCGGTCATCGCCCGCGTCGAGGCGATGAGCCTCGGGGACGACGCCAAGAACGACTACTGCCGGCCGGTCCCCCACCCGACGAAGCCGCTCGACTGGATCACGATGACCGTCGAGTTCAACCTCAACCAACTGCGCTGGTTCGACGATCCCGACCTGATGGCGTGGCTCAACGGCGCCCGGTTGAACGCCGCCAGCCACATGCTTGCCGCCGACGCGGACGCCACCGACGTCTTCCGTCAGATCGCGCCACGCCTGCGAGCCGCCAACACCAAGCTCGAAGCCCTGCTCCGCGCCTGACGACTCAGGTCTCGACGGGCGCGACGCGTCCGGCGAAGCTGACCGCTTCGATGCCGTGCTCCCGGGAATCGGCTTCAGCCCTGGCGATCTCGGCATCCAAGTCCAACGAGCGCGCCATCACCACGTACGCCACGGCCGATGCGAACAGACCAACGAACAACGCGACGTCGACGCCGCCCATCGCCGACGCGACCGGACCGGTGAACCACACCGTCACCACGAAGGGAACCATGGCAACGATGCCGACGAGGTAGGCGATCAGTCCTCGCCAGCCCCACGTGCCGTACACCCCGCCGGGCACGAAGATCTCCCTGACCGCATAGTGGCCACGCCGCACGAAGTAGTAGTCCACCAGGTTGACCGACGTCCACGGCACCAGCAGATACAGCAGCACCACCAGGAAGCTGCCGAAGTTCGACAGGAATTCTCCCGTCGACAGCATGGCACCGAGGAGGCCCGCCGCGGCGACGACCGAGCACGAGATCACCCGCAGTCGACGGGTCGGGCGGACGGCGCGGAACGAGTCGACCATCGTGATCAACTCCAGCGACGCGGCGTAGATGTTGATCGTGATGACGGTGATCAAGCCCGGCAGCGCGGCGACCAGAAGCCAGAGCCCCGAACCCGGCACGATGTCGTCGGCCGCCTTGCGCACCGCGTCGAGCGGAGAGGCGCCTGCCATCAGTGCCGCAACCAGGGCGCCGAGCGCCATGAGCCATGCGGCGCCGACGAATACGCCCGTGTAGGTGTAGAACAGTGCCTTGCGCGGACTGGTCTGGGGCGGCAGGTAACGGGAATAGTCCGACACGTAGGGAGCCCAGCCGAGGGCGTACGCCGCGGCCGCGCCGAACTGGACGAGAAACGCCGCCCACGTGAACTGACCAAGTCCCAGTTGGCCGTCGGGAATGTCCGACCAGATGAGCGCCGCGACGGTGAACACGCCGAAGGTGGCGAGGAACACCCAGGTGAGCCAGGTCTGAAAGCGGTGGATCCAGTGGTAGCCAAAAATGGCCAGTGCCAACGCGAGTGCCGTGATGACGACGTACCACAGGTCGGGCAGATCCGCGCCCGTGGTCAACGTCAGCACGTCGGCGGCGAGGATCTGGTTGAAGACGTTGAAGCCGACGATGCTGAACACCACGACGGCACAGATGACGACGACGCCGCGATAGCCGAACTGAGCGCGCGACTGAATCATTTGCGGCAGTCCCAACTGCGGGCCCTGGGCCGAGTGGAACGCGGTGAACACCGTGCCGACCGCGGTGCCGCTGAGGATCGCGAGCAAGGACGTCAGCAGCGACGCCCCGAGCGCCGCGCCGACCATGCCCGTGGCAAGCGTCGTCAGGTTGGCGTTCGACATGAACCACAGCGGGAACAGGGTCGAAGGCTTGCCCTTGCGTTCGCCGAGCGGAACCCAGTCAATGGACTTGGACTCGATGGTGGGTGTCTCAGACATGAATACCTCCGTAGAGTTCCGGACGCCGATCCGCGAACAAGTCGTTGTGGGCGCCAAGGGATTTGTCCCCCGACAGGTCGAGGATGGCGGTGGCCTTGCCATCGTCATCCGGTGTCGCGCAGATCCAGCCGTCTGCCGACACGACGGCGGTGCCGCCGGTCCATTCGACCCCACGCTCGGCACCGTGCCGGTCCGCGATCACCGTCGCCAGTCGAGAGGTCCTGGCGGCGGCCATGGCCTGGATGGTCTCGGGCGGATGCTCGCCAGCCGGTCGAACCACCATGGGCCAACACACCGGAAGCGCGAGGACTTCAGCGCCCGCCAGCGCCAAACGCCTTGTCAGCTCCGGGAACTCGCTGTCGTAGCAGATGGCGACGCCGAGCCTGCCGACGGGAGTGTCGAATACCGCGCCCGCTTCGTCACCGGGGACGAACACGTCGCACTCGGCGCCCCAGAGGTGCGCCTTCCGGTAGCAGCCCAGGACACCGTCACGACCGATGACGAGCGCCGAGTTGAACAGTCGGTCACCGTCGGTCTCGCAGAATCCGACGACCGCCACCGCATCGGTGTGCAGCGCTTCGGCTAACGACGCCAATCTCGGATCGTCGGCCCGCATCGCGAGCGAACGCGCCTCGACCTCGTCGTCGAAGACGTAGCCGCTGGTGGACAGTTCGGGAAGCACGATCAGATGGGGACCCGGCTCCCGACGGCCGAGGGCACGCTCGATGGCCGCCAGGTTCGCGGCCACGTTGCCCATCTCGACGGCGAGGCTGACGGCCGAGACCCGCAGCTGCCGAGTCATCGGCCCCGGTTGACTGCGGGAGTTCCGTCGAAGGCACCTGAGTGACGGCCGATCGCGTCGATGCGGATGGTGGCTGTCGCCTCGTGCGCCGCCAGCCCCTCGAACGCCGAGATGCGTTCGACGGCAGGGGCCAGCGCTGCGGTCGCCTCGCGCTGAGCGCGCTGATAGGTCAGCGGCTTGAGGAAGCGCGAGACCGAGAGGCCGGCGTTGTAGCGGGCCGTCTTGCCGGTCGGCAGAACGTGATTGGTGCCGGCGATGCCCTTGTCCGAGTACGCGACCGTGCTCCACGGTCCGATGAACAGCGAACCGTAGTTGCGGAGCTCCTTGAGGAAGAAGTCGTCGTCCTCGGTTTGCACCTCGAGGTGTTCGGGGCCGAGGACGTCGGATATCGCGGCCGCCTGGGCACGATCGCGGGCCACCACCACCGAACCGTAGTCGCGCCACGCCGCACCCGCGACGGCGCGGGTGGCGAGACCCTCGAGCTGGCGGTCGATCGCATCGACGACTTTGCGGCCCAACGCCTCCGACGTGGTGATCAAGGCCGCGGGCGAGTTGGGGCCGTGCTCGGCCTGCCCCAACAGGTCGGCGGCCACCCACTCCGGGTTGGCGCTGTCGTCGGCCAGCACCGCGACCTCAGACGGTCCGGCCAGCAGGTCGATGCCGACCCGACCGAAGAGTTGCCGCTTGGCCTCGGTGACGAAGGCGTTGCCCGCGCCGACCAGCATGTCGACCGGCGCTTCGTCCAGTAGGCCGAACGCCATTGCGCCAAGGGCCTGCACGCCGCCGATGGCGAAGACCCGGTCGGCCCCCGACAGGTACGCGCCGTAGAGCACGGCGGGATGGGCGCCGTCGGCCCCCGACGGTGGCGTGCACGCCAGCACGGTGGGCACGCCTGCGGCCTTGGCCACCCCGACGGTCATGAAAGCGCTTGCCAGGAGCGGGAATCGGCCGGCCGGGAGGTAGGCGCCGACACGCGACACCGGGATGTACTGCACTCCGCCCACGACGCCTGGCGCGACGTCGACCTCGAAGTCGGAGAGGTGAGCGCGCTGCGCGGTGGCGAATCGGTTGGTGCGGTCGTAGCCGAGTTCCAGCGCCGCCCGCACGTCGGCGGGAAGGGCGTCGCCGCTCTTGCGGAGATCGGCGGAAGCCACCTCGAGGTTCCCGGTCCACCCGTCGAGGTCCTTCGCGTAGGACCGGACGGCGTCGAGCCCGTCGCGTTCGATGTGCGCGAGCATTTCCGACACCCGTTCCACGACAAGCGGATCGCGTTGTGCTGGCGGCCCGTCGACGGCGGGCTTCTTCAGCCAGGTGAACGGTCCGAGGGCGCGGGCTTCATCTGCGGTGATCTGCATGCCCAGGGACGGTAGGCCGATTTCCGGCAAAGGACTAGATGGGCAACTCCTGCGCGATCCACAGGATTATCCGATACGACGGCGGGAGATCTGCGGGACGACGGAATGCCCATCCCCCGCTGCGGTGTCCAGCTGCGCCAAGTCACGGATGGTGTCCTCGGCCAGCCGGGCGAACTCCCGGGTGGCATTCGACAGGGGGCGCCCACGACGCTGCGCCAGGGCGATGGTGTCGAACAGCGGCTCGGCGAACGCCACGGTGTGCAGGCCCTTGGGAAACGCCCCGCTCTCGATGACCGCGCCGCTCACCATCGTGTCGCCAACGCCGTCGGCCACCAGCTTCAGCGCCGCCTCGACGTGCTCGATCT
Organism: Mycobacterium sp. AT1; assembly: GCF_002043095.1. Taxonomy (GTDB): domain Bacteria; phylum Actinomycetota; class Actinomycetes; order Mycobacteriales; family Mycobacteriaceae; genus Mycobacterium. Next base: position 21,808 of record NZ_MVOC01000060.1, on the reverse strand, counting down.
CGATCAGTGGCTCCAATCGCAGTCCGGCGAGCTGAGCGCGCTCGGCGAGTTGGCGTCGGGTGGGATCCTTCCAGCCGTAGTGGGCGTCGTAGAGCACCAGGTCCGTGGCGGCGAATTGGCCGATGGTGACCGGACTTTCGGTGCGGGCCGGGTCGGCGCTGACGTAGAACACCTCGTCGCGCACCAGCGGGCGCACCGTCAGACCCTCGTCGTCGATGGGCAGGATCAGCAGACCCGCCTCGATCTCACCGGCCTGAATCGCCGCCGCGGTCTCCGCCGAGTTCTGCCCGACGAGCCGAACCCGCACCTCGGGGTAACGCGTGTGGAACGTCTGCACCAGGCTCGACAACAGGTAGTAGTCGGCGTTGCGCGGAACCCCGAACGTCGCCGTCCCACCGCCGAGCGAGCCCACCGAGCGAACCGCCTGCGCGCCCCCGTCGGCGGCGAGCACCGACTGCTGCGCGTAGGGCAACAGCTCCTCGCCCGCCGCGGTCAAGGCCAGCCTGCGACTGCCACGGACGAACAGTTGGGCGTCCAACTCGTCCTCGAGGCGACGCACCAGTTCCGAGATCGAGGCCTGCGCCATGTGCAGCGCATCGGCGGCGCCCGTGAACGAACCCAGCCGCTCGGCCTCGACGAACGCACGCAGTTGATTGAGCGTCACCCGTTGAGCATAGGGAGACCGCGTGTTCAGACCAGGGAGTCGACCCACGCCCGATGCAGCGCGGCGTACCGGCCGTCGCCGACCATCAGCTCCCCCGGCGGCCCATCCTCGACGATGCGACCGTGTTCGAGCACCAGCACGCGGTCGGCCACCTCGACGGTGGAGAGGCGGTGCGCAATGACGACCGCGGTCCGGTCGGCCAGCACCGTGGCGAGCGCCCGCTGCACCAGCCGCTCGCTGGGGATGTCGAGTGACGACGTCGCCTCGTCCAGGATGAGCACGGCGGGATCGGCGAGAAACGCTCTGGCGAAGGCGATCAACTGCCGTTGGCCAGCGGACAACCGGCCGCCCCGCTTGGCCACGTCGGTCTCGTAGCCGTCGGGGAGCGCGTCGACGAACCGGCTGACGCCGACGGCCTCGGCCGCCTCGCGCACCTCGGCGTCGGTCGCGTCGGGTCGACCGAACCGGATGTTGTCGGCGATGGTGCCCTCGAACATGAAGTTCTCCTGCGTCACCATGACCACGTGCTTGCGCAGGTCGGCCTGCGCGAGGTCGCGCAGGTCGACGCCGTCGAGCATGACCGCACCCGAGGTGGGGTCGTAGAACCTGGCGATCAGCTTGGCGATGGTGGTCTTGCCGGCACCGGTCGTCCCGACCAGGGCGACGGTCTGACCCGCCGGGATCTCCAGCCGCAAGTCCGGAAGCACCGGACGGTCGAGAACGTAGGAGAAGGCGACGTCACGAAACTCGATGTCACCCTTGACCGTCGAGAGCTCGACTGGCTGCTCCGGGTCCTGGATGCCGGGCTTCTCGGCCAGCACGCCCGCGATCTTCTCCAGGGCCGCGGCGGCGGACTGGAACGTGTTGAAGAACTGCGAGATCTCCTGCATCGGCTCGAAGAAGATCCGCAGATACAGCAGGAACGCGGTCAGCGTGCCGAGCGTCATCTCACCGTTGAGCACCCGGTAACCGCCGTAGAGCAGCACTCCGCCGGTGGTGACGTTGCCGACGAGGCGGACGGCAGGCATGAAGATCGCCAGCAGTTTGAACGCCCGCTCGTTGACGTTCTTGTAGTCGTCGGCGACGTCGGTGAAGATCTGTTGGTTGCGCGGCTCGCGGCGGTAGGCCTGTACCGCCTTGATTCCCGTCATCGTCTCGACGAACTGCACGATCACCAACGCGGCGCGCTCACGCACCAGCTTGTAGGTCTTCGCCGACTGGGTGCGGAACCACCACACCAGCAGCACCAGGACCGGGAAGGCGCACAGGCACATCAGCCCGAGCTTCACGTCGAGCACCACCAGCAGCACCGACGTGCCCAACAGCGTCAGGACGGCGGTGATGAGACCGTCGAACCCGGTCTGCAGCATGTCCTGGATGGCCTCGACGTCGTTGGTCGACCGCGCCACCACCCGGCCGGAGGTGTAGCGGTCGTGGAACGCGACGTCGAGCCGTTGGAAGTGCCGAAAGATCCTGCGGCGCAACTCGAGTAGCACTTCCTGACCGATCCGCCCCGACCGGCGCAGGAAGAACATCCGGCTGGTGGCCTGCACCAGCACGACGCCGCACAGCGCCGCCACGATCAGGATCAGTTCACGCGCGGAACCACCGCCGACGAGTGGCGGGATGCCATGGTCGATGCCGCGTTGCACCAGCAGCGGCACCGACAGTCGCGCGGCGTTCTCCGCCACGATGACGATCGTCAGCAGGGCCACCGCCGTGGCGTAGGGCCGCAGCAGGCCGCCCAGCAGGCTGCGCGCTTCCCGGCGACGCGAGATCGACTCGTCGATGGGCAGGTCGGCGTCGTCGTTGCTGACGGCGCGGCCGCGCCAGTCGGTGGTGCTCATCTCTTCTCCGCTTCCGACGCCGCATAGTCGCGCTCGCCGTCCCGGTCGGCTTCCTGCTCCAGGTAGAGGTTTTCGAGCCGGCGGCGTTCCTGGTCGCGTTCCCAATCGCAATCGCGTTCCAGGTTCTCGTCGAGTTCGTCGTCGGCGGCCAGCAGATAGCGGTACTCCGGTGCCGTCACCAACAGCTCGGCGTGGGTGCCGACCCGGGTGACGGTCGCCCCGGCGCCGTCGACCCGTTCGAGCAGGGCGACGCGGTCGGCGAGCAGCACCGTCGACGCCCGGTTGGCGACGACCACACCGGTCACCTCGGCGAGGACGCGACGCAGCGCCTCCGTGACGACGGCCTCGGTGTGCACGTCGAGCGCCGAGAGGGTGTCGTCCAAGACCAGGATGGACGGGGCGGCCAGCAGTGCCCGGGCCAGCGAAAGTCGTTGGCGCTGACCACCGGACAGGCTCATGCCCTGCTCACCGATCCGGGTGTCCAGCCCGAACGGCAGGTCGTAGGCAAACTGGGCGGCGGCCACCTCGACGGCCTGGGCCAGTTGCTCCTCGGTCGCCAGCGGCCTGCCGAGGCGCAGGTTCTCCGCCACCGACATCGAGAAGAGGGTGGGGTCTTCGAAGGCGGTGGCGACCGCCTTCCGCAGGGCGGGCAGCGACAGCTCGCGAATGTCGTGGCCGTCGACCAGGATCGCGCCCTCGGTCACGTCGTAGAGCCGTGACAGCAGCGAGACGAGCACCGACTTGCCGGATCCCGTCGGCCCTACCAGGGCGAGGGTCTCCCCCGGCTCGACGGTGACGTTGACGTGGCGCAGGACCCACTCGTCGGAGTCGGGAAACGTGAAACCGACGTCGACCAGCTCCAGGCGACCGCCGCGGGGCACCTCGCGGTGCGGCCCGTCGGTTATCTCGCGGGGCGCGTCGAAGATCTCGACGACGCGGTTGGCGGCCGTCATGGCCTCCTGAGTCATCGACAGCAGGAAGCCCAGCGAGGCGATCGGCCACACCAGCGACAGCATCATGGTGATGAACGCGACCAGGGTGCCCATCGTGACGAGGCCGCTACCCGCGGCGTAGGCACCCAGCCCGAGCACGATGATCAGGCTGGCGCTGGGAATCGCCTCAAGCAGTGTCCAGAACTTCGCCGAGACGCCGACCTTGCGCACCTCGGTGTCGAACAGCGCGGTGGCGCGTTGGTCGAACCGGTCGTAGGCGTACTGCTCGCGGCCGAACGCCTTGACCACCCGCACCCCGAGCGCCTGCTCCTCGACGTGGGTGGCGACGTTGCCGGACTGATCCTGCGCGGCGCGCGACAGCTTGGTGAACTGACGCTGGAAGTGCAGCACGGTGGCGGTGATCGGCACGATCGAGATCACCACGACCACACCCAGCGGCCAGTACATGGCGAGCAGGATTCCCGTCACCACGATGATCTGAATGACGTTGAGCAACAAGAAAAGCAGGCCAAACGACAGGAACTGGCGGATGGTGCTGAGGTCGTTCATCACCCGCGACAGCAGCTGGCCCGACTGCCATTGGCCGTGGAACGACATCGGCAGGATCTGCAGCCGCGCGTAGAGGTCCTTGCGGATGTCGGCCTCGACGCCCATGGTGGCGCGCGAGACCAGCCAGCGGCGGACGAACCACAGCACGGCCTCGGACACCAGCAGGGCCATCGCGGCCGAGCCCAGCGTCCACAGGTGCTGCTGATCCTGGTGCCGCACCGGCCCGTCGATGACGGCCCTCGTCATCAGCGGAATGGCGACCGTGGCGACCAGGCTGAGCAGCGCCGCGATCAGCATCGAGGTCCACCGCAGCCAGTACGGCTTCAGATACGGCAGCAACCGCAGGATGTCCGACGACGACCGGATGCGCCGAGGTGGTGGCGCGACGGCGGGCTCGGACCGAAGTCCCTCGTCGTCTTTCACCGTCACACCTTCAAGGTTCCCATGCTCGGCAACCGATTTCATGCGGCGGACGTCTCGTCACCGAACTGCGTCTCGTACAGCTCTGCGTAGCGGCCGCGGCGGGCCAGCAGTTTGCGGTGGGTGCCGCGCTCGACGATGCGACCGTCCTCGACGACGAGGATCACGTCGGCGGCCCGGATCGTGGAGAGCCGGTGGGCGATCACCAGGGACGTCCGCCCCGCGAGCGCCTCGGCCAGCGCCTGCTGCACCGCGGCTTCGGACTCGGAGTCCAGCGACGCGGTCGCCTCGTCGAGCACCACCACCCGGGACTTCCCGAGCAACAACCGCGCGATGGTCAACCGCTGGCGCTGTCCGCCGGAGAGCCGGTAACCGCGTTCGCCGACGACGGTGTCCAGACCGTCCGGCATGTCCGCGACCACGTCGTCCAGCCGGGCTCGGCGCAACGCCTCCCACAACTGCTCGTCGGTGGCGCCCGGCGCGGCCAAGGTCAGGTTCGCGCGGATGGACTCGTGGAAGAGGTGCCCGTCCTGCGTGACGACGCCGACGGTGTCCTTCAGCGACGCGAAGGTCACGTCACGGACGTCGGCACCCGCCAGCTTGACCGACCCGGAGTCGACGTCGTACAGCCGCGCCAACAACGACGCGATCGTCGACTTGCCCGCGCCCGACGAGCCCACCAGCGCGACCATCTGCCCGGGCTCGGCGGTGAACGAAATGCCATGCAGCACTTCGTCTCCACCACGGTCGTCGAGCACGGCGACCTCCTCGAGCGAGGCCAGCGACACCTTGTCGGCCGACGGGTAGGCGAACCGCACGTCGTCGAACTCCACACCGACCGGCCCGTCGGGCACGGGCACGGCGTCGGCCTTCTCCCCAATCAGCGGCGTCAGGTCCAGGACCTCGAAGACGCGCTCGAAACTGACCAGCGCACTGGCGATTTCGACGTGGGCATTGGCCAGCGCCGTCAGCGGCGCGTACAGCCGCGTCAACAGCAGGGCCAGGGAGACGATGGCCCCGGCCTGCAGCGCGCCGCCGATCGCCAGCACGCCACCCAGCCCGTAGACGAGCGCCAGCGCGAGCGCCGACATCAGCGTCAAAGAGTTCATGAACGTGGCCTGCAGCATCGACGTCCGCACACCGATGTCGCGGACCCGGTCGGCCCGCGTCGCGAACTCCTCGGACTCCCGGCCCGGGTCACCGAACAACTTGACCAGCGTGGCACCGGGTGCCGAGAAGCGTTCCGTCATCTGGGTATTCATCGTCGCGTTGTAGATCGCGCTCTCCCGACTCAGCGTCGCCATCGTGCGACCGATCCGGCGGGCAGGCAGCAGGAACAACGGCGTCAACAGCAGCGACAGCACCGTGATCTGCCATGAGATGCCGAGCATCACGGCCAGCGTCAGCGCTAGCGTCACCAGGTTGCCGACCACACCGGAGAGCGTGTCGGAGAACGCGCGCTGCGCGCCGATCACGTCGTTGCCCAGTCGGCTGACCAGGGCCCCGGTCCGGGTCCTGGTGAAGAACGCCACCGGCATCCGCTGCACGTGGTCGAACACCGCGGTCCGCAGGTCGAGGATCAGGCCCTCGCCGATGTGCGACGACAGCCAGCGGGTCAGCATTCCGACGCCCGCCTCGGCGACCGCCACGGCCGCGATGACCGACGCCAGCAGCACCACCGTGGTCGGCAACCCGCCGTGCACGATCGCGTCGACCACCCGTCCGGCCAGCACCGGCGTGGACACCGCAAGCAGCGCACCGACGACGCTGACCGCCACGAACGCGCCTAGGCGCCGGTGGTGGCGGGCGGAGAATCGCCAGATTCGCATCAAGAGGGCACGGTTGGCGAGCACGCGGAGGTCACCTCCGCGCGCGTTGCGCTGCCGGTATAGGGCCCGGCTGGCCGCGTATTCCATGCTCATGTCATCACCGTAAAACCTCAACAAAAGATGAGGTCAATTCGGTACCAACGGGGACACCCATGCAAACGGCTATACCCGTTTTGGCAAACTCAGACGATGCCGAAGTAGCCGATCACACCGGCGGCCGCAACCACGATCAGCGGGTTCACCTTGGACCGGACGAAGATCAGCGTGCACACCGCGGTCAGCAGGTAGGCCCGCCAGTCGTGGTCGGCGGCGCGGCTCATCACCAGTGACGACGCCAGGATCAGCCCGACGGTCAGCGGCGCGAACCCCTTCTCGACGGCGATCCGCCACTTCGACTCCTGCGCCCGCTGCCAGAACAGGGTGATGGCGTAGACCAGCGACGCTGCCGGAATCACCATCGCGGCAGTGGCGACGAAACCGCCGACGATCCCGCCGAGCACGCCCCCGACCGGCAAGCCCGCGGCGTACCCGATCATGCCGACGATCAGGATGCTCGGACCAGGCGCGGTCTGCGAGATGGAGAACAGGTCGGCGAACTGTGTGTCGCTGAGCCAGTGATGCTGGTGGACCGATCGCAGATGCATGTCGGGCAACACCGCGTTGCCACCGCCGATCGACATCAGAGACAGCGACCCGAACAGGACGATCAACTGCAGATAGGTGCTCACTTCGCGGCCGTCTCCCGAGCTCCCCGGGGCCACGCCCAGAGCAACGCCAGCGGCGCGACGATCGCCAGCACCCCGAGCAGCGGCCAGCGCAGCACGCCGTTGAGCACGAACGCCAAGCCGAACAGCGCCACCGGAATCACGCCCGTCAGGCACGTCTTTCCGGTCTTGACCACCATCGCCAACGTCAGCGCGACGGCCGCCGCGGACGCGCCGTGAAGGATGCCCTTGACCGCGGGCACCTCCTTGAAGGTGAAGTACAGGAACGCCAGCACCAACACGATGACCAGCGGCATGAAGCACAGCCCCACGACCGCGGCGACGGCTCCCGGCACGGCGCGCAGCTTGGTGCCGGTGAACACGGCCATGTTGACCTGATTGGCTCCTGGCAGGATGCGGCACATCGTCATGGCGGACAGGAACTCCGCCTCACCCATCCACTTCTTCTCGACGACGATCACCTCGCGCGACCACGCCGACAGTCCGCCGCCGAAGGAGGCCAGCGCGATGTGGTTGAACGTCAGCCCCAATTCGAACAATCCGACCTTCGTCGGCACCGGCTCCGGCGACGTCACTCGTGGACGAGTTCCGGGTCGTGCGGGAAGTCGTCCTCGTGATGCGTCGAGGGATCGAGCGGATCCGGCGGCGAGTACTGGTGCGACAGCGCCCAGTCCTCCTCGTAGGTGGCCTTGAGGCGCGCGACGACGGTCGGCTCGGTCACGGTGATGCCGAGTTCACGGCGCAGATCGAAGGCGCTGCGGTCGATGTTCATCGAGCCGACGAGCGCCCGCTCGTCGTCGACGATCAGCAGCTTGGCGTGCACCCTGAGGTTCTTCTGCTTGTGCACCTTGGCGCCGAAGCGGCGCAACGTGCGCAGCGAAGCGAAGGTGTCGAGCACGTCGCCCTCGCTGATGCCGTGCCGACCGCCGCACAGCACGTGCACCTTCACACCCCGCTCGACGGCGGCCGCGAGGTGATCGAGGATCACCGCGTCGACGAACTTGGGGTGCTGGACGTCGATGCGATGGGTGGCCGTGTCGATGAAGCGGGCCATGTGGAACCGCGAATTGGAGTTACTCCACAGCAGACCCCGGTACACCGACGGCACCCAGTCGTCGTGATTCCAGTCGGCGTTGAATACCTCGACGATCTGCATCACCTGCACCGGATCGTCGATGATGACGCCGTAGTCCCTGGTGGCCGTGAAGTACTTGAGGCACATGTTGAACGTCGCCACCATGGCGGTCGTCTCGTCGACCACCATCGACTTCTCGTGGGTGACGTAGAACTTCGGATTGGCCCACTGCACGGAGATGCCCGCGGCGCTGAAGCGCTCGAAGGTCTCGTCGTTCGCGCGGTCGCCGCCGGACCTGGCCGCGTTGAGCATCACCCGGACGTCGACCCCGGCCTGCTTCCGCGCGACGACGGCGTCGATGAGGCTCTCGTCGGTGAAGGTGAACTGCTTTATCAGAAGCGACGTGTGCGCCGACCCGATGAAATCCAGCACCGGACCCAGACCATCGTCGGGTTGAACGATCAGACGGGGACCGATTGCTTGCACGAGTGTAAAAGTTAGCACCGACCAGGCCCGTTCCGCCTGCACAACGCGCCTACCGCATCCGTGGTGGCGCATCAGGCAAGATGAGCGACATGGAGATGGGAGCTAGCGGTGCCGCGCCACCCCGGGTACTCGTGGTGGACGACGACCCCGACGTGCTGGCGTCCCTGGAACGCGGACTGCGCCTGTCCGGGTTCGAGGTGAGCACCGCCGTCGACGGCGCCGAAGCGCTTCGCAGCGCGACCGAAACCCGGCCCGACGCGATCGTCCTCGACATCAACATGCCGGTCCTCGACGGCGTCAGCGTGGTGACGGCCCTGCGCGCCATGGACAACGACGTGCCGGTGTGCGTGCTGTCGGCACGCAGCTCGGTCGACGACAGGGTGGCAGGCCTCGAGGCCGGGGCCGACGACTACCTGGTCAAACCATTCGTCCTGGCCGAACTCGTCGCCAGGGTCAAGGCCCTGCTGCGACGCCGGGGAGCGACGGCGACGTTCTCGTCGGAGACCATCGCCGTCGGCCCGCTCGAGGTCGACATCCCCGGTCGCCGGGCCCGCGTCAACGGCGTCGACGTCGACCTGACCAAGCGGGAATTCGACCTGCTGGCGGTCCTCGCCGAGCACAAGACGGCGGTGCTCTCGCGCGCCCAGCTGCTGGAGCTGGTGTGGGGTTACGACTTCGCCGCCGACACCAACGTGGTCGACGTGTTCATCGGGTACTTGCGCCGCAAACTGGAGGCGGGTGGCGCGTCACGATTACTTCACACGGTCCGCGGCGTTGGATTCGTCTTAAGGCAGCAGTAGGACCCCGGTGAACCTCATCTCGCGGGTCTTCCGACGCACGCCGTCGCTGCGGACCCGCGTGGCGTTCGCCACCGCCATCGCCGCGGCCATCGTGGTCGGCATCGTCGGCGTGATCGTCTGGGTCGGCATCACCAACGACCGCAAGGAACGTCTCGACCGTCGGCTCGACGAGGCGGCCGGCTTCGCGATTCCGTTCCTGCCCCGCGGCCTCGACCAGATTCCCAAGTCGCCCAACGACCAGGACGCAATCATCACGGTGCGAAGAACGGGCGGAAGTGTCACGTCCAACTCCGACGTGACGCTGCCGGACCTCTCACCGGGGTACGCCGACACCACGATCGACGGCGTGCGCTACCGGGTCCGGACCGTGGAGCTGAACGGACCGCAGGGTCCGATGACGGCCGCCGTCGGCGCCACCTACGACGCGACGATCGGCGACACCAACAACCTGCACCGCCGGGTGATCATGATCTGCTCGGGTGCCATCGGTGCGGCGGCCTTGGCTGGCTGGTTGCTCGCCGCGTTCGCGGTGCGCCCCCTCAAACGCCTCGCCCAGCAGACGCGGGCCATCGACGTGGGTGGTGCGGCCCCCGACATCGACGTCCGAGGCGCGACCGAGGCGGTCGAGATCGCCGACGCCGTCAACGGGATGGTGCAGCGCATTTGGCAGGAGCAGGACCGCACCAAGGCGGCGCTGGTGTCCTCCCGCGACTTCGCCGCCGTGACGTCACACGAGTTGCGCACCCCCCTGACGGCGATGCGCACCAACCTCGAGGTGCTCGCCACCCTCGACCTCGCCGAGGATCAGCGCAAGGAAGTCCTCAGCGACGTCATCCGGACCCAGACGCGCATCGAGTCGACGCTGTGGGCCATCGAAAGGCTTGCCCAGGGCGAACTCTCGACGTCCGACGATCACTCGCCGGTCGACATCACCGAGCTGCTCGACCGTGCCGCACACGACGCGATGCGGGTCTATCCCGATCTTGACGTGTCCTTGGTGCCGGCACCCACGGTGATCATCGTGGGGCTGCCCGCCGGATTGCGGCTCGCCGTGGACAACGCGATCGCCAACGCCGTCAAGCACGGTGGCGCCACCCGAGTTCAGCTGTCCGCGGTCACGTCCCGCGCGGGGGTGGAGATCGCGGTCGACGACGACGGGGTCGGCATCCCCGAGGAGGAGCGCACGATCGTCTTCGAGCGGTTCTCCCGCGGGTCGACGGCGTCGCACTCCGGCTCCGGGCTCGGGCTGGCGCTCGTCGCGCAGCAAGCCGAATTGCACGGCGGCACGGCGTCTTTGGAGGAAAGCCCGCTCGGCGGCGTCCGACTGCTGCTGCGGCTGCCCGGACCGTCCTAGCCGACCCGAATGTCGTTGGCCACCTTTACGTTCGGCCAGGTCTCCGTCACCGCTGTCCCAGCCGCCGTCTTGGCCGCCTCGGTCTTGGCGGTCCCCGTCAACGTGGCCGTGTCTCCAACGAGCTTCACCGCGAAGCCCTTCACGTCCATGGCGACCCCGAACAAGGCGCCGAGACCGGAGAACTCCGGGGCGGTGACGCCGGGTTTGACCGTCAGCTGGTCGACGATCTTGGCGCCGGGCATGGCTTGACGCAGCGTGTCGGGCAGATCCGTCTTGAGCGACTCGTCGGGCACTTCACCGGTCAGGGTGAACCCGTCGGCCGTCCGCACGATCGACATGGCCCCGAACGGACCACTCTTCGCGGCGGTCGACTGGCCGGTCGAGGTCGCGGTGACGGTGGCTTGTCCGGTGTCACCGGCGTCGCCGGGGTTGCCGGACGACCCACACCCCGCCACCAAGAGCAGCAGGGTGAGGGTGACCAGCAGCGCGGAACGCACTCAGCGAGCGTCGAGCAGGTCGATCACGAAGATCAACGTCTTACCCGAGAGCCGATGCCCGGATCCGGCTGGGCCGTACGCCTTTGCCGGCGGGATGACCAGCTTGCGGCGGCCGCCGACGCGCATTCCGGGAATGCCGTCCTGCCAGCCTTCGATGAGCCCGCGCAGGGGGAATTCGATGGACTCGTTGCGGTTCCACGAGCTGTCGAACTCGTCGCCGGTGTCGTACTCCACGCCGACGTAGTGCACCTCGACGGTGCCACCAGGCACGGCCTCGGCACCGTCGCCTACGACGATGTCTTCGATGACGAGCTCGGCAGGTGCCGGGCCGTCGGGAAATTCGATCTCGGGTTTAGTCGCCACGTTCACCACGGTAGTCGGGCAGACTGGGTGCGTGGCTACGGACCCGAACAAAGATGCCGACATTCTCGCCCAAGTCAACGAACTGGTGGCCGAGGAGAAGGAACTGCGCGCCAAGCTGCAGCACGGCGAGATCGACGAGACCGAGGAGCACCGCCGACTGCGTGGTCTCGAGGTGCAGCTCGACCAGTGCTGGGATCTGCTGCGCCAGCGCCGCGCCCTGCGCGAGACCGGTCAGGACCCGAATCAGGCCAGTGTGCGACCCGAAAGCGAAGTCGAAGGCTACCTAAACTGACGATCCTGAGGGCCGCCTCGGTCATCACCATGGATCCCGCGAAGCCGCGGGCCGAGGCGGTCGCAATCGACGTCCACTCTGGCCGGATCGTCGCCGTGGGCACGCTCGCCGAGTGCCAGACGTCGGCCCCCGACGACCAGATCGAAGACCTCGGCTCGAGCGTGCTGATGCCGGGTTTCATTCAGGCACACGACCATCCCGTGCCGGCGGCAGTGCTGTGCGAACAGCCGGCCCACTGGATTGCCCCATTCGTCGGATACCCGACGTGGGAGGACGTCGAGGCGCTCTTCGGTAGGCTGCGCCGGGAGACGCCGACCGGGCAGCCGCTGCTCTTCAACGGTCTGGACCGACTGCTGCTGTCGATCCCGATGCCGGATCGGACGAGTCTGGACCGCTACTTTCCCGACCACCCGGTGCTCATCTTCGACATCACCGGCCACGCGTTGTACTTCAACTCGCGTGCCACCCAGTTGTTCGGGTGGGTGGGTGCCACGCCCCCGGCCGACACACCCGACGCGCGGTGGACGCGTCGCCCGGACGGCACCGCCGGCGGCGTCGGATTCGAAACACAGGCGACGATGATGGCCATGGGCGCCTTCCTGCCAGGCGTCGTCCCTTCGCCGCTTCTGAACCTCGGTGCCTGGTATTCGACGTTGGCGCGCAACGGTTTCACCGCCGTCGGCGACCTCGGATTCGTCAGCAAGTTGCGTGCACCGATGGAGTTGCTGGCTTCGCTGGCCGATTGCCCGGTTCGCTATTCGCTCTATCAAGCCACCTACGACTCCGACGCGAATGCCGAACTGGACTTCGGTGAGCTGTCGGGCATGATTTCGCGGGCGGGCTACAAGATTTGGATGGACGGGAGTCCGTCCATCGGCACGGCGGCGATCAGCGTGCCCTACTTGGACTCTGCCCGTGCCCGCATCGCCAACGTACCCGTCGGCACCGTTCCCGGCTTGTCCGTCCTCAACTATTCGGCCGAGCAATTCCTTTCGCTCATCGGTCAATTCGCCGCCGACGGCGTGCAGATCGCCACCCACGTCAACGGCGACGCCGGCATCGACGTCGTGCTCGACGGCTACGAACGCGCCCTGCACGACCTTGGCCTCAGTGGGTCGGACCACCGCTGGCGGCTCGAGCACTTCGCCACCCCCACCAGGGCGCAATGTGCCAGGGCCGGAGATCTCGGGATCACCGCCTCCATGTCGCCCTTCCAGGCGCTCTACTGGGGCGACATCTACGACGGAGTCATCTTCGAGCCCGCGTACGGAGCGCGGTGGCAGCCCTATCGAGATGCCTACGACGGCGGCGTCCGCCCGACCTTCCACAACGACGGCTATCTGTCACCACCGTTGCCGTGGTTGAACATTCAGAATGCCGTCACCCGCAGGAGTGCATCGGGGACCGTGCACGGGCCGGAGCAGGCGCTGACCCTAGACGAGGCTCTGCAGGCACACACGACCAACGCCGCCTGGCAGCAGAAGCGCGACCACGACATCGGCTCGATCGAGCCGGGCAAGCTCGCCGACCTCTCGCTGCTCAACACCGACCCCTACCTGGTCGACCCGGCGCGATTGCAGGACACCATGGAGTTTCAGGGCACGTGGATCTCGGGCCGGCGGGTCGACCTGGACCGCTTCATGGCCTCGGTCGGCGAGGTGGCTCACCGCCACGACGACGCCCTGTTGGCGGGTTCTCGGCCACATCGTTGCTGAGCTTGCCAAGGATCTCCTGAAGAGTCTGCAGTTCCTCGTCGCTCAACTCCGCGACGGGCCGCGGCGCGGGGTCCTGGACCCGCTCGATGCTCGCGACGGTGCGTCGGCCCTCGTCGGTCAGCGAGATCACCTTGCATCTGCGGTTGTTCGGATTCGTCTCTCGCACAACGAGTCCGCGATCTTCCAGGTCGTTGACCGCCACGCTGGTCGCGGGCGCGTCCATGGTGGCGGCCTCGGCGATCTCCTTGGCGGTCATCGGTCGCTTGGCCAGTCGGCGCAGGACCCGAATGCGACTGAAGGGCAGACCGGAGGCATCGACGACGTCGCGCCGCCAGCCTTCGCGGTTGTCGAACACCACGGCGGTCATGGCGCGCCAGACGTCGTCGGCGAGTGGGTGGTCAGCGGACATCGGCTGCCACCTTCGGCTCCGCGTCTCCGGCGATCAGCGGAGCGAGCCGCTCGGCTGACTGCAACGCGCGCGGGGTGGTCGAGTAGAAGCCGAGCACGGTGATGACGACACCGATTCCGATGCACGTGAACCACAGCGGCCGAGCGGAGTCGGCGAAGTCCGCACCGCTGCGTGCCAGCGCGGGCCCGGCGACGGAACCGCACAGCGCCACACCGATGCTCACCCCGATCTGGCGGCTGGTCGACGTCACGGCCGAGGCCGCGCCCGCCCGGTCCAGCGGCATGCCGCTGACGGCCGCGTTCGTGATCGGCGCGTTGACCATCGAGAAGCCAATGCCGAACACCGCGAAGATGACGAGCAGTCCCCACACCGGCGTGGTCTTGGTCAGGAAGGTGAGCAGAATCGACGCGATGGTGACCAGCACGCCGGCCGCCAGCAGTGACGGCCTGGCCCCGAAACGGCCGACCATCCGGCCCGAGATCGGCGAGAACACCAGTGCGCCAATGGCAATCGGGGCGTAGATCAACCCCGTGTGCATGGCGGAATAGCCGCGCTCGCCCTGCAGGTACAGCGACATCATGAACAGGAACGCGCCCCAGCCAGAGAACGCGCAGATCGCAGTGACCGTCGCCCCTGCGAAGGGGATGCTGCGGAAGAAGCGCAGGTCGATGAACGGGTCGTTGCGCTGGGACTCGTAGCGCAGGAAGGCCACGAAGGCGATCAGCGCGACCACTGCGACGGCGACGACCCGTGGGTTGGTCCAGCCGTAGCCCGGACCCTCGATGAGGGTGAACACCACACCGAAGAGGAACGTGACGGCGAGACCCTGGCCGATCGGGTCGATGTTGCGCATGGTCTTCGACTTGGTCTCGGGGACGAAGATGGCGGTCAGGATCACCGCGGCCAGGCAGATCGGCAAATTGATCCAGAACACGGCGCGCCAACTGATCAGCTCGATCAGGAAGCCGCCGACGACCGGCCCCAGGGCCATCGAGATCCCGACGACCGCACCCCAGACGCCCAATGCGCGGGCCCGCTCGACACGGCCGGTGAAGATTTGCGAGATGATGGACAGGGCAACGGGATTGAGCATCGAGCCGCCGACGGCCTGAAGCAACCGGGCGATGATCAGCGTGTCGACGTTGGGCGCCATGCTGCACAGCAGCGACCCGACGGCGAAGACCACCAGGCCAATCTGAAACACCCGGCGGCGGCCGAACCGGTCGCCCGTCGCACCCGACAGCATGAGCAGGGACGCCAGCACCAGGGTGTAGACGTCGACGATCCACTGCAGTTCCGACGGGGACGCATGCAGGTCCGCGCGGATGCTGGGAATGGCGACGTTCACGATCGTGGCGTCCATCGACACGATGAGCAGGCTCAGGCAGCACGAGACCAGGATGATGGCCTTGCGTCGAGGCGTCAGCTCAACAGTTGTGTTCACACAACGATTGTGAACCTACAACCTTTACCGATGCAAACGATGTGGTGCGGTAGACACGCCCGAGGGGCTAGCGACCACCCATGTCGGAGTAGTCCCGCTCGGTGTAACCGGTGTAGATCTGGCGCGGACGCCCGATCTTGCTCGGCGACTCGTGCATCTCGCGCCAGTGCGCAATCCAGCCTGGCAGCCGGCCGAGCGCGAACAGCACCGTGAACATCCGAGTCGGGAAGCCCATCGCCCGGTAGATCACGCCGGTGTAGAAGTCGACGTTCGGGTAGAGCTTGCGCTCGACGAAGAAGTCGTCGGTCAGCGCCACCTCTTCGAGCTGCTTGGCGATGTCCAGCAGCTCGTCGTTGACGCCAAGCTTGGCGAGGATCTTGTCGGCCTGCTCCTTGACGATGCGGGCGCGCGGATCGTAATTCTTGTAGACCCGGTGCCCGAAGCCCATCAGCTTCACGCCCTCTTCGCGGTTCTTGACCTTCTTGACGAACGTCGCGACGTCGTCGTCCCCGGACCGGATCTTCTCCAGCATCTCAAGCACGGCCTGGTTGGCGCCGCCATGCAGCGGGCCCCACAGTGCGTTGATGCCGCCGGATACCGACGTGAAGAGGTTGGCCTGCGACGAGCCCACCAGCCGCACCGTCGACGTCGAGCAGTTCTGCTCGTGGTCGGCGTGCAAGATCAGAAGCAGGTCCAGCGCCCGCACGATCTCCGGGTCGACCTCGTAGGGCTCGGCGGGGAAGCCGAACGTCATCCGCAGGAAGTTCTCGACCAGGGTCAGCGAGTTGTCGGGGTACAGGAACGGCTGACCAACCGACTTCTTGAACGCGTAGGCCGCGATCGTGGGCAGCTTGGCAAGCAGCCGGATCGTCGACAGCTCGACCTGCTCCTTGTCCAGCGGGTCGACCGAATCCGGGTAGTACGCGGACAGGGCGTTCACCGCGCTGGACAGCACCGGCATGGGATGCGCGTTGCGGGGGAAGCCGTCGAAGAACCGCTTGAGGTCCTCGTGCAGCAGCGTGTGGCGCTGAATCTGCGTGGTGAACTTCTCGAGCTCGTCGGCCGTCGGGAGCTCCCCGTAGATCAACAGGTAGCTGACCTCGATGAACGTCGACTTCTCCGCCAACTGCTCGATCGGGTAGCCGCGGTAGCGCAGGATGCCTGCGTCGCCGTCGATGTAGCAGATGGAGCTCTTCGTCGACGAGGTGTTCACGAAGCCACCGTCGAACGTCGTGTATCCGGTCTTCGCCAAGAGCGACCCCAGTGCGATGCCGTCGGATCCCTCGGTTGCCTTCACGATCTCCAGGTCAATCTCGCCCCCCGGGTAGCGGAGGGTGGCGACCTCTTCCGAATCAACGGAGGGACTGGAGTCTTCGGGCACGTTAACCCCTTCTACGGTTGGCGACCGGAACGAAGCTGTCCGTCACTAGTGGAAGGTAGTCGCTATCGGTTTCACGCGCTCGTGGGGGGTTCGCCGTCGGCGGCCGGAATAGCCGCCCACGGTGTCCACGTGCTGCGGAACAGCGACACCGTTGCGGCCAGCCGGTCGCTGATGACCGCGGATTCGATCGGATGGTTGCCCGGTTGGCCGAGTCCGGCGAACGAGTCGGAGAAGATCACCGCCCAGACGTCGGTGACCAAGGTCACCGACCGATGGTCGACCGGGACGTTCATCCGACGCGCCATCACGTGCATCGTCGCCTTGTTGGTGACGTCCTGCCGAAGCGCCAGCGCAGACGCCCGGTAGGACGTCGATCCGTTGATGATCTGGATCAGCATCGCCATCCGCCGGAAGCCCGGCGACTCGACACCGTCGGTCGGGCGAAATACGTCGAGTGAGGCGGCGAGCAGGGCATCGTAGGCGGTCACCTCGCCGGGCAACCGTTCCATCGCCTCGGCGATCAGCTCGTCCAGGTCGTCGGTGATGGCGGCGACGACCGACACCTTGGTCGGGAAGTACCGACTGAACGTTCTCGGCGACACGTCGGCCGCAGCGGCGATCTGGTCGACGGTGGTGTTGTCGTATCCCTGCGCCAGGAACAGTCCGGCCGCCGCGTCGATCAGCGTCGCCCGGGTCTGCCTCTTCTTGCGCTCCCTCAACCCGTGCGGCGGGGGGTTCCTAGCCATAGGCGCGCTCGTAGTCCGCACCGGCGGGCGGACGTCCAAGCTCACTCGCCATCCCCGCCACCTGAGCAAGCGCCTCGTTCAAACGATGCACCATGATCATCGGCCCCAGCCGGACGGTGTCGGTGTCGGAGACCAGGTCCCCGCAGGCGTCGACGATGGTGGCCGAGAAGATGACGGTCGCCAGGCGCACCCGCCGGTCGTCGACGTCGACCCCCATGCGCTTGGCGAGCACCACCTGCGTCACGCCGTGCCGGAATTCGAGGGCCGCCTGCTTCAACGTCTCCGAGGCGTTGATGACGCGCAGCATCAGGACGATTCGCTCGGTGGTCAGCCTGCCGACCCGGCGCGTGGCGACGCGTGTCAGCACCTCCACGTTGGCCCGGCGCATGGCTTCGAGTGGACCGACGCCGGCGTCCACCCTCTCCAGCTCGATGGCCACCTCGTGGGCGTAGTCCTCGAGGAGCGTGAGGAACACCGCGTCCTTGGTCGGAAAGTAGCGACTGAAGGTCCGCGGCGACACGTCGGCCGACGCGGCGATCTGCTCGACGGTGGTGTGCTGGTAGCCCTGTTTGAGGCAGAGATCCATCGCGGCGTCGACGAGCACCGCACGGGTCCTGAGCTTCTTGCGCTCCCGAAGGCCCGGCGATTCATTCGACACGTCGGCCACGGAAGGATGCTAACCCGCTTGCACTTCCAAAATGCGGGCTAACTCAGACCCGGTAGCGGACGAACGCGGGAACCAGCAGCGCCGCGATCACGACGCCGACCACGACGAGGGCACCGCCGCCCGCCGCGGCCACCGTCGTACCGACGACGGCGGCCGACGCACCGTGAACCGTGTCAGCCAACCGTGGCCCACCTGCGACGACGACGGTGAACACGCCTTGCAGTCGACCCCGCACGTCATCGGATGCCGCCTGCTGCAGAATCGTCGAACGGAACGCCGACGACACCATGTCCGCCGCACCACCAATTGCCAGGAACGCCAACGCAATCCAGAGCAAAGCGCCGGCATGCCCGCTCGCCATCCCGGCAGCCAGCCCGAAGCCGATCATCGCCAGGCCCCACACCACGATCGCGACCACCACCGCGAGGCCCTGCCGACTGATCCGCGGCAACCAGCCCGAGAACACACCTCCCGCAACGGCACCGACGGCAATGGCCGCGGAGAGGTACGCCATCGCGGTGCCTCCCTCGACCGGGCCCCCGAAGCTTTCGTGCGCCATCTGGGGGAACAGCGCTCTCGGCATGCCGAAGATCATGGCGATCAGGTCGACGACGAACGACATCAGCACCACCCGGTTGCCGGCCAGGTACCGAAAACCGTCGAGGACCGCCGCAAAACCCCACTTCGAGGAGCCCTTGGCGGTCCCGGTCGGGGGCATCTTCGCCAGCCGCCACGTCGCGACGATGGGCGCGACGCACGTCAGCGCGTCGATCGCGTACAGCGTGGACAGGTCGACGAAGTGCAACAGCACTCCGGCGAGCAGCGGTCCGACGATCGCCCCCAACTGCATGACCGTCATGTTCAGGGAGTTGGCCGCGGGCAACTGCTCGGCGGGAACCATTCGTGGTATCGCGGCGGACCGGGTGGGGCTGTTGATCGCGAAGAACGCTTGTTGGACCGACAGCAGGCACAACACCACCCACACGTTGTTCAGCTCGAGCGCCGCCTGCACCCACAGCAGGATCGACGACACCGCCAACCCGACGGACGCGATGATCAGCAACAGCCTGCGATCCATCGCGTCGGCCCAGGCTCCGCCCCACAAGCCGAAGATCACCAGGGGCACCAGTGCGAAGAGTCCGGACAGTCCGACGTAGGCCGAGTTCTGCGTAAGCGCGTAGAGCTGAACCGGGACGGCGAAGATCGTGAGATTGGCGCCGATGACGGTGACGATTCCTGCCAGCCACAGCCGGCGAAAGTCCGGCGACCGCAGCGGAGTGGTGTCGGCGAGGAAGTTCGCCACCCCTAGGGCTGCAGACGCTCGACGTGCGTTCCGCTCACCCGGATCCGGTTGTGCACCCGGTTCTCCCGGCCCTGCCAGAACTCCACGACCTCGGGCGAGATCAGATACCCACCCCAGTTCGGCGGCACCGGCACGGACTCGACGTCGGCGAAGCGTTCGGTGACGTCGGCGAGCTGCCGGGCAAGGGCCGCACGGGAGGCGACCGCGTTGGACTGATGCGACGCCCACGCTCCCAGCTGCGACCCGCGGGGCCGCTTGGACCAATATTCGGCCGTCACCTCGGGCGCCACCTTCGCGACGGCGCCGCGCAGGTGGACCTGGCGGCCGAGGGCGTACCACGGGAAGGTCGCCGACGCGTACGGCGAGGCGGCCAACTGCTGCCCCTTGTCGGAGTCGTAGTTGGTGTAGAAGGTGATGCCGGTCTCGTCCACGCCCTTGCACAACACCGTTCGGGTGCTTGGCCTTCCCTCGGCGTCGACCGTGCCGACGACGATGGCATTGGGCTCCACGATCCCGGCCTGCTCCGCGTCGGCTAACCACTTGCGCAACAAGGCGATCCACCCATCGGCCAGCCAGTCGGCGTCGAGATCGGGGCTACCGTCCTTCTCGGGCGATCCGTACTCCACGCGCATCCGCGCCAGATGCTCGCCATCGGAGAAAACCACCCGCCAAACGCTACGCCCAGAGCCTGGAGGCCGGGTTACCGACCGGTAGCAACGGCCGGTCGGCGTGGTGCGAGAATCTGCTCATGACCGACGCGTCCAACATTCCCGACGGGTTCGTAGCTGGCCTCGAAGGCGTCGTCGCCTTCACCACGCAGATTGCCGAACCGGACAAGGACGGCGGCGCCCTGCGTTATCGCGGCGTCGACGTCGAAGACCTGGTCGCCAAGCGCGTCACCTTCGGCGACGTGTGGTCACTGCTGGTCGACGGAGCCTTCGGCCGGGGCTTGACGCCCGCTGAGCCGTTTCCGCTGCCCATCCACACCGGTGACGTCCGGGTCGACGTGCAGGCGGGGCTGGCGATGCTCGCGCCGATCTGGGGCTACCAACCGCTGCTCGACATCGACGACGAGACCGCCCGCAACCAGCTGGCCCGCGCCTCGGTGATGGCGCTGTCCTACGTCGCCCAGTCGGCCCGCGGCATCCACCGCCCCGCCGTCGGGCAGCGGGCCATCGACGAGTGCTCAACCGTCACAGGACGTTTCATGACCCGCTGGAAGGGCGACCCGGATCCCCGGCACGTCGAGGCCATCGACGCGTATTGGGTCACCGCAGCCGAACACGGCATGAACGCGTCCACCTTCACCGCGCGGGTGATCGCCTCGACCGGCGCCGACGTCGCCGCGTCGCTGTCGGGGGCCGTCGGTGCCATGAGCGGCCCGCTGCACGGTGGCGCGCCGGCTCGCGTCCTGCCGATGATCGAAGAGGTCGAGCGGACGGGTGACGCGCGCGCCGTGGTCAAGGCCATCCTGGATCGCAAGGACAAGCTGATGGGCTTCGGGCACCGCGTCTACCGCGCAGAGGACCCGCGGGCCCGGGTGCTTCGCGCGACCGCCGAGCGACTGCAGGCACCGCGCTTCGAGGTGGCCCGCGCTCTCGAACAAGCCGCCCTCGCCGAGCTGCGGGAACGGCGCCCGGACCGGGCCATCGAGACCAACGTCGAGTTCTGGGCGGCCGTGATGCTCGACTTCGCTGGCGTACCTCCCACGATGATGCCCGCCATGTTCACGTGCGGCCGCACCGCGGGGTGGTGCGCGCACATCATGGAGCAGAAGCAACTCGGCAAGTTGGTCCGCCCGGCTGCGATCTACGTCGGACCGCAGCCACGTAGCCCGGAATCCGTCGAGGGCTGGGATCTGATCAAGTCGTCGTGACCACGACGTTCCGCTCGGCGGCAACGGCTTTCGCCGACTCGTCCACGCCATACCCGAATCTTCCTGGGACGGGCCGGGTCTCGGCGACTGGGATCTGCGCGCCCTGGTGGGACATGCGTCGCGTTCTCTGATCACGGTGAGCACCTACCTTCGACCGCCGACGCGGGGGCGATCGTCGAACGTGGCCGTCAGGCGGGTCGCGACCTCGGTGAGCAGCCCGCCAGGGCCGCAGGGCTGGACTTCACCCTTCCCGACGACGTGCTCGCCGAGGCGACGGTGCTGGCAGCTCGGATCAGCGTTCGCCTCGACAGTGCCACCCCGGCGCTGCTGGCGCTGACCGGTCGAGAGCCGCTGCCCTCCCCCTTCTCCGTCGTGTAGATCCTGTTATCGGGTCGTGTCAGACCCCGTATCTA
>NZ_MVOC01000006.1 GCF_002043095.1 Mycobacterium sp. AT1 | reverse complement strand
TAGATACGGGGTCTGACACGCTGGTGGCACACCACGCATCGGACAAGGCAGACACTCAGCGGGCGATCTGTTGGAGCGCCCAGGTTTCGTCACGGCCGAGCGCCCGGCCTCCCGCCGGGGCCGGCCCAGCCCGCAGAAGTCGGCGCTGGGTGTCCGGTGGCCACCACCCCGGTCCGCCACTGAGGGAGATGCTGGAAGTCGCCGCGAGCGCCGAACGCACCGTTGATCCACACCAACATCCCGCCGGGGATACCGACGCCAGGAACGCCCGCGGCCTGCGGTTTCGAGGGCCGACTCGATCAAGATCCACATCACTGCGCACCCACCCTTGAGGTACTAGCACTCGCGTGTATAGAGTGCTAAGTGGCAGGCGGCCAAACCCCGCTCCGGCTCCCGCGACGACGGTGTTGAGGGCCAGGACGCGTGCCAACAACATGACAACTGCAGGAAATCCGTGAAGGTCCGGGAATCGTCCCGGATCGCACCCCTATCAATGTGGAGGGCTAATCGTGGCCGTGAACATCAAGCCACTCGAGGACAAGATCCTCGTTCAGGCCAATGAGGCCGAGACTACGACCGCTTCTGGTCTGGTCATCCCCGACACCGCCAAGGAAAAGCCGCAAGAAGGCACCGTCGTCGCAGTTGGCCCCGGCCGCTGGGACGAGGATGGCGAGAAGCGCATTCCTCTGGACGTCGCCGAAGGCGACACCGTCATCTACAGCAAGTACGGCGGCACCGAGATCAAGTACAACAACGAGGAGTACCTCATTCTGTCCGCACGTGACGTGCTGGCAGTCGTCTCCAAGTAAGCATCGGCCATTCCGCCCCGGAGGTCTCCCGTCGCAAAGCGGGTGATGTCCGGGGCGGCATGCGTTGTGTCTCATCTACGTAGACAGAAAGAACCATCATGAGCAAGCAGATTGAGTTCAACGAGACTGCGCGCCGGGCCATGGAAGCCGGCGTCGACAAGCTCGCCGACGCGGTCCGCGTCACGCTGGGCCCGCGCGGCAGGCACGTCGTGCTGGCCAAGGCGTTCGGCGGCCCGGTCGTCACCAACGACGGCGTCACCATCGCCCGCGAGATCGACCTCGAGGATCCGTTCGAAAACCTCGGTGCACAGCTGGTCAAGTCCGTGGCCACCAAGACCAACGACGTCGCGGGCGACGGCACCACCACCGCCACCGTGCTCGCCCAGGCGATCATCAAGGCCGGCCTGCGCAACGTCGCAGCCGGTGCCAACCCCATCGAGCTGGGGCTCGGCATCGCCAAGGCCGCCGACGCGGTGTCCGAGGCACTGCTGGCCGCCGCCACCCCGATCACCGACGAGAACGGCATCGCGCAGGTCGCCACCGTCTCCTCGCGTGACGAGGTCATCGGCGCACTGGTCGGCGAGGCCATGACCAAGGTCGGTCACGACGGCGTCGTCACCGTCGAGGAGTCCTCGACGCTGAACACCGAGCTCGAGGTCACCGAGGGTGTCGGCTTCGACAAGGGCTTCACGTCGGCGTACTTCGTCACCGACTTCGATTCCCAGGAAGCCGTCCTCGAAGACGCACTGGTGCTGCTGAACCGCGAGAAGATCAGCTCGCTGCCGGACCTGCTGCCACTGCTGGAGAAGGTTGCCGAGTCGGGCAAGCCGCTGCTGATCATCGCCGAGGACGTCGAAGGCGAGGCACTGTCGACCCTGGTCGTCAACGCCATCCGCAAGACGCTCAAGGCCGTCGCCGTCAAGGCGCCGTTCTTCGGTGACCGTCGCAAGGCATTCCTCGACGACCTCGCGGTCGTCACGGGTGGCCAGGTCGTCAACCCCGACGTCGGACTGCTGCTGCGCGAGGTTGGCATCGAGGTGCTGGGCACCGCCCGTCGCGTCGTCGTCAGCAAGGACAGCACCGTGATCGTCGACGGCGGCGGCAGCCAGGACGCCATCGAGGGCCGCAAGTCTCAGCTGCGCGCCGAGATCGAGGCGACGGACTCCGACTGGGATCGCGAGAAGCTCGAGGAGCGGCTGGCGAAGTTGTCCGGCGGCGTCGCGGTCATCAAGGTCGGCGCGGCCACCGAGACCGATCTCAAGAAGCGCAAGGAAGCCGTCGAGGACGCGGTCTCCGCGGCCAAGGCGGCCGTCGAAGAGGGCATCGTCACCGGCGGTGGCAGCGCCCTCGTCCAGGCCGGCGCGGTTCTCAAGGAACTGCGCGCGTCGCTGTCGGGTGACCAGGCGCTCGGCGTCGACGTCTTCGGCTCGGCGCTGTCGGCGCCGCTGTTCTGGATCGCCACAAACGCCGGGCTCGACGGCGCGGTCGTGGTGAACAAGGTGGCGGAGCTGTCGGCGGGTCAGGGCTTCAACGCCGCGACACTGACCTACGGCGACCTGCTGGCCGACGGTGTCGTCGACCCCGTCAAGGTGACCCGCTCCGCGGTGCTCAACGCGGCGTCGGTGGCCAGGATGATCCTGACCACCGAGACGGCGATCGTCGAGAAGCCTGCCGAGTCCGAGGACCACGGACACGGCGGCGGCGGCCACCACGGGCACTCGCACTAAGAGAGTTCGCACGATCAGCGCCCCCGGCCACCTGGCCGGGGGCGCTCTTCGTTGCAGTCGGGCCCGGCGTCGACCCCGAGTGCGTCGTCTACCTGGGGACCGCGAGCAAGTCGCTGGCCCCAAGACTCAGACTCGGCCGGCTCGTCCTGCCGAGTCGGCTCGTCGAGGCGGTGGTGCGGATGAAGGGCGACACCGAGGAGACGTGCGGCGTCGTCGACCGTCTAGGCCACGGAGATCATCGTGCTGCACATGCGTGTCGACGTCGCACCGGACGTCGATCCGGAGGCGCATCTCCTGCAGGTTGCCACCAGTTGGGACGTTTCGGGCCAGCGGCCCGAGGAGTCTCCCGCCGAGACGCGGGCAGAGATCGTGGGGCGTCATCCGAGGCAGGGGTTCAGCAGCGAATTCATCGCGTGCTTCCAAGACCAGGCCACGCGCTAGCCCGGGGGTGCCGCCGCGGCGTCGATGGCCAGCGACGGTGCTTGCCGCATCGCGGCCAACCTGCTCGACGGCGAGGGGTGGTGCGTCAGGCCGCGACGGTCAGTTGGCGCTCTGCGGTGCTCATGTGGAAGAAGATCTGGTGGCATGGCGCGCATGACACCTCGTACTGCAGACCGCCACCGTGGGCGGCGTCGAGCTGAAAGGTGAGGGGTCCCGCGCAGCGCGGGCAGTGGGTTGTGCCGGCTTCGATAGTTGACGTCATCGCCGATGCCTTTCCGATGGGGCGCTCATTCGCTGAGCAGTGGATGCCCATCAAAGTAGGAAGGCAACCTAATAGATGGCTTAGAAAAGGGTGAGCTAGGCATTTGTGTGCCCAGTCTCACGAGCCGGTAGTCGCCAACCGGGCGTTGCCATGAGTAAAATCGGTTTTGCTCCTGACTCCTTTTGATCATCGTCGGAGCAACGCGAATCAGGAGAGCAGTGCAGTGAACATGCCCGGTAGCCACGCGGGCCAGCAGTGGCGGGCGCGTCAGCGCGACATCCTCCATCGCCTCGTCCGCGAAACGGACCCACCGACGGGCAGCCTCCCGCGGATCACGGAGAACACCCAAAAGCTCGACGCCGCCTACAGCGCACGGGTGGGTGAAGTGCTCGATCTGGCCGGGTCGATCGGCGCCCTCTTGATGGCCTCCGGAATGCCGGCCACCGCGACGATGGAGAACGTCACCGCCATCACGCTCGCCTATGGCCTTGAGCGCTGCGAGGTCGACGTCATCAACACGACGATCCACGTCTCGGCCTACCGTGGCCCCACCGCCGCGCCCGCCAGCACCTTGCACATCGTGCAGACCAGGTCGATGGACTTCAGCCGACTGGCCGCCGTCGACCGGCTCATCGCCCGCATCCGCGCGGGGGAGGTGTCGCCGACCACCGCCCGCGACGAACTCGACGCCATCACCACCGCGCCGCATCCCTACAAGCGGTGGATCGCCACCCTTGCCTGGGGCGCGCTGGCCTTCGCCACCGCCGGAACCCTCGGCGCCAGTTTGCTGGCCTGCCTCGTCAGCGCGCTGAGCGCCATGACGATCGACCGGGTCAACCGCCAGCTGAACAAGCACGGACTCCCGTTCTTCTTCCAGTACGCGGTCGGCGGCGCCATCGCGACCGCGCCGCCGCTGGTGCTCTACTGGCTCGGTCCCAAGATCGGTCTGGACTTCGAACCAACGGTCGCCATCGCCGCGGGTCTCGTCGTCCTCTTGGCCGGGCTGTCGCTGGTGGGCTCGGTTGGCGACGTCATCACCGGTGCGCCGGTGACGGCTGCGGCCCGCTTCTTCGAATTGGTCATGATGACCGCCGCCACCATTTCCGGTGTGGCCCTCGTGCTGCACCTGGCCAACCAATTTGGCGCACCGTTCGTCGCGATCGGCGCGTACGCGCCGCCGGCGCTGGCCGAGATGCCGGCGAGGGTGGCCTTCGGTGCCGCGAGCGCGGCGGCCTACGCCTTGGCGTGCTACGCCGAGCGCACCTCGGCAGTGGCAGCCGCGTTCGGCGGGGCCGCGGGCACGGTGGTGTTTCTGTTTGCGCAGGGTCTGGGCCTTGGTGCCGTGGTGGCATCATTCGCCGCCGCGGTGCCCATCGGACTGGTCGGCCGCCTGATGGAGCGTCGCAATCTGGCGCCGCCGCTGGTCGTCTCGATTGCCGGCATCGTCCCACTGCTGCCCGGTCTGGCTTTGCTGCACGGCATCTACGCGATCCTCAACGAGCAACAAACCGTCGGGTTCGCCTCGGTGCTGGGGGCCATGGCCATCGGCACTGCCCTCGCGGCCGGCGTCACCCTTGGCGAGTGGAGCTCATTCCAGGTTCGCACGCGCCGACTCCAGGTCCGCCGACTCAACCGTCGGGCACGTCCAGTGCAGAGCCCGCTCGAATTCGTCGATCCGGCGCAGGCCGTCGACCGCGCGATGAAGCGAAGGCCGCCGAGTTAGCCGTCGATCCGATCGGCGATCTCACCGACGACGTCGCGCAACACGGCGGGTTCGGTGCGCGTGTGAAGTGACGCCAGCAGGGCGTCGTACGTCCGGCGGGCCACTGCCGGGCTCTGCCGGGCGGCCCGGCTGAAGTCCGCCACCACCTGCTCGGCCACCACCCGCAGCTTGACGTTGTGGTGTTGGGACTGCCATCGCAGAAGATCGAACGCGGCGTCGGCGTCGGTGCCGTAGACGACCATGAGCATGCCCTTGGCCTGGTCGATGACCGCCCGCTTCTCTGCGATGTCGCGAACGGCTTCGTAGATAGCCCGCTTGTCGTCGACTTCGGTGCTCATTCGCGGCCCTCCTGCCCGGCAACCGCGGGCGTCGCCGAAGACGAGGGAAGACGGTGCTGAATCATCGCCTGGGTCTGGGGCAACACTCACGACTCACAAATGCCGGGCGTACTCGCCCGGCATTTACGGGTACCCACAAACGTCGAGGAGTAGTCGCGACGCGTTCCGGTAGCTAGGTTGCCTGGTACGAATCATCGCTGCAGCAGGCTGAGCCGCACCCGGTGGACGCGCTGGCGGTGGCGATGATGATTCTGCACCGTTCAGACCGCCGAGACGACGGCCGAGGACGTCACCGCGCAACGAGTCGACCTCGACGCCAGGAGCACCGCCCTGCAGACCTCGGACGTCTCCGCGTACAGCGTGACCAGCTTGGCGACCGCGTCGACTACAGCACCGTCACGGTCACCTTCTACGCCGAGGAGCCGGGCGGCCCAGCTGGTCGTCGTCGTCGTGCTCGGCGCGGCGTCGTACCTGCTCACTCGGGTGATGCGAGCGCCCGTTAGCCCGCCGCGGGGCTAGGCGCTGCGGCGGATACCCCGCTTGAGCAAAAGCTCGCGCTCGGACTCGCTGAGACCACCCCAGATGCCGTATGGCTCGCCGACCGCCAGTGCGTGCGACCGGCACTGAGTCACCACCGGGCAACTCCGGCACATCTCCTTGGCCCGCATCTCACGCTGGGCACGGGCGCGGCCACGCTCCCCGTCGGGATGGAAGAACATCGAAGAGTCGACGCCCCGGCAAAGTCCTGACATCTGCCAATCCCAGATGTCGGCGTTGGGGCCTGGCAGCTGCTGCGGCTGTGGCATTGGGAAAACCCCTGTCTACGCGCATCTTTCGCGAACGATCGATAGCGTGAGTCATGTAACCGATCCGAGCTCGTGTCGCCGATGACTACTCGTGCACACAAACTAGAAGGGCTCGTGAACATGGGTCAATAGCCCGCGCATGTGCTCAACCACATAAGGGCAGGCCGAGAATTTACATCACGTTCATCAATGCGACGCGGGCGAAACGAGACCGATGACTTCACATCACCGGCGGACCGTCGTCATCGCGCGTTTTCGCTGTTCGCGCGCCAAATGGCCTAGGCGACACCGCAGCGACCCGACGTCCCAGTTGACGTCGACGCAACATGGCGACCATTCACTGTTAACGAAAGTTCATCCATCCACCGGCGGCACATGGGGGTTGCCCTCGACGTCTGGCGTCTCGGCAAGTCTCACCCGTTGATAGCGTCCCCGCTGATGAGTGTCTTCGTCGAGGCCGCGTTCGGCGAGCAACCCGACCGGTGGCCGCTTCCTGCGGCGACGACCCCGACGGAGCTGTGGCTGCGCGCAGTCGCGGCAGGGGGACAGGGCCGGTACGGTGCCGCACTCACCGACCTCGACGCTCTCCAACGCGCCAACACCCGGGGCGCCCTGGCGTCGCTCGGATGCAGCACCCGGGCGTCGTTCCTTCGTCAGCTCGGGGGACACCGCGCCGCCCGCGGATGGGACGGCCGGGCCTGGGCCTGTGCCGGTTGTGACGTCACCGCGGGAACCGACGCAATCGTCGGGCTGGCCGCCGACGCATTGGGAATGGGCCGCTTCCCGCTGTCGGCGCAGCTGCTGCGCCGCGCCGTTGACCTGATGGGCGTGGGTGGTGAGGGGGTCGACCCCCGGCTCCCGGTCCGGCTGGCCTGGGTCAGCGCCGAACTGGCGATGTTCACCGGCAACGGTCCCGCGGCGGTCACCCACGCCGAGCGCGCCGTGGACCTTGCGTCGGAGCTCGGCTCGGCACGGCACGACACCAAGTCTCGGGTCGTTCTGGCCGCGGCGCTGTGCAGCACCGGGAATATCGAGGCGTCCCGCACGGTTGCCGACCGTGCGCTGGACAACGCCCAAGCGCTCGGACTGGTGCCACTGAGCTGGGCAGTGGCCTGCCTGCTCGCCGACATCGGAAGCGCGGCGCATTCGCGGCAGCAGATCGTCGCAGTTCGCGACGCGTCGGCCGACGTGGTCGCCCACCGAGGCGGCGCGTGGACGGCGCGGTGAATCTGCGAGTCACTTCGCGATCACTAGTCTTTAGCTGGCACACCCGCCAATATCTGCCCCATCCGTAACGCTGGAGATGCTGCCCACGATGACAATTTCGGGAGACAGTCTCGATGGTGTCGTTGCCAGAGCGGTTAACGGCGATCGAGATGCACTCCGGGAAGTGCTGGAGACCATCCGGCCGATCGTCTTCCGGTATTGCCGGGCGAGGGTCGGGTCAGCGGAACGCAGTGGTCTTTCAGCAGACGACGTGGCTCAGGAGGTGTGCTTGGCCGCCATCACGGCGCTGCCGCGCTACAAGGATCAGGGACGACCGTTCCTGGCCTTCGTCTACGGCATCGCTGCACACAAGGTTGCTGACGCCCACCGCGCCCAGGGGCGCAACAAGGCCGACGCAACCGACACCCTTCCGGACCGACCCTCAATCGAGGCCGGTCCGGAGCAGATGGCGATGGACTCGGACGCGGCTGAACGCATGAACAGATTGCTGGCGACCCTGCCCGAGAAGCAACGCGAAATCCTGGTCCTGCGGGTGGTCGTCGGCATGAGCGCCGAAGAGACCGCCGAGGCCGTCGGCAGCACCGCAGGCGCAGTGCGGGTCGCCCAGCACCGGGCACTGGCCCGACTCAAGGGTGAACTGACCGGATCGAGGCGCGAAGATGCCTGACTTGGGTCGGTGGTCCGCCAACGGCGGAGACCCCTCACTCAACGAGATCAACCGCGCCGATCGCTTCTTCGAAGCGCTCGCCGCCAAGCAACCCGCCTATCCGACCGACCATGCGGAGGCCGAGTTGGCCTCCCTGTTCTCCGCGTTCCGCGACGACGTGCGGGACGCACCCGTCACCGCGCCGGTCTCGCTGAGCGACGCCGTCGAGGCGCTGCATGGCGGCAGGCGCAAGGGGTCGGGGTCCCGCAGGTCCTTCGCGGTCGTCGGATCCGTGGCCGCGGCGATGCTGTGCATCGGCGGCTTCGGCACCGCGGTCTACGGCGCCGGGCCCGGCGACGGTCTGTACGGCATGCGGACCGCGCTGTTCGGTCAACACGAAGCCACCCGCGACGACCAGGTCTCGTTGGCTTCCGCCCAGCTTCAGCAGGTGCAGCAGCTGATCGACGACGGCCAGTGGGAAGAGGCCCAGAACAAGCTCGTCGCCGTCAGCACCACGGTGCAGGACGTGGGCCAGGTCGAACAGAAGCAGCAGCTCGTCGAGCAGTGGAATGCGTTGACCTACAAGGTGGTAGAGCAAGATCCCGCCGCCACCTTGCCGCCGGGGGAGCCGTTGCCCGTCCTGCCGTCGTCGCCGTTGACGTGGCTTCCAGTGCCCGAGGTCGAGGCGACCACGACTCCCGAGACCTCGACGTCCGAGTCGTCGGGGTCCTCCGAATCGGAGACCACGTCACCTTCGGAGACCACGTCACCCTCGGAGACCACGGTCACGTCGCCCTCGGATGCGCCGGGGAGCACGACGACGCCGTCCGACGGGTCGACTACGAGCTCACCGCCGTCCACCTCTGCGCCTTCGTCTTCGTCGTCACCGGTTGCGGAACCGACACCCAGTTCCTCCACTCCGCCGAGTTCGGCGTCGCCCACCAGCAGCGCCACGACGGTGCCGCCCAAGACGACGACTACGACGACTACGACGACCGCACCAAGCACCACGACGGCACCAAGCACCGCGACGACCACGACGGTGTCGCGGCAACCCGAGGCGACTCAGCCGGCCTCACCGCCGGTCGCCGTGCGGCCGACGACTCCTCCCGCCGAACTGCCTGCACCGCGGGTGGCCCCCAGCTCATCGGTGCCTCCGGCGCCCGCCGCTCCGGCACCGGTGCAGCCGAGTCAGCCAGCCTCCACGACGGCACCCGCGGAAGCCACGACGACGACCACGGTCGTTCCGCCGGGCTAGCAGGGTGTGGTGTGACGAGGGCGAACTACGCCGTCAGCGATATCCGTCGGACTCCGTCGTCGCCTCGTTCAGCGAGGCGTCGGCGTAGCCGCGGCAGTAGTCCCACGTGACGTATGCGTCGGGCTCGGGGTCGTAGGCCGGCTCGTGGGGTCGAACGGTTCCGTCCACCAGGAGCTGCAGCAGGTTGGCTCGCAACATGTCCCAGTCGTGATAGTGGTCCTGCTGGCATTCGTCACAGCAGACCACCAACCCGCGAATGCCCTTGTGTGCCAAAAGCGCTTCGTACACGGCAAGATCGGCCAGATCGGCCTCGACAGCAATGCGTTCCTGGGAGTCGAGCGGTTGGCCAGGCTCCAGTGCGTCGAGCGCCGCGGTGGGGTCGCTCGGATCATCGGCGAAGGGGTCGGGCGGCAAACCCGGTGGCAGATGGTCACGCACAGCACCACACTACTCAGCACGCCGGGGGTCGCGCCAGCTGTCGAGGCCGTAAACCAAGGCTCTTTAACCCGGGTCGCGTGTTCCAACCGTGTTGCCAACGGTGCGTGGCAGTCAAGGGTTGCCCGTGCCCCGATAGGATGATCACTTAGCCCTGCGCCACCTGGAGGCCACACCCATGTCGATCGCTGAAAGCGACCTTCCCATCGCCGTACCGGTGTCAACCGGAGGGGACGATCCCACCAAGATCGCGATGCTCGGGCTGACGTTCGACGACGTTCTTCTGCTGCCCGCGGCGTCCGACGTGGTGCCCGCCAATGCGAACACGTCCAGCCAGCTCACCAAGCGCATCCGTCTGCGGGTGCCGCTCGTCAGCTCGGCGATGGACACCGTCACCGAATCGCGGATGGCCATCGCGATGGCGCGCGCGGGCGGCATGGGCGTGCTTCACCGCAACCTGCCGGTGGCCGAGCAGGCCGGGCAGGTCGAAACGGTCAAGCGCTCCGAGGCTGGCATGGTCACCGACCCCGTCACCTGTTCCCCGGACAACACGCTGGCCGAGGTCGACGCCATGTGCGCCCGATTCCGGATCTCGGGTCTGCCCGTCGTGGACGCCCATGGCTCGCTGGTCGGGATCATCACCAACCGCGACATGCGCTTCGAAGTCGACATGAACAAGCCGGTGTCCGAGGTGATGACGAAGTCGCCGCTGATCACCGCCCAAGCCGGGGTGACCGCCGACGCCGCCCTTGGCCTGTTGCGCCGGCACAAGATCGAGAAGCTGCCGATCGTCGACGGCAACGGCAAGCTGACCGGGCTCATCACCGTCAAGGACTTCGTCAAGACCGAGCAGTTCCCGCTGGCCACCAAGGACAAGGACGGCCGCCTCCTCGTCGGTGCCGCCGTCGGCGTCGGCGGTGACGCCAGGGAACGGGCCATGACGCTCGTCGACGCGGGCGTGGACGTCGTGATCGTGGACACCGCCCACGCGCACAACCGCGGGGTGCTTGACATGGTCCATTGGGTCAAGACCGTCGCCGGTGACCGCGTCGAGGTGGTCGGCGGCAACGTCGCCACCCGCGCTGCCGCCCTGGCGCTCGTCGAGGCAGGCGCCGACGCCGTCAAGGTCGGCGTCGGCCCCGGCTCCATCTGCACCACCCGCGTCGTCGCCGGAGTGGGCGCACCGCAGATCACCGCGATCCTCGAGGCCGTCGCGGCCTGCGCACCGCACGGTGTTCCGGTGATCGCGGACGGTGGCCTGCAGTACTCGGGTGACATCGCCAAGGCACTGGCTGCCGGCGCGTCGACCGCGATGCTCGGTTCGCTCCTCGCGGGCACCGCCGAAGCGCCTGGCGACCTGATCTTCGTCAACGGCAAGCAGTTCAAGAGCTACCGCGGCATGGGGTCGCTCGGCGCCATGCAGGGCCGCGGCGAGCAGAAGAGCTACTCCAAGGACCGCTACTTCCAGGACGACGTGCTCAGCGAGGACAAGCTGGTGCCCGAGGGCATCGAGGGCAGGGTGCCGTTCCGCGGTCCGCTCTCGACCGTCATCCACCAGCTGACCGGGGGGCTCCGCGCGGCGATGGGCTACACCGGTTCGCCTACCATCGAGCACCTTCAGCAGGCGCAGTTCGTCCAGATCACCGCGGCGGGGCTCAAGGAGAGCCATCCGCACGACATCACGATGACGACTGAAGCTCCCAACTACTACGCGCGCTAGGGAACCCGAGACAACATGCGTGACATGGTCGAAATCGGCATGGGCAGAACCGCCCGCCGCACCTACGAGCTCAGCGACATCAACATCGTGCCGTCGCGACGGACCCGATCCTCACAGGACGTGTCGACGGCGTGGCAGCTCGACGCCTACCGCTTCGAGGTTCCCGTCGTCGCGCATCCGACCGACGCCTTGGTGTCGGTGGAGTTCGCGATCGAACTGGGCAGGCTCGGCGGTCTAGGGGTACTCAACGGCGAGGGTCTGATCGGCAGGCACGCCGACGTCGAGGCCAAGGTCGCCCAGGTGGTGGAAGCAGCCGAGAAGGAACCCGACTGGTCGGCGGCGATCCGGCTGTTGCAGCAATTCCACTCGGCGCCACTGGATCCGGAGTTGTTGGCCAGCGCGGTCTCCCGCATTCGGGAAGCCGGCGTCACCACGGCCGTGCGCGTCAGCCCACAGAACGCGCAAGCGCTCACGCCGGCACTAGTGGCGGCCGGGATCGACCTGCTCGTCATCCAGGGCACCATCATCTCGGCCGAGCGCGTCGCCCAGGATCGGACTGGTTCCGGCGAGCCGTTGAACCTCAAGACCTTCATCTCCGAGCTCGACGTGCCGGTGGTCGCGGGCGGCGTCCTCGACCACCGCACCGCCCTGCACCTGATGCGGACCGGGGCGGCGGGCGTGATCGTCGGCTACGGCTCCACCTCCGGGGTGACCACCAGCGACGAGGTGCTCGGCATCAGCGTCCCGATGGCCACCGCCATCGCCGACGCGGCGGCGGCCCGCCGCGAGTACCTCGACGAGACGGGCGGACGCTACGTGCACGTGCTCGCCGACGGTGACATCCACACCTCCGGCGAACTCGCCAAGGCCATCGCCTGCGGCGCCGACGCCGTCGTGCTGGGCACCCCGCTGGCGACGGCCGCCGAAGCGCTCGGCGACGGCTGGTTCTGGCCGTCCGCGGCGGCGCACCCGTCACTTCCCCGCGGCGCGCTGCTCCAGATCGCCGGCGGCGAACGGCCGTCGCTTGAGCAGGTCCTCAACGGCCCGTCGGACGACCCCTTCGGCTCGCTGAACCTGGTTGGTGGGCTGCGCCGGTCGATGGCCAAGGCCGGGTACTGCGACCTCAAGGAATTCCAGAAGGTGGGTCTGACGGTCGGGTCCTGACGTCCCGCGAGCAGTCCGCGAGCAGACGCAAATGGCCCTGAAGTGGCCTCGATGAGGGCCATTTGTGTCTGGTCGCCGGGGAAGCGGTGCAGGTCAGCGCTCCGTCGCTTTACAAGTTAGGGTGTCCTGTCTAGCTAGTTACCCGCCGGTAAGTTCATAATGTTCACATGGTTGCTGACTATGACGTCTTGATCATCGGCTCGGGTTTCGGCGGCAGCGTCAGCGCCCTGCGGCTCACCGAAAAGGGCTACCGCGTCGGGGTGCTGGAAGCTGGTCGACGGTTCGAAGACCAGGACATGGCGAAGACGTCCTGGGACCTCCGCAAGTTCCTGTGGATGCCCAAGCTCGGCATGTACGGCATCCAACGCATCCACCTGCTGCGCAACTGCATGATCCTCGCGGGCGCCGGAGTGGGCGGCGGATCGCTCAACTACGCCAACACCCTCTACGTCCCGCCGGAGCCCTTCTTCGCCGACCGGCAGTGGGCTCACATCACCGACTGGCGTGCCGAGTTGATGCCGCACTACGACCAGGCCACCCGCATGCTCGGCGTCGTCACCAACCCGACCTTCACCGATGCCGACCGCATCCTCAAGGAGGTGGCCGACGACATGGGCGTCGGCGACACCTTCGTGCCGACTCCGGTCGGCGTCTTCTTCGGCGAGGACGGCAAGAAGGAACCGGGCAAGACGGTGCCCGACCCGTACTTCGGTGGCGCCGGCCCCGCCAGGACCGGGTGCATCGAGTGCGGATCCTGCATGACCGGCTGCCGCTACGGGGCCAAGAACACCCTGCTCAAGAACTATCTCGGACTGGCGGAATCCGCTGGGGCGCAGGTCATTCCGATGACCACCGTGACGGGATTCGACGAACAGCCCGACGGCAGCTGGAAGGTCCACACCAATCGCACCGGTCGCTGGCTGCGCAAGAAGAAGCACACCTACACCGCATCGACGGTCATCCTCGCGGCAGGCACCTGGGGCACGCAGCAGCTGCTCCACAAGATGCGCGACACCGGCCGGCTGCCGAAGCTGAGCGACAAGCTCGGCGTCCTCACCCGCACCAACTCCGAGTCGATCGTCGGCGCGGGCAGGCTCCGGGTGCGCGACGACCTCGACCTCACCCACGGCGTCGCGATCACGTCGTCGATCCATCCGACCGCCGACACCCACATCGAGCCGTGCCGCTACGGCAAGGGATCCAACGCCATGGGTCTGCTGCAGACCCTGATGACCGACGGCGTCCTCCCCGACGGGACCGGCGTGCCCCGGTGGAAGCAGTTGATCCAATCCGCGCAATCCGACCCCAAGGGCACCCTGCGCCTGCTGAACCCGCGCCGCTGGAGCGAGCGCACCATGATCGCCCTGGTGATGCAGCACCTCGACAACTCGATCACCACCTACACCAAGAAGAGCAAGTTCGGCTTCCGTCGCATGGTCAGCAAGCAGGGCCACGGCCTGCCCAACCCGACGTGGATCCCGGCCGGCAACGAGGTCACCCGCCGCATCGCCAAGAAGATCGACGGCGTTGCGGGCGGCACCTGGGGGGAGCTGTTCAACATTCCGTTGACCGCTCACTTCCTTGGCGGCGCGACGATCGGCGACAGCGTCGAGAACGGCGTGATCGACCCCTACCACCGGGTTCACGGGTACCCGACCCTTTCGGTGGTCGACGGCGCGGCGATCTCCGCGAACATGGGCGTCAACCCTTCGCTGAGCATCACGGCGCAGGCCGAACGCGCGGCGTCGCTGTGGCCCAACAAGGGTGAGGTCGACCAGCGGCCCGCGCAGGGGCAGCCGTACGAACGCCTGGCCCCCGTCGCGCCACGGAATCCCGTCGTCCCGGCTGACGCGCCCGCGGCCCTGCGCAGGCTGCCGATCGAACCGGTCAGCTCGGCGGGCTGATCGACACCGCCCGGTAACCGAGAGCGCTGCAGTCGCCGAGGCCTTGCTGAGACAATGGCGCCGTGAACTACCTTCAGCGCCGCCGGGCACGGTTGCTGATCAACCGGGCACAGCCGTTCGCCGACGAGCCGCTGACCGCCGTCGCCAACTTCACCTGGGTGGGCAACGGCATGAGCTCCCAGCCGGGGGAGTCGGGCCGGGAAGACCTCGCAGGCGGCATGCCGATGTGGACGTTGATCGGGGCGGGCGCCACCAGGCTGTTCGTCGTCGAGACCGACGAGAGCGACCCCGACCACGGCGAACGACTCGTCGGCTCGTGGCCGCTGAACCAGATGAGACTCGACGAGGAAAGCCACGACCGCATGGTGGGTCCGGTGCGGCTCGGCGTCCACCGGGCGATCCGATTCACCCTCCCCGGTCGCGACCCCGCCATCCTGCAGCCGTTCGGTCGGGAGGTCGAGGACCTGCTCGAAGCGCACCGCGCGGCCCAACCCAACACCCGAAGCTCCGACGGACTGGCCCAGGTGTCGTTCATGACCACGGCACTCGACTCCGGGGACGACGACGCGTTCTTCGTCCTGAACTACCTCGACGGCCGCACGACGTCGGTGCCGCTCGGTGAGGCGCACGACCTCCTCGCCGAACTGCAGGACCTGCCGGGTTTCGACAACGAAGAGTTCATCAGGGCGATCGGGGTCACCGACGAAGGCGTGGCGGTGCTGTGGCGCAGCCGCGCGGTGTAGTCGGCGGTCCGGCGGTGCGAGGCGCCGAGCGTGCGCCACTAGACTGAGCGGGTGAAAACGGCATCTCCCCGGCCCGTGTTGGTGGTCGACTTCGGAGCGCAGTACGCGCAGCTCATCGCGAGACGCGTCCGTGAGGCGCGGGTGTACTCGGAGGTCATCCCGCACACCGCGACGGTCGACGAGATCAAGGCGATGGATCCGGCGGCGATCGTGCTGTCCGGCGGCCCGGCAAGCGTGTACGCCGACGGCGCACCGCAACTCGATCCGGCGATCTTCGACCTCGACGTTCCGGTCTTCGGCATCTGCTACGGATTCCAGGCGATGGCGCAGGCCTTGGGCGGCACCGTCGCCCACACCGGCACCAGCGAGTACGGCCGCACCGACCTGTTGGTGTCCGGCGGTGAGCTCCACGCCGACCTTCCGGAGAGCCAACCCGTGTGGATGAGCCACGGTGACGCCGTGACCCAGGCGCCCGACGGCTTCACCGTCGTCGCGACCAGCGCCGGTGCACCGGTGGCGGGGTTCGAGAACCGGGCGCGCAGGCTCGCCGGCGTGCAGTACCACCCCGAGGTGATGCACAGTCCGCACGGCCAGCAGGTGCTGAGTCGGTTCCTGCACGAGTTCGCAGGCATCGATTCGACCTGGACGGCGGCCAACATCGCCGACGCGTTGGTTGAGCAGGTTCGCGCGCAGATCGGTGACGGCCGGGCCCTGTGCGGATTGTCCGGCGGCGTGGACTCCGCGGTGGCCGCGGCCTTGGTTCAGCGCGCCGTCGGCGACCGGCTGACGTGTGTCTTCGTCGACCACGGGCTACTGCGCGCCGGGGAGCGCGGCCAGGTGCAGCGCGACTTCGTCGCCGCCACCGGCGCCAACCTGGTCACCGTCGACGTTGAGGCACGGTTCCTCGAGGCCCTGTCCGGCGTGACCAACCCGGAGGGCAAGCGCAAGATCATCGGCCGGGAGTTCATCCGGGCGTTCGAAGGCGCGGTGCGGACCCTGGTCGAGGAC
Source organism: Mycobacterium sp. AT1 (assembly GCF_002043095.1). Classification (GTDB taxonomy): domain Bacteria; phylum Actinomycetota; class Actinomycetes; order Mycobacteriales; family Mycobacteriaceae; genus Mycobacterium. Next base: position 22,169 of record NZ_MVOC01000006.1, on the reverse strand, counting down.
GGCGGCGACGAGGTCGACTTCCTGGTCCAGGGCACGCTGTACCCCGACGTGGTGGAGTCCGGCGGCGGGACGGGTGCGGCCAACATCAAGAGCCACCACAACGTCGGGGGGCTGCCCGACGACCTGAAGTTCAAGCTCGTCGAGCCGCTGCGGCTGCTGTTCAAGGACGAGGTGCGGGCGGTGGGCCGCGAGCTTGGCCTCCCCGAGGAAATCGTTGGGCGCCAACCCTTCCCGGGGCCCGGGTTGGCGATCCGCATCGTCGGCGAGGTCACCGCGAGCCGGCTGGACACTCTGCGCAGGGCCGATGCCATCGCCCGTGAGGAGCTCACCTCGGCCGGGCTGGACAACCAGATCTGGCAGTGCCCGGTGGTGCTGCTCGCCGACGTCCGGTCGGTGGGCGTGCAGGGTGACGGGCGAACCTATGGTCACCCGATCGTGTTGCGGCCCGTCTCCAGTGAGGACGCGATGACCGCCGACTGGACCCGTGTTCCGTACGACGTGCTCGAGCGGATCTCGACCAGGATCACCAACGAGGTGCCTGAGGTCAACCGAGTCGTCCTCGACGTCACCAGCAAGCCCCCCGGCACCATCGAGTGGGAGTAGTCCCCGCGCCTTTCCGCGAGCAGTCGCAAACGGCCCTGAAAGTGCCCAGTTGAGGGCCCTTTACGTCTGCTCGCGGGGGTGATGGGGCTCCTCGTCGGCTTCCTTGGCGATGAGGTCGCCGAGGATCTGACTCACCGACGATTCGATCGTCGACTCGATCGAGAACGCGAGTGTCGCGGACACCGCCGCGACGGCTTGCGTGCGGAACCGCACCAGCATCGTAATCAGTTCGGCCACTTCGGTATCCGGCGGCAGGGCGGCACCAGGATTGATCCGCGTCAGGACGTGCTCGACTCCGGCGCGCACCAGGATTTCGCTGATCTCGTCGACGAGCGGTGCGGTCTGCTCGTGGATGTCGATGAGCTTGTCGGTGCTGACGCCGTACTGCCTGATCTCGTTGAAGGCCTCGATCAGCTTGGGCCGCACGATGGTTGCCACGTCGTCGTCGACGGTGATGACGCCGAGGCCGACCATCCGGTCGAAGCCCGCGTCGTCGTCGACCAGCTGCCTTGCCTCGGCGACCGACATCCGGTCCGGCTTCTCCGACGCCCAGCTACCGGCGATCGCGGTCTCGAGGCCGAGCATGTCGCCGAGGTTCTTGCCCTGCTCCCAGGCGCTGAGCATCTCGTGCACGTGCGAGATGTTGTAGCCGCGGTCGAGCATCGAGGTGATCAGGCGCAGCCGGGTCAGGTGGGTGTCGTTGAACAGCGCGATGCGGCCGACACGCAACGGCGGGTGCAGGAGGCCGCGGTCGCGGTACACGCGGATGTTGCGCGTGGTGGTGCCCGCCAGGCGTGCGAGCTCTTCGATGCGGTACTCGCCGGACCCCGCGACGCCGTGGGGTTGCACTGCGGCGTCGAACAGCTGCGACACCGCGTTCTCGATGACGTCGCGGGAGCCCCGCCGGATCTGCCGCGGTGCCCGACGAAGCCCGTTGAGGATGGTCGAGATGGCGCCCGCTTGTTGCCGCGGCGGCTTGGCGGGCGGCATGTCAGGCCGACGAACTTATGCTCACGGCAGGTCTGCTACCCGCCGGCATTGCTTCGTAGTCGCCGAACCGGAAGTCACGCATCTGTCGAAGATACTGTGTGGCGAAGCCCGGGTACATCGAGGCGTTGAATCCGTCGGCCGTCAGGTACCAGCTGCTGCACCCGCTCATCCACGTCGTCTTGGTCAAACGCTTCTGAAGCTGCTCGTTGTGGCGTCGCTGAACGTCGGCACGGACGTCGAGGTAGCGCAAGTTCTCGCGCAGGATGGTGGTGATTCCCGCGACGGCGTAGTCGAGTTGGCCCTCCACGAAAACCAGCAGCGAATTGTGCCCCGGCCCGGAATTGGGACCCGTCATGAAGTACAGATTCGGGTAGCCACTGGCGTTGATGCTCTTGTACGCCTGCGCGCCGCGGGTCCACTCGTCGGCGAGCGATCGTCCGTCGAGCCCGGTCACCTCGTACGGCGGGCCGGTGAGGTGGACGTCGTACCCCGTCGCGAACACGACGCAGTCCAGGTGATGCTCGATGCCGTCGCCGGTGCGGATGCCCACCGGGCTCATGGTGGCGATCGGCCAGTCGATCAGCTTGCAGTTGTCGCGCTGCAGGGCGGGGTAGTAGTCGCTGGAGACCAACATGCGCTTGCAGCCAGGGGTGAAGTCCGGCGTCAGCTGTCTGCGCAGCCACGGATCCTTCACCTGGCGATGCAGGTGCGCCTTGCCGAGCCGGGCGACGAGACCGCTCAACGGTGACTTCCAGACCAGCGCGGTGGCGCTGACCTCGTGCCCCCAGAACAACGCCTGCCGGGCAACGCGTTGCACCGCAGGCACTTTCGCGAAGAGTTCTTGGGCCCGGTCGGGGGTGGCGACGTCAAGCCGCGGGATCACCCAGCCCGGCGTGCGTTGGAACACCTTGACGAATGCGGCCTGCTTGACCAGTTCCGGCACGATCTGCACGGCGCTGGCCCCGGTCCCGACGACCGCCACGCGCTTGCCGGTGAAGTCGTAGTCGTGATCCCAGCGGGCGCTGTGAATCTTGTGGCCCTCGTAGGTGTCGATTCCGCGGACGTCGGGCCACCTGTGATCCGGCAGCGGACCGGATGCCAGCACGACCGTGCGGGCACGGTAGCGCTTGCGTCCGGTGGTTCGGACGTCCCAGACGCCCTCGGTCTCGTCGAACGCCAGACCGCTCACCTCGGTGCCGAAGTCGATCCGGCGCCTCAGGTCGAAGCGGTCGACCATGTCCTCGATGTGCAGCCGGATCTCCTCGGCGGGGGAGTACGCCCGCGACCAGGTGGGGTTGGCGACGAACGAAAACGAGTACAGCAGCGACGGAATGTCGCATGCCGCACCGGGATACGTGTTGTCCCGCCACGTGCCGCCGACCCGCTGGTCGCGTTCGACGATGACGATGTCGTCGACGCCTGCCTGGGTCAGCTTGATGGCCGTACCGATACCGGTGAACCCGGTGCCGACGATCAGGGTGTCGTAGACGTGCACCTCAGGCTGCCGGTTCATAGGTCAGCTCCTTGAACCAGGTGGGGATGGGGCTGAGCAAGCTGTTCGGGTAGCGGTCGGACAGCCAGACCATCGAGTTCGCCAGGTAGTGGTACGGGTTGTTCGGGTTGACCACGAGCCTGGAGTGGAACTTCAGCAGCTGGTAGGTCGGCACGCGGCGGGTGAACTCGGCGCGCTCGCCCATCTTCCGGAACCGCTTCATGGCGTCGTAGAGTCGCTCGGGCTCCAAGCCCATCTCGACGATGTTGTTGCGCATCCGGTTGAGCAGGGGCGCGTACATCAGCATGCCGAGGATCACTCCCGGCGAGGCGACGTTGCCGACGAACTGGATGGCCAGCCGGCGCGCGGTCGCGTTGCCGATCATGTTGAGTACGTCGAAGTCGACTGCGATGTGCCGGGATTCGTCGTTGTTGATCTTCTCGAACACCTGGTGGCACACCGGATCGTGGACCTCTTCGAGCAGGAACTTGAGCAGCGCGCCGTCCAGAGCCACTTCCAGCATCGGGATGACGGTGCCGAGAATCGACAGTGACATGTCGTCGGAGTACTTGTCCAGCCACTGGATGGCCAACCGGATGTTGATGTTCGGTTCCGGCATCTCACCGTCTTCGAGCATGCCCCACCGCTTCATCAGGGCGAGTTCGGCGTTGGCGTGCCGCTGTTCCTCGGCGTGGAAGTACCGGTAGATCTCGGCGAGGACGGGCGTCGGCGCCTTCTTGGCAAGCGCGGCGAACCCGCGCGCACCGACGTTCTCGATCCAGCACAGGTCGGCCATGAACGCCTTGAGCTTGGGCCGGAACTCGTCGCTGATCGTCTCGGCTCCCGGTGCGTCCCAGTCGATGTCGGCGAGCGCCCACTGCCGGTCCTTGATCTTCTCCAGCATTGCATCCATGTCGATTGCCACGGTGGTCTCCTAAGTGGTCGCGCGATTGGTCAGTCCGACGGCACGGGTGTACACCGTCGGTGTGAATCGTTTGATGCCCCAGCCGATTCGGGCGTCGGGCTGCGGCATGCAGTACAGGCCGCCGCGGTCGTTGGTGTCCAGGCAGGCCCGGACGACGCGCTCGGGGGAGAAGCCGGTCCAGCGCATCAGCTTGTCCGCCAACTGCGTCGACTGTGCCGAGATCCGCCCCGCCTGCACGATGTTGGTCTTGACGAACGTCGGGCACAGCACCGTCACGTTGATCCCGGTGCCGGACAGTTCGGCGGCCAGGGTCTCCGACAGTGACAGCACACCGGCCTTGCTGACGTTGTATGCCGCCATGCCGGGTGCCGCGCCGAACGCCGCGGCCGACCCGACGTTGACGATCCCAGCGGGCCGGCCCGCCGCCCGCAGAATCGGGGTGAACACCTGGCAGCCGTGGATCGGGCCCCACAGGTTGATGCCGAGAACCCACTTCCAGTCGTCCATCTCGACGTCGCCGATGGCGGCACCGCCTGCCCCGACGCCGGCATTGTTGACCACCAGCGTCGGCGGACCTCCGAGCCAGGACTGGGCCACCTCGGCCAGCTGCCGGACGTCGTCGAGCTGAGAGACGTCGCAACGGACGGAGGTGGCCTGGCCGCCCGCGGCGACGATGGCGTCGGCCGTGGCTTGTGACGACCCCTCGTCGACGTCGCTGCACACGATCCGGCCGCCTCGGCGGGCGAGTTCGGTGGCGAACGCGGCGCCGATGCCGCTGCCCGCTCCGGTGATGACGGCCGCCGCCCCATGGCTACGCTTGGGGGAGGAGCCGAAGACATTCACCCTGCCACCCGGCTGATCACATTGCCGCGCAACGACTCTCCGATGAACGCCGCCACCTCCCGCATCGCGGGCGCGGCCTCGGGGGTCAGCTTGGGGAGCGCCTGGAAGACGTGTACCTGATCGGGCCAGACCTGTAGCTCGCAGTCACCACCCGCGGCGGTGATGTCGGCCGCCAATCGCCGTGAGTCGGCGACGAGCATCTCGCCCCCGCCGGCTTGCACCAGCGTCGGCGGCATCCGTCGCCCACCCGCGACGTCGAGGGTGAGTCGGGGATGTGTGAGATCCGTTCCAGCACAATACAATTCGATGAGCTTCGCGGCGTCGGCGGCGCGAATCGCGGGATCTCGCCGCAGTTCTTCCCTCATGCGTGCCAGTCCGAACGTCAGATCGAGCAGCGGTGAGAACAGCGCGAGACCGGCCGGATGCGCGACGTCGGGCTGCAGCAACAGGTCAACGGCGAGATGTCCGCCTGCCGAATCTCCGGCGATGACGACGCGGTCTGGCGCGAAGCCCTGCGTGGTGCACAGCCAGTCCCATCCGGACCGGGCGTCGACGGCGGCAGCGGGAAAGCGATGCCGCGGGGCAAGGCGGTAGTCGAGGCAGAACACCGGGAGCCCGGTCAGTCGGGACAGCCAGGCCGTCAGCCTGCGGTGGGTGCGGGGTGAGCAGAGCGCGAAGCCGCTGCCGTGCAGGAAGTAGACGCACTGGGTGGTGGCGGTGGTCGTCACTCCGGCGCCCCGCACCCATTCGCCGACGACGCGGCGGCCGTCGGGCAGGCGGACGTCGACGTTCTCGACGTCGGTGCCGGCGAGCGAGGGGCCGAAGGAGTCCATGATCCGCTCGACGATCCGGCGCGACGCCCACAATCCCCACGCCCGTTCGGGCGGCAGAACCGCGCTGATCTGTCGCAGCGTCAGGCCACTCACCGTGGCTGCGGCGCGCGATCGGCGGGAACCCCGCGTTGGCATCGTGTTGGTCGTCACAACCGAAAGTACAACAGCGATTGGTGACATTTGTCAATGTCACCATTCGTGCATAGGAAATCCGGCTCACACGTGCGCAGAGGGTGTCGGTCAGCGCAGCGGGTCGCCGCGCCAATGGAAGCTGTTGACGTATTTGCCCATGTCAAGGGCAATTTGCAAGTTTGCCGCGGACGGTTTCCCCGACCCGAAGTCGGGGCCGAACGCGTGGTACGGACCCACGGCCCCCGCCACCAAGGCGAGATCGTTCTTCACGGCCACCATGACCACCAACCGCATCCGGCTGTAGCTCGCATTGGAGCCCTGCGGCCAGCAGTCGGCGACCAGCCCGTAGCCCGGTTGGTACCCGACCATCGCGTTCGGAATTTCGTACGCCATCTTCGTGTCTGGGAAGGTCGCCTTGACCAGCTGGTTGGCGATCTGTTGCGGGGTACGGCCGTCGGCCGGCTCGCTGAAGAGGCGCATGGTGCCGCCGTCACCGGCCAGCAGGTCGGCGGTGATGCCGCGATCGCCTGCGGTGACGTTGTAGGCCGTACCCTCCGCGGGGTAGGCGACCGAGAACGACCCGTCCGGAGCGGTGAACCGGGGATTGATCGTCACCGGCAGTCCCAGCGGCGGTCGCCCGCAGTCGGGTGGGCATACGTACCGAGCCGACGGCTTCTCGATCGCGCCCGACATCACGACGAGGCCGGCGGCGACCAGGCCGATGGCCGCCACCCAGACGACGAGCAGCCGACGGTGGGAGGTCTTGTGCAGCGCCGGCGCGGTGTAGGTGCCCGCGTGCGTCGAGTAGCCCTGGACGATCGTCGTCACGCGTCGTCCGTCCCCGGTTCGGTGTCGACCCGGACCGGCCTGACCTCACGCCGGGCCTGCCGCGACGATCGTGAGGACGCCCTGGTGGCCGCGCCGCAGGCCACGCAGAACGCCATGTCGGGTACTACGTGCCCACAGTGCTGGCAAAGCAACGGTTGATCGGAGAGGATCTCGTCGTGGGCTTCGTGCAGCAGCGCCAGATGCAGCCCGACCCGTAACGCAAGTAGCGCGGCCGCCGCCACGGCGAGATGCAATGTCAGTTGCAGCAATTGGGGCATCCTGGCCACGTCGACCAGGCCGAGGCCGGCGTAGAGCACCAAAATCACCAGCGCGAACACGGCCACGACGAGTCGGACGTAGTGGCGGTGCTGGTGCTTCTTGTTCTCCGGGCGGGTGAACCACAGCACCGTGCCGATCAGACCGCCGACGGCGGCCGCGGTCAGCGGCACGGCCACCCCACGGATGCCCGCCTCGACGATCAATCCGTTCATCGGCCGTGACCTGGCGATCATGCCGCCCGCGAATTGCGGTGACAACCGGGTCATCTGGGCCGCCGCGGTGAACATCAAGGCACCGAGTGCGCCAATGGCGAAGCCGTCGAGGGCTTCTCGCTGACCGGGTCGCACCAATCTCACCACCAGGGCGGGGACGAGCATCAGCACCACCCCGCCGATGGGGACGCCAAGCCCGTCGCGCAAGATGCGGGATCCGGCGATGCCCAACCCCAGCCCTACGTCGTAGGCCTGCGCGACGACGGCGCCCGTCAAGAGCACCCATCCGACGCCTAGGCCGATGCCCAAACCTGCCGTGGCGACCAGGGTTCCGGTGGGGACGTCCTCGTAGACGTCGGACTCCTGCAGGTAGATCAGGAACAGCAGGGGCAAACCCAGAGCGGCGACGGTGATCAACGCCGCCGGTAACCGGAACAGGCTGGTGGCCACCAGGGCAGCCAGGATCACCAGGAGGCCGACGAGGAACGGCATGCGTGAACTGGGGGACAGGTGGGGGAACAGCGAGCTGACGACGTTGGGTCGGAAGAGGTGTTCCCCGGGGGAGGCGCTGTAGGCGGTGGCCCGCAACCACCCCGGCCCGTCGGCGCGGTGCTCGCTGAGGGGAATGCCGCACAGACCGCAGTACTCGCCTTCGGGCACCTCGGTCCTGCATACCCGGCACTCGACCATTCCCGGGGTGGGGCCGTCGGTGTCCGGTTCGGTACTCATTGGGCGATCCTCTGAATGGTCAGCAGATTGCGGGCGAGGTTGTCGACGTCCGGGGTGCCGAGTCCGCTGACCAGGTCGTAACCCGGCCCCGCGGTGTCGACGGCATTGCCGCCCAACGTCACGTCGCGGAAGGCGGGCAGCGGCGCGCCCTGCGCGATGCGGTACAGCAGGGGGTTGATGTCGCCGATCTCGTGACCGCCGTTCTCCTTCAAGAACTGGGTCATCACCGCGGTCAGCCCCGCCCAGATGGGGGCCGACTGCGAGGTGCCACCGCCGACGACGTTGTCGCCGTTGAGCACGATCTTCACCCCGGTGAACGGGTCGGCGACGGCGGAGATGTCGGGGGTCAGTCGCTTGCCCGTATTGCGTTCGGCCGGAATCTGTCCCGACGCGACCTGCTGCCACGGAGGCCGGTCGAAGAGCGTCGACACGCCCCCGCCGGTGCCCTGGGAGAGCGGGACGTCGAACCAGGCCTGCTCGGCCAGCCACCTGCCCTCGGCGTCGGTGGACAGCGTGGTGCCGCCCACGCTGGTCATCTCGGGAAGGGACGCAATGGAATCCAGCCCGACGTCGGCCGGTCCCGGCGGGGAGTCCCAGTCGTCACCGCCCTTGCACTCCAGCCCGGCGAGGTCGCCGCTGGCGTTGAATGCCGTGGTGCCGTTCTCGTGGGCGTCGGCGAGCGCGGAGCGCACCGGCTCCAAATCCGCTGCGGTGAGCAGCTTGTCGCAACCCCAGCCGATCGAGAGGCTCCAAATCGCACCGGGGAACTGCTCATTGGTGTCCTCGAGCATCTGCCCGATCTTCTGGAACGCGCCGTCGCCCTCGACGGTCGGTCGCGCGTTGACGACGACCAACTTGGCGTCGGGCGCAATCGCATGGGCGACTTCGAGATCCATCGTGGTCTCGCCGTACGGCTCCTTCAGTTGGTCGCCGACGACGGTCGGGGTGAACCGCGGAAGGCCGTTGAGGTCGGCGAAGGTGTCGAGGTCGGACTGGGCGAAGCCGTTGAACGCGAAGATCACGATCGTGGTGCCCTTGCCGGTGAATCCGCTGCGTGCCAAGCCCGCTGCGTTGTAGGTGTTGAGCAGGGCGGTGGGCGTCAGTCCGCGGTCGGGGACGTCGAGCGGCAGGATGTCCGGCCGCGATTCGTGATGCGGTGTGTAACTGAGGATTCGGCCGAGCTGCTGCACTTCGTCCCGTAGCGGAGTCGGCACCTCCGGCTGCTGCGGTGATGCGTAGAACTCCTGACCGCGCTGGCCGCGGTAGTCGTGAACCTCGACGGCGAGTGCCTCTGCCACGCGGTCGGGAGCGCCCTCCACGACGGCCCAGCCGTCGCTGGTACGCCATTGCACGGAGAGGCCGTGCTGCCTCGCCCAGCTGATCAGCGCGTCGGGGCGACGGTCGTCGCGCAACATCGCGGTGAGTTGGACGTGATCGCCGCGGGCCGGTCCCAGATCGGTCGACGCGGCCAACAACGAGGCGAAGGGTCCGTCGATCACGTTGGACCGTCCGGTGTCCGGCGTGATCCGAAGATCAGAGGCCAGTGCCAGAACGGCCAGCATGATGACGGGCAACAGCCACGGCCAGGCGTTGGAGCGCCTGGTCCGTGGTGCTGTCAGAGTCGGTGACGGCATGGCGTCGTGGGACGGTCCTGCGCCGGATTCGCGAACGGACGGAATGTCAGTTGTCGCCGGGGATCGCCGTCGGCGCGGGCGGCGCCTTGACCGGGGGCGTGAACAGGTTGCCACCCGTGGGGTTGATCGACTTCTCGGTGGGTGTCACCGAGGGGGCCGACGACGACGACGACGGCGCGGTGGTCGTCGAGGGGGTGGTGGTCTCGGGGGCCTTGTCCGAACTGCCGCCGCACGCTGCCGTCAGGCCGACCATCGCGACGACGGCGGCACCTCCTGCGTAGGCCGCGACACGGCGAGCCAGGCGATGTGACCTCATGATGCTGTCCTTACTAATCCCCGAATTGCCAACGCTTGTCCTTCGGCGAATCGCGAGGCGATTCCGCGCGGTCCCTGGTGCTGGACGCGCGCACCAGTCCCATTCCGAAGCGGGTTCCGGTGACCAAACTCTAGCCGACCCCGAGGACTGCCACCCGGGTATTTCACTGGAGGCGTACAGGGGCCTGCCGGTGAGCCCGACCCGCTTGACGGTGTCGGTGGGTGAGTGTTTACTCGTTCAATCGAACATATTTTCGAACGAGGGATCGAGTCGGATGGTGCGCAAGGTGTTCCCGTGGCAGTCGTGATGGATGTGACTCAGGCCGGGAAAAGCCGTGCTGAGCAGGTGGAACACCTTCGACGCAAGATGGCCGAGGTGTCCGGGAGGGCGTCGACCTCGGCGGGTCCTACGCACCGCGGATCCATGCCGTCGCGTACCTCGATTCCGGCTCGAGAAAATTTGCTACCGGTACCGGAATCGTTGTCCGAACTGCTGCCGGACTCGTTGCCCCGGGGTTCGGTGGCGGTGTTGTCGGGAGCCCGGTCGTTGCCACTCAGATTGGTGGCTGCGGTGACGGCGGCGGGTGGGCACGCGGCGATCGTTGGGCAGCCCGGGGTGGGTCTGCTTGCTGCCGTCGAGATGGGTGCCGATCTGAGCAGGCTCGCGGTGATCCCCGATCCCGGTGCCGATCCGGTGGAAGTGGCCGCGGTGTTGATGGACGGGCTGGATCTGGTGGTGCTCGGCCTTGGCGGACGGTCGGTCGCGCCGACGAGGGCGCGTGCGGTGACGGCCAGGGCGCGACAGAAGGGTTGCACTCTGCTTGTCGTCGACGGCGACTGGCACGGTGCTTCGGCTCGACTGGAGTCGAGGGTCTGTGGCTTCGAGGTGGCGGGTGCGGGCGCCGGTGCCCCCACCCCGGGATGCGGACGGATAAGCCGGGTGCGACTGGCCACCAGGGCCTCCGGCCGCTCCGTTGGTCTCGCTCGAGTAGTGGGGGGATGACGTGCCAGGCCGAGTGCTGGCCATCTGGTGCATGGACTGGCCTGCGGTCGCGGCAGCGGCCGCGGCAGGTCTACCGGCGACCGATCCCGTCGTGGTCACACTGGCCAATCGCGTGGTGGCGTGTTCGGCGTCGGCTCGTGCGGCTGGTGTGCGCCGGGGTCTGCGTCGCAGGGAGGCTCAGTCGCGCTGCCCAAGTGTCCACGTGGCCACCGCCGATCCCGGACGTGACGCCAGGCACTTCGAAGGCGTGACGGCGGCCGTCGACGAGGTCGTGCCACGCGCGGAGGTGTTGCGGCCGGGCCTGCTGGTGTTGTCCGTGCGGGGCGCGGCCCGCTACTTCGGGTCGGAGCAGTCGGCCTCGGAGCGGTTGGTGGACGCGGTCGCCGCGGCGGGCGCGGAGTGTCAGGTGGGCATCGCCGACCAGTTGGCCACCGCGGTGTTCGCCGCTCGCGCCGGGTACATCGTCGAACCCGGTGGGGACGCGGGCTTTCTGGCCGCCCTGTCGATCCGGCAGCTGGCCACCGAACCGAGTCTGTCGGCGCCCGGCCGGGACGATTTGGCCGATCTGTTGTGGCGCATGGGGATTCGAAGCATCGGGCAGTTCGCCGAACTGTCGCGCACCGACGTGGCATCCCGGTTCGGGGCCGATGCGATCTCCGCTCACCGGTTCGCCAGGGGGGAGTCGGCGCGCGGACCGTCGGGTCGGGATTCGCCACCGGAGCTCGACGCGGTCATGGACTGCGATCCTCCCGTGGACCGGGTCGACGCCGCCGCGTTCGCCGGCCGGTCGCTGGCCGGCGAACTGCATCGCAGCCTGGAGGCGGCGGGGGTTGGCTGTACGCGGTTGGCGATCCATGCGATCACCGCCAAAGGTGAGGAGATGCACCGTGTCTGGCGGTGCGCCGAACCGCTGACCGAGGACGCCACGGCCGACCGGGTGCGCTGGCAGCTCGACGGCTGGTTGAACCGGCGCCGCGAGGGCCGCCCCGCAGGGCTCGGCGGGCCGATCGTCACGCTGCGGCTGCGGCCGGTGGAAGTGGTGTCGGCTTCGGCGTTGCAGCTGCCGCTGTGGGGTTCCTCCGGTGACGACGACCGGTTGCGGGCACGTCGGGCGCTGGTGCGCGTTCAGGGGCTGCTCGGGCCGGAGTCGGTGCAGGTGCCGGTGCTCAGCGGTGGTCGTGGGCCCGCCGAGCGCATCACCTTCACGCCGTTGGGCGACGAACCCGTTCCTCGGGCCGACCCCGGCCAGCCCTGGCCGGGTCAGCTTCCCGAACCGTCGCCGGCCGTGCTGCTCGACGATCCGGTCGAACTCCTCGACGGCGAGGGCAACCCGGTGCGGGTGACGGGGCGGGGGGTGTTCTCGGCGGATCCGGTGCGGCTGACCGGGGACGGCAGGTCGGGGCGACTGCGTTGGTGGGCAGGCCCATGGCCGGTCGACGAAAGGTGGTGGGACACGCAGGAGTCGGGCAAGGCGGGGCGCACGGCGCGGGTGCAGGTGCTGATCGAGGAGCCGGGCGGTCGAGGAGACGTCGTCGACCGGGCGATGCTGTTGTGCTACCGGCAGCGGCAGTGGTTCCTGGAGGGGGTCTACGAGTAACGATTGTGCACAATTGAATTGTGGACTACTGTTATGGCATGGCGGTCTTGAGCGTTGATCGGCAACTGTGCTTCGCCCTCTACTCGGCGTCACGGGCGATGACCGCGGCGTACCGACCTGCCTTGACGGAAATGAACCTCACCTACCCCCAGTACCTGGTGCTCCTGGTGCTGTGGGAGGCCACGACTGACAAGGGGCGCGTCACCGTCGGCCAGCTCGGCGAACGTCTCCAACTGGACTCTGGGACGCTTTCCCCGCTCCTGAAGCGGCTGGAGGCCAACGGTTTCGTCCGTCGCGAGCGCTCGCGGGACGACGAGCGCCTCGTCGAGGTCACCCTCACCGAGAGCGGACGCTCCCTGGAGAGCCGCGCCCAGTGCATCCCCGAACGACTCTTCGCGTCCACCGGCATGACCGAACAAGACGCCGCCGACCTGCGTGACGCGGTGCGACGGCTCACCGATGCGCTTACCGCGCCACCCGACGCTCCCCACACGAGATCCGCCAGCCCGCACCAGGGATCGCACCACGAAGGGAAACCGCAATGAAGACCTTGTACACCGCAGAGGCATTGGCCACCGGCGAAGGACGCGACGGACAGGCCAGGAGCGCCGACGGCAGGTTGGACCTCCAGCTGGCCATTCCCAATGAGATGGGCGGCAGCGGCGACGGCACCAACCCCGAGCAGCTGTTCGCCGTCGGCTATGCCGCCTGCTTCCACTCGGCGCTTCGACTGGTCGCCCGGCAGGAGAAGGCGGACGTCTCGGATTCGACGGTGGGCTCGAGGGTGTCGATCGGCACGCTCGACAACGGCGGCTTCGGCCTCGCGGTGGAGCTGGAGGTCACCCTGCCCAACGTCGACCACGCCACCGCCCAGGCGCTCGCCGAGAAGGCGCACCAGGTCTGCCCCTACTCGAACGCGACCCGCGGGAACATCGACGTCACCCTCGTGGTGACCGACGACTGACCGCTCACCCCAGGGTGGCGGCGAAGGGCCCCACCCGCGCGATGAACCGGTCGAAGAAGGCCTCCGGGTCGACTTGAACGCCGATGTGCGCGTTGGGGTGTCGTCCCCAGTGCCCACGCCAGTCGGCCACCGTCATCCCGCGGGTCAGGGTGCCCGTCAATTCGACGTCGACGGTCGCCTGCCGATAGGCGACGAGGTCCGGGTCCAGCGCCACCGCGGCGGCGAGGGGATCGTGCAGGTGGGCCAGGTAGCCCTCGCCCTGGTCGAAGTGGAACTCGAAGTAGAACCGCATCGCATCTTCGAGAACGCGAATCAGCGGATTGGAGGCCGCCGATCGGGTGCCTCGGTCGTCGAGCACGCTCATCGGGCTGGTGGCGGACCCGGCGGCGGCAGCCAGCCGGCTGAGGATCGCAGGTGTCATCGCAGCATGTTCGGTCAGGTTGAGCCCCAACACGATTGGCATGTGCGTCGGCTTGTCCAATCCCCACGCCGCGCCCCACACGGTGAAGACCTCCGAGCCCGACTCGGGGTCGACGCTGATGTTCCATTCGGCCACCGGCGTGGTGTTGCCGCGGTAGTCGAACGCGCCGCCCATGATGACGAGCCGCCGCAACAACCTGGGCAGGCTCGGTTCGATGCGCATGGCGAGCGCCAGGTTGGTCAACGGTCCGGTGACCAACCCGACCAGCTCTCCCGGGTGTTCGCGGGCCGCCCGCACCCAGGCCGTGGCCGCGTCGTAGTCGGTGAGTCGGCCGTCGCCGGCCGGTAACTGCGCATAGCCGAGCCCCTCCGGGCCATGGGTGTCCTCGGCGGTGCGCAAGGGCGTCGCCAGCGGGCGGTCGGCACCCTTGGACACCGGGATGTCACCGGCACCGCAGAGTGCGAGAAGCCCCAGGTTGTTGACGCAGACCTGGTCGACGGGCACGTTGCCCGCGGTCGAGGCGATGCCGACGATCTCGGCGTCGGCGCTGCCAAGAAGGTAGGCGAGCGCCATGGCGTCGTCCACACCCGTGTCCACGTCGGCGAAGACGGGCAATCGCGTCGTCGCGTCCGCATCCGTCTTCACGACTTCTGTCACAGAAGTCAACATTAGGGTGGGGTCGTCACCAGTGCACGCCAGGTACCAGTCGGACCGCCCGCTTGACGGGTCCCGGTGTCCGGAGGTTCATCAGGCCAGGGCCCAGCACGCGAGCGGGCCGTCTCGGCCGCCGCGTCGGCTGGTGCTCCGCCGGCGCCGTGACGCCTCGGGCGGCCGGTGAATCCGGATAGCCGAGATACAGCTGGTGCAGGATCCGGCGGGACAGGCCAGGGGCGAAGTAGTGGCCGATGTCGGCCAGCGTGCCGACCGGGGTGTCGATCCTGGCGGGTTTGTCCACCAGTCCGCGGACCACCATCGCGGCCGCGTGGTCCGCGGTGATGGCGGGCATCGGGTTGAGCTTGCTCGAGGGGGCGATCATCGGCGTCTTGACCAACGGCATGTGGATGTTGGTGAAGGTGATGTGGTCGGAAAGTGTCTCGGTGCCAACCACTTCGGCGAAGGCGTCGAGCGCGGCCTTGCTGGGAACGTAGGCGCTGTACTTCGGGCTGCTGGCCTGCACGCCCGCGCTCGAGACGTTCACCACGTGCCCGAATCGTCGTTCGCGCCAATGCGGGAGCAGTGCCAGCACCATCCGCACCGAGCCGAAGTAGTTCACCGCCATCACGCGTTCGTAGTCGTGCAGTCGGTCGGTCGAGGCCGACACCGACCGCCGGATGGAGCGGCCCGCGTTGTTCACCAGGTAGTCGACGTGACCGAACTGGCCGAGGATGTCCTTCACGGTGTGGTCCACCGACGCCGAATCGGTGACGTCGCACGTGAATGCGTGTGCGTCGCCCCCGGATTCGCGAATTTCGGCGATCAGGTCGTCGAGTGCCTCGGCGTTGCGCGCCAAGGCGAACACCCGCGCCCCGCGTTCGGCCACGGCGATGGCGGACGCTCGGCCGATGCCGCTGGATGCACCCGTGATGACGACGTGGCGACCGACCAGCGCGCCCGCGGGATCGTCGCGGCGAGCCCGGTCGGGGTCGAGGTGTTCGGCCCAGTAGCGCCACAGCAGTGGGGCGTAGGAGGCGAACTCGGGTACTCGTATTCCGCTGCCCTGCAACGCTTCTACTGCGTTGTCTGAGGTGAAGGTCGGGGCGAGGTCGACGACGTCGAGGACTTCCGCCGGGATGCCCAGTTGGGTGGCCGCCATGTTGCGCAGGATCTTGGCCCGTCCGGTGGCGGTGAGCAACGGCGTCGCCAGCGACCCTGGCAGCGAACCGCGAAGTTCCGGCAGGTGGGCTTCCTTGGCCACGCCGCGGTAGATGTGTTTGAGCCCAATGGCTTTCGGTGCCGTCAGATGGAACGTCTGTCCGTCGCGGCCGGGGGCGTGCATGATCTCGGCGATCGCGTCGACGACGTAGTTCACGGGGACGACGTTGGTGCGGCCCGTGTCGGGCAGGACGATCGGTGTGTACTTCGGCAGCACGGCCAGCTTCGCGAGCAGCCCGAAGAAGTAGTACGGACCGTCGACCTTGTCCATCTCGCCTGTGCGCGAGTCGCCGACGACGACGGCGGGCCGGTAGATCCGGTATCGCAGACCCGGTGCGGCGCGTACCAGCATCTCGGCCTCGAACTTCGTCTGGTGATACGGCGTCGGCAAGTCCTGTGCGACGTCGAAGTCGTCCTCGGTGTACTCGCCGCGGAAGGTGCCGGCCACCGCGATCGACGACACGTGGTGCAGGGTGGCGCCCACCCGCAACGCCAGGTCGACCACCGCCTTCGTGCCGTCGACGTTGGCGGCGCGTTGAGCCTCGTCGTCGGCCGTGACGTCGTAGACGGCGCCGCAGTGCACCACGTGGTCGACGGTTCCGAGTTCGGTGACGGCTGCCTCGGTGAGTCCCAGATTGGGCGACGTGAGATCCCCGACCAGCGGTTTTACGCGATCACCCCACTGCGTCGCGAGTTGCTCGAAGCGCGACAGCGACTCCCGGCGCACCAGGACCCAGACGTCGCCGTCGTCGTTCGTGGCGAGAATCGCGGACACGAGGCGGCGGCCAATGAACCCGGTACCGCCGGTAACGACATAGCGCATGCGAGTCATGGTCACCCCTGTTCCGGCAAAGGTCAACCCTCGGTGGGCGGTGCGGGACCGTCGCGCTATCGTCCGAACTGAGCCCGCCACCGCCTTCAAGGGAGCAGAGCATGCCGATCAACCCCGACGCCATCGGTGCCACCACCGCACCGCAACCGTTCGAGTGGACCGAGCGCGACACGCTGCTCTACGCACTCGGGGTCGGCGCAGGGACCAAGGACCTGGCGTTCACCACCGAGAACAGCCACGACATCCAGCAGCAGGTGCTGCCGACCTACGCCGTCATCGCCTGCCCGGCGTGGGCAGCGGCCGCGGAGGTGGGCTCCTTCAACTGGGCCATGCTGCTGCACGGTTCGCAGCAGATTCGCCTGTATGCGCCGTTGCCGACGTCGGGCAAGCTCAACGTGACCTCCGAGGTCGTCGACGTGCAGGACAAGGGCGAGGGCAAGAACGCCATCCTGGTGCTCAAGGGCACCGGCACCGACCCGGAGACGGGGAAGGTCGTGGCGGAGACGACGTCGACTGCCGTGATCCGCGGCGAGGGCGGTTTCGGCGGTCAGCCCGGCGAGCGCCCCGTCGCCCCGCAGATCCCGGATCGCGAGCCGGACGCCAAGGTCGCACTGCCGACGACCGAGGATCAGCCGCTGATCTATCGGTTGTCGGGGGACCGCAATCCGCTGCACAGCGATCCGTGGTTCGCGCAGAACCTCGCGGGCTTCCCGAAGCCAATCCTGCACGGGCTGTGCACCTATGGGGTCGCGGGTCGGGTGCTGGTGGCCGAACTCGGGGGCAACGACGCCACCAAGATCACGGCCGTCGGCGCACGGTTCACCTCGCCGGTGTTCCCCGGCGAGACGCTGACGACGTCGGTGTGGCGCACCGAACCCGGGCATGCCGTGTTCCGCACCGAGGCCGCCGGGGTCGACGGCTCGAACGCGCGCGTGGTGCTCGACGACGGCACCGCCGAGTACGTCGACTGAGCCGCTGGAACGCCACCGACGCCTCGACGAGGGCTAGCACGATCACGAGCGCTCGGGCCATGATGGTCGGCATGGCCGACGACTCCAAACCCCCGTTCCCGCCCTTCGACCTGGAGAGTGCCCTCGTCAAGGTCCAGGCGGCCGAGGACGCCTGGAACACCCGCGATCCACACCGCGTGAGCCTGGCCTATACCGAGGATTCGCAGTGGCGCAACCGCGACCAGTTCGTCACGGGCCGCGCCGCGATCGTCGACTTCCTCACGGCCAAGTGGGAGCGCGAGCTGGACTACGCGCTCCGCAAGGGCCTGTGGAGCTTCGCCGGGAACCGGATTGCGGTGCGCTTCCAGTACGAGTGCCGCGACGCCGGCGGCCAGTGGTACCGCAGCTACGGCAACGAGCTCTGGGAGTTCGACGACAACGGTCTGATGCGCCGCCGGGAGGCGAGCATCAACGACGTCGCGATCGACGAGGGCGACCGGCGCTACTTTGGACCGCGGCCGGAATCCGATCGGGGACAGGACTTTCCGTTGCGCTAGCCGCTGCCGTAGGCCTTGGCGACGTCGGGGGAGTCCAGCCACTTGGAGTACGTCGGCAACTGCGGCCAACCCGCGGGTGAATCCTGCCATTCCTCCTGACGGCCCCACGGCAACAGGTCGATCAGCGCGAAGCTGTGGCTGAGCTGCTCGGTGCCGCGGCCGTCGGTGTGCCACGTGCGGTAGACGGTGTCACCGTCGCGGAGGAAGACGTTGACGGCGAAGCCGGTGCCGGGTGCCGCGCCGACGTCGGCACCGAACGAACTCTCCGACGACGAGTACCAGTCCATCTGGTTGCCGACCCTGGCCTTGTAGGCCAAGGCCTCCTCGATGGGACCGTTGGTGACGATGACGAACCGGGCGTCGTAGGCGGCCAGGAACTCCAGCCGGGTGAACTGTGACGTGAAGCCCGTGCAGCCGCCGCACTGCCACTCCGCGCCGTCGGTCCACATGTGGTTGTAGACGATGAGCTGGCGCCTGCCGTCGAACACGTCGGCCAGCGCGACGGGTCCGTCGGTACCGGTCAACGTGTACCCCGGCATCTCGACCATCGGCAGCCGACGGCGCTGCGCGGCGATCGCGTCGAGTTCGCGGGTCGCGGCCTTCTCCCTGGCGCGCAACTCGTCGAGTGCGGTGCGCCAGGTGTCCTGGTCGACGACCGGGGGCGTGGCGGGCGTGGTCATGGGTGTCTCCTCACGGTTGGCTCCTACGACGATGATGACCCGATTGGCGCCGGGAAGTCATCGCGTCGACTGTCGAACAGATGTTCGATAGACTGGCTCGATGGGTTGGAACGACGGGCCGTCGACCTGGGGTGAGATGCAGCGCGTGCTCACCAGCAAGCCGCGCCGCGCCGGGTCCCGCCTGCCCGAGCCCACCGGCGACGGTGGGGACAGCCCGGCCTGGTCCCGCAAGCGGGGGAGCTACGAGCGGCCCGAAGGTCACCGGCGCACGGGCACGTCCACCCCGTATGCCGAATTGCACGCCCACTCGGCGTTCAGCTTCCTCGACGGGGCGAGCACCCCGGAAGAGCTCGTCGAGGAGGCTGCTCGGCTGAACCTGCGGGCCATCGCGTTGACCGACCACGACGGGTTGTACGGGGTCGTCCGATTCGCCGAAGCGGCAAGGGAACTCGACGTTCAGACGGTGTTCGGCGCCGAACTGTCGCTGGGAAACGTGCCCCGCACCGAGGTGCCCGATCCGCCAGGACCGCACCTGCTGGTGCTGGCACGCGGGCCGGAGGGGTACCGGCGACTGTCGAGGGAGCTCGCCACGGCTCACCTCGCCGGTGGAGAGAAGGGCAAGCCGCGCTATGACTTCGACGCGCTGACCGAGGCCGCCGGTGGGCATTGGCACATCCTGACGGGATGCCGCAAGGGGCATGTGCGGCAAGCCTTGTCGGCGGGCGGACCGGCTGCCGCCGAAGCTGCGCTCGCCGATCTGGTGGACCGGTTCGGGGCCGACCGGGTGAGCGTCGAGCTCACCCACCACGGCCACCCCCTCGACGACGAACGCAACGCCCAGCTCGCCGCCCTGGCACCGCGGTTCGGGGTGGGCGTCGTCGCCACCACGGCCGCGCACTTCGCCGAACCGACCCGCGGCAGGCTGGCCATGGCGATGGGAGCGATCCGGGCACGCAATTCGATGGACGAGGCCAGTGGATGGCTGGCGCCGCTTGGTGGTTCGCATCTGCGGTCGGGAGACGAGATGGCCCGGCTGTTCGCCAGGCACCCGGGGGCGGTGGCGGCCGCGGCCGAACTGGGCGAGCAGTGTGCGTTCGGGTTGGCGCTCATCGCCCCGAAGCTGCCTCCGTTCGAGGTGCCGGCGGGGCAGACCGAGGACAGCTGGCTGCGCCATCTGGTGATGACCGGGGCCCGGGATCGGTACGGCCCACCGGAGCGGGCCGCGCAGGCCTACGCCCAGATCGAGCACGAGCTGAGCGTCATCGCCAAGCTCGACTTCCCCGGCTACTTCCTCGTCGTGCACGACATCACCCGGTTCTGCAAGGACAACGCCATCCTCTGTCAGGGCCGGGGATCGGCGGCCAACTCCGCGGTCTGTTACGCCCTCGGCGTCACCAACGTCGACCCCGTGGCCAACGAGTTGCTGTTCGAGCGGTTCCTGTCGCCGGCGCGCGACGGGCCGCCGGACATCGACATCGACATCGAATCCGATCTGCGCGAGAAGGCAATTCAGTACGTCTACGAACGCTACGGCCGCGACTATGCCGCCCAGGTCGCCAACGTCATCACCTACCGCGGCCGCAGCGCGGTGCGCGACATGGCCAGGGCGCTGGGATTCTCCCAGGGGCAGCAGGACGCCTGGAGCAAGCAGCTCAGCAAGTGGAACGGTCTGGCGGACTCCCCCGACGTCGAGGAGATTCCCAAGCCGGTGGTCGACCTGGCGCTGCAAGTCAAGGATCTGCCGCGGCACATGGGCATCCACTCCGGCGGCATGGTGATCTGTGACCGGCCGATCGCCGACGTGTGTCCGGTGGAGTGGGCGCGCATGGAGAACCGCAGCGTGCTGCAGTGGGACAAGGACGACTGTGCGGCAATCGGTTTGGTGAAGTTCGACCTGCTTGGGCTCGGCATGCTCTCGGCGCTGCACTACGCCATCGACCTGGCCGCCGAGCACAAGGGCCTCGAGGTCGACCTGTCCAGGCTCGACCTGTCCGAGGCGGCCGTCTACGAGATGCTGCAGCGCGCCGACTCGGTCGGGGTGTTCCAGGTGGAGTCCCGCGCGCAGATGGCCACGCTGCCCCGGCTGAAGCCGCGGGTGTTCTACGACCTGGTGGTCGAGGTGGCGCTGATCCGGCCGGGGCCCATTCAGGGCGGGTCGGTGCACCCGTACATCCGGCGCCGCAACGGCGAGGAGGTGGTCACCTACGATCACCCGTCGATGGAGCAGGCGCTGCGGAAGACGCTGGGAATCCCGCTGTTTCAGGAACAACTGATGCAGTTGGCCGTCGACTGCGCCGGCTTCTCCGCCGCCGAGGCCGACCAGTTGCGTCGGGCCATGGGGTCCAAGAGGTCCACCGAGAAGATGAAGCGGCTACGCAGCCGGTTCTACGACGGCATGAGGGAACGGCACGGCATCACCGGTGACGTCGCCGACCGGATCTACGAGAAGTTGGAGGCCTTCGCCAATTTCGGTTTCCCGGAGAGTCATTCGCTGTCGTTCGCGTCGCTGGTGTTCTATTCGTCGTGGTTCAAGCTGCATCACCCCGCGGTGTTCTGCGCCGCGTTGCTCCGGGCACAGCCGATGGGTTTCTACTCGCCGCAGTCGTTGGTCGCCGACGCCCGTCGGCACGGGGTTTTGGTGCACGGGCCCGACGTGAACGCCAGCCTGGCGCACGCCACGCTGGAGAACGGTGGCCTCGAGGTCAGGCTGGGTCTCGGTGCGGTGCGGCACATCGGCGACGAGTTGGCCGAGCGCATCGTCGAGGACCGAAAGTCGCACGGCGCGTTCACCTCTCTGGTCGACCTCGCCGGCAGAGTTCAGCTGTCGGTGCCGCAGACCGAGGCGTTGGCGACCGCAGGGGCGCTCGGCTGTTTCGGTGTGACCCGACGGGAGGCGCTGTGGGCGGCGGGCGCCGCGGCCTCCGAGCGTCCCGACCGGTTGCCCGGTGTCGGGTCCTCCTCGCACGTCCCGTCCCTGCCCGGCATGACGCACCTCGAGTTGACCGCCGCCGACGTCTGGGCCACCGGTGTCTCGCCGGGCAGTCACCCCGTTCAGTTCCTCCGCGAACGCCTCGACGAGCTGGGCGTCGTGCCGGCCAACCGGCTGTTGTCGGTACCGGACGGCACCCGGGTTCTCGTCGCAGGCGCGGTGACCCATCGGCAGCGGCCCGCGACCGCCCAGGGGGTGACGTTCATGAACCTCGAGGACGAAACCGGCATGGTCAACGTGATGTGCTCCAAGGGGGTGTGGGCGCGGCACCGCAAGCTGGCGCAGACGGCGTCGGCGCTGGTGATCCGCGGCATCGTGCAGAACGCGACCGGAGCGGTCACCATCGTCGCCGACCGGCTGGGGCCGATCGACCTTCGGGTCAAGTCGAAGTCGCGCGACTTCCAGTAGGCGCAGCGGTGTCCCCCGATCGGTGGACGTGGCGTTCATCCGACTCATCCACCAGTCACCCGACAGACGCCACCGCCGCGC